>JBMFWU010000204.1:0-5586 GCA_049964955.1 Syntrophobacteraceae bacterium
TGATAGCCATTCTTAACGGGAGCAATGCCGAGAACGCACGGCATATAGCCGAAAAGATCAGGAATCGCATCCAAAAAGCGCGCTTTTTCTTTCAAGAAGAGGAAATACCGATCACGGTCAGCCTGGGGGTTACCGAAATCACGCCTTCGGATACGGAACCGGAAAACCCCTTCATCCGAGTGGATAAAGCGATGTATCAGGCAAAGAAGGAGGGACGAAACCTCGTTCGTGTCTATCGTGAGGTCTTTGCAACCGGGCCTCACGCGACCGTTGAGGGCAACGTGCAAGAGATGGCCCGCGGCCTCCCGTTGGCGGTGGCACGAACAGATCTTCCTCAGGCGGATTTCCATTCAGAAGAGTCTCCATATTGATTCCAGCGGCCTGGTTTTTTTGAAGCGACCATAGCCCAGGCATAGCGGGTAAAGAATGAAAAGCCCGGCGAGCCATACCGAATACATAACGGATATTGAACTTCCTCGAGGAAATGCAAACCCGATAAGGCCGTAAATATAGAGGTGCACCACATAGAAAAGCAGGGCGCACTGCCCGAATGGCACGAGTATGCGGCGCAGCACGCTCCAATTTTCGGGCGCGAGGCCAAAAAAAGCCAGCAGCGGCAAATTGATCGCAAAGGTTGCCAGCACATACTCCAGGCTGGGCGGGTACTTGGTCACATTCAAAAAACCGATCCATCCGGGCCCTACCGGATGAAAATCGCTCCAGCCTGCCAGGAGGCGGAAAAGGACAAAGAAAACGAGGCAGCATGCTCCCATATAGGCTGCTTGCCTGTAGGCGTCCCGACCGTTTCTTTGCAAATTCCTTCCGAACGCCATCCCCAGACACGAGATCGCAAACCACGGCAAAATCGGAAAGTATACCAGCGCACTGTTGGCGTGGCCGGGGATCAGAAACATTGTCGTCACTATCGAGCGGTATGCGGTTGGGACCGAAAGGAGTACGGCGATCTGAGTCAGCGCCAGAACCGCCCCCCCGATAGCCGCAATCTTTATGGTGCGAAGCCTGAAGAGCAGGGAACACAAAATAAGAGCTCCCCCCAGGGCGAATAAAACTCCATAGTAGGTCGAAGCAGGGCTCCCTCCGCCCGGTACCGGCCCTCCTCTGGTAACTGCAACTCCCGGCAGCGCAGAAAGATAGCCAAGCATCCATGCCCGGTTTTCGATAAAAAACTGAATCAATATCAGCACGGTCCCCCGGATCATCAAAAACCGGGTGATCTTCCAATGACTCCACCCGGCCCTCTCGCGGGAGGTTGCAAAAAATACCACCCCGATTCCCATCAGAAAGAAAAAACCCGGAGCGCACAGGTGCGTGACCCACCTGGTTAAAAAGGCAACTGAACCCGGATAGTGCGGAAGCCGGGTCCCCCAGAATTCCCTCGAATGGATTTTGGCGATGAAGTAGCTCGTGTGATCGATGGCCATGAGGATCATTATGAAGCCCCGGAACGAATCGAGGCCTATCAGGCGTGCCGCGGAAGTCTTTGCCGAGTTGAGGGAATTCCCCACGGTCACATTGGGTGCTTCTACAATATCGCTCATGCAGTCTATCCCCATTCGTGTCTTTAGGAAGCGGCGTTTTTCCATTGTAACCTATAATGAAAATAACCAGAGACACACCATGCCGGCCGCGATGGTCAAAAGGACGCTCCTGGATTTCCAGGCGATGAGTGCCGCGACCGCGCCGGCCCACAGGCGGGGATTTTCGAAAGAAAAGGGTGCCTGTTGGCCAAAAACAAAACTCGGCAGCACCAGGGCCGAAAGAGCCGAGGCGGGGACGAATCGCAGCACCCGCTCCACGCGAGGACTCACGCTTCCCCGGCCAAACAACCAGAGAAAAGAAAAACGGATGAGAAACGAGCCGAGTCCGATCCCCAGGATGATCACCCACAGCATTTCCGGTTCAGGCCGCATCGTTTCTTCTCCCTTCCGTCAGGCAGCCGCCGAGGATGCCCCCGAGCGTTGCCAGCAAAAGCCCCAGGTTGTACGGCAACCCGTGGGCCGCTATCGCAAGTGCCCCGGCACACGCCGCCGCGACCAGAGTCGGACGGTCGCTTATCGTTGGAAAGAGCAGGGCGAGGAATGTGAGCGGGACGGCGAATTCAAGAGACCACCCTTGCGGAATGCGCCCCCCGACAATGGCGCCCGTAAGCGTTCCGACCACCCAGACGCTCCACAAAAGGAGGGAGCCCCCGAGGTAGAACCAGTGCTTGAATTGCAGCCGGCCGTCATTATAGGCGCTGATGGAGAGCGCATAGCCCTCATCGGTCAGAAAATAGGCCAGAATCCCGCGCCAGCCCAGAGGAAGCTCTGCGAAGTGGGGCGCAAGCGAGGCGCTGTACATGCCCAATCGAAGGTTTATGAGCAGCGCCGTAAGGATCACGACAACCGCCGAGGTATGGCGGCCCACCAGTTCGATGGCAGCCAGTTGGGAGGCCCCGGCAAAGACAATGTAGGACATCGCCAGGGCTTCCAGTTTGGTGAACCCCACCTTTATCGCCGCAATGCCGGCAAGCAGGGCGAACGGCGTGTCGCCCAGAAGGATCGGAACCATGGCCCCGGCCCCGGAAAGAAAGGCTCGTCTTCTGGTTGGCATCGCTTCGGTCTCCTCCTCCTGGGACATCTTCTTGAAAACTGAGCGGGGTTCATGTATGTTATAAAAACATTTCGAGCGTTAAATTAACTTCCGTTCAATATCTTGTCAATAAGAACGTTATAGTGAATATTTCACGGGAGTATCTTACCTTATGATGCAGTCGATCGATGCCATCGCCGAAAATCTCAAGGCGGAACGGGAAAGCCGGGGATTGAGTCTGGAGCAGCTGGCGGAGCTGACCGGGGTGAGCAAGAGCATGTTGCGCCAGATCGAGACCGGAAAATCGAGCCCGACGGTGGCGACGATGTGGAAAATTGCCAACGGGCTGCGTGTCTCCTTCACGGCGCTCATGAGCCGGCGGGTGATCGCCGTGGAGGTGAAATCGTTTCGCGGCGAAAACCCCATTACCGACCAGGGGGAGCACTATCGCGTGTATCCTCTTGTTTCCTTCAATCCGCAGCAGTCCTTCGAAATCTACTATCTGGAAATCGATCCCGGCACGAGTTTCGAGGGGGAGCCGCACCAGGGCAATGTGCACGAGTACCTGTTCGTGACCAGGGGATCGCTCGTCGTGAGTGTTGCGGACAAG
Source organism: Syntrophobacteraceae bacterium (assembly GCA_049964955.1). Lineage (GTDB taxonomy): Bacteria > Desulfobacterota > Syntrophobacteria > Syntrophobacterales > Syntrophobacteraceae > SbD1. Next base: position 3,203 of record JBMFWU010000204.1, read on the forward strand.
GAGTATGCGATCGGGGAAGGGGAGTTTTTGCAATTTCCGGCCAATTGCCGGCACGGATATCGGTGCACGAGTGAAGAGATGGCGCAGGTAATCATGCAGCTTAACTATCATCTGTAAGAATATAGAAGGAGTTCCTCCCAACAAACGAGGCGTGGCATGAGTACATGCGTTTTCTATATTGATGAGGCGGGGAGCAACCATCAACATCATCTCCCGATGCGAAATGGAGAAACGCCTCTCTTCACCTTGGCGGCAGTAGGATTTCCGTTATCGGAATGGAGGATTAGGGATCGGGAATTCTTGGAGATGAAGCGCTATTATTTCCCGGACCGGATGAACAGACCGGGAAGGCGAGGTGAGCATGTGGAAATTAAGGGAAATGAATTGACGGCGCCACGAAGCGTATCCAGCAATAGAAAACATGCCTTTTTGAGAGGTGTTTTATCTTTTATTCCGAAACACTCCGGTGTCTGTTTTGCGGTATCTTTCCTCAAGAATTCTGCCGATCCGATGGCTCCGACAAGTCTTTATACACTTGCACTCCAAATACTCGTGGAGCGTTTATCCGCCTTCATAAGTGAACATCCCGTTTACCAAGATGGCATCCTGATCTGTGATTCAAGAGCCAAGGGTTTGAGCGGAGAACAAAACCTTGAGGTGATAAAGTCCCATATGAGCTATATTTTTGGGCATTGTACGGGGAGAACCTGCACCAACATTTCGGAAGCACCGCTTTTTGCCGATTCAAGATTCTGTGCCGGCGTCCAGCTTGCCGACATTTTTGCTTCGGTATGCTTCACAAATCACTATCAGTACTACCTTACCCGTAGGGATCGGGCCGGAACAAATGGATATCTTGATTATTCGCACATGCCGCAATATTGGCCGACTGTAAAATCTATGATTTGGATAGGGCAAGGAAAAGTTCGGGGTTTCCCACGGTATGGCATGAGAGTTGTAGATCATACCCGCACGCCACGACCTGCGGGAATGCTGGTTGGCGGCGCTTAAAAAGGGGAAGGCAGCCCTTAAGGAGGCTGCCTGGTCGCACATGGATAACCTGCGGTGGGACGCGCTTGCCAAGTGCCAAATTAGAATAATCCTCTTGGTTGAGGAAGTCAAGCATTTTCCCGTGTTTAGCTTCACAATGTTAAAACTCGGACAACTTCTCGGAAAACTTTAACGTCTTTATTTGGACGGGACAAAATATCAAATGTGGACACTACCCGGCCTGCTCGAATCTTGCGCATTCGCGTGAAAAGCGGGTATATTTCCATCCTGAAAAATAGTCCGGGGACTTTCGCCCCCTGCGGCCTCCCCGCTTCATGCCGCTACCTGGGGGGGGCGGGGGAAGCCTTCCCCCGCGTTCTTGCATGTCTGTTTCTTAAAGGGTCGTGATGCAACGGAAAATGATCGAAACGCTTGCCGTCGATATGCGCCTGCATGAAAGGGAAGCCTGCCGGAAGGGGTTTCGGCTCGTTTGCGGGATAGACGAGGCGGGGCGGGGGCCGCTTGCGGGTCCGGTGGTTGCCGCGGCGGTGATTTTGCCGAAAAGCGCGCGTCTTTCGGGGGTTACCGATTCCAAAAAGCTCACGACCGACCAACGGGAAGAGTTTTACGAAAAAATCCGGGCACGCGCCCTGGCTGTCGGTGTCGGGGTTGTGGACAATACGGAAATAGACCGGATAAACATCCTGCAGGCGACTTTTGCCGCAATGAGCCGGGCGGTTGCCGAGCTTGCGGTCGCCCCCGATTTCCTGCTGATCGACGGCCCCTATAAGCTTCCCCTTCCGATTGCCCAGAAAGGAATTCCCCGCGGAGACTTTCTATCGATTTCGATCGCTTCCGCTTCGATCATCGCCAAGGTCCATCGCGACCGGTTGATGTGCCGGTTCCACGAGGAATTTCCGCAGTACGGGTTCGATTCCCACAAAGGCTACGGGACTGCGCGCCACTATGAAGCCCTGCGCCGACATGGGCCCTGTCCGCTGCACCGGGTCACCTTCAAGGGCGTTTTGCCCGATTCGGAGTGCGTGATCGAGACTGACGAAGAGCCGTCATAGCAGATCTCAGACGGCTCACTTGCCCCACAACCCCGCAATCATTTTCCGGCTCATCTCCAGATATCCGTATTGCATGAGCGGATCGTTGCAAAAAATCTCCAGGGTGATCGTATCGTCATAGCCGGTGGATTTCAGGGCTTGCACCGCCTGTTTCCAGTCGACGGTTCCGACGCCGAGCGGCATGTGATCGTCGGCTCGCGATCGGTTGTCGGAGAAGTGAACGTGGCGGATCAGGCCGCCGAGCTTCCGACAGAACAGGTCGTGGCCGTCGCGGCCGATATTGGTGTGTCCGAAATCCAAGTGGAGCTGTAAGCCGGGGAC
>JBMFWU010000204.1:5686-8316 GCA_049964955.1 Syntrophobacteraceae bacterium
CCCTGCCAGATATAGTCTCCGGCGGGGCGGGAGGGGAAGAGTTCGACGCTCCAGCCGGGTAGAGTCAGACAGACCCGTTCGGATCGATCGTTCGTGCCGGCTGCAAGCTGTCCCAACTGCGCATATCCCATGGAGGTGGCAAGCCTTCCGTTCTCCACTCGTGCCTCAATGAGATTTTCGATGCCCGTCAGTTCGGCGACGCTGCGACTCGCGGGGCGCCTGCACATTTCCTCGGGGGCGCCTTCCTGCAGTATGCGCCCGTTTTTCATCACTGCCAGGCGGTCGGATAAGAGGAAAGCTTCCGCCACATCGTGCGTGATGTGGATAATCGTTACTCCCAGTTCCTTGTGCACCCGTTTCAGCTCATTTCTAATCCGGTTGCGAGTGGAGCGATCGAGGGCGCTCAACGGTTCATCGAGGAGCAGCACGTAAGGTTCCATCACCAGTGCCCGGGCCAAGGCCGTTCGCTGGCGCTCCCCGCCGGAAAGACGACCGGGGCGTCGTTCGAGGAGCGAATCGATTTCGAGAAACGCGGCCATCCCTTCGACGGCCTTTTTGATTTCCCGTCCCGGGCGGCCTTTCAACCTCAGTCCGAATCCGATATTGTCGAAAACCGTAAGGTGTGGAAACAGGGCGTAATCCTGATAGACGATGCCCAGGCGCCTCTTTTCCGGAGCGAGGTTCGTGGCGTCTTGGCCCTTGATATAGATGCGCCCGCGATCCGGGGTGTGGACGCCGGCGATCGTTTCGAGAAGGACCGTTTTCCCCGTACCGGTGGAACCCAGGAGCGCCAGGTATGTTCCAGGTTCGACGCGCAGGTCGATGTCTCTGAGGGAAAAGTTTCCCAGTTTCAAGGAAAGCTCTTCAAGTCTCAGCATTTGCTTTTAAGCATCCTCTTTCTGCGCTGCGAGCCAGCGCAGCGCAGAAAAGATAATCAAACAGACAAGGATCAGAATCGAAGTTACGGGGACCGCATACTTGAGTCCGAAGTTTTCGAACCGCTCCCAGATCAAAATGGGGGCGACCATGGGATGATAGGTGAGCATTACCACCGCCCCGAATTCGGCGATGCCTCTGGCCCACATCATGATGGCTCCGGAGAGGATGGAGCGCCAGGAGAGCGGCAGGCTGACCCGGAAAAATGTCTGCCAGGGGGAGGCCCCGAGGGTCCTCGCCACGCGTTCCAGGCGGGGATCGACGGCCAGAAAGCCGTCCCGGGCGGTATTGACCAGGAAGGGGAGGGATACGAAGGCCATGGCCAGACTGATCCCCGCGACCGTGCCCGTGAAGGTGATTCCGAGAAGAGCAAAGGCTTTGCCGATTAAAAACTCGCGTCCATAGACCATCAGAAGCGCAATGCCTGCTGCGGTATGCGGAATCATCACCGGCAAATCGATAACGCCCTGGACGAGGGACTTGCCCGGGAAATCCCAGCGGGCAAGGGCATAGGCGAGGGGCACTCCCAGGAAAATGCAGCTCAAGGTCGCCCACAAGGCTGCCCGCATGGTCAAAAGGATCGAACGGAAAACCTCCGGATCGCCCACCGTCGAGCGCATGACCGACGGATCGGTTCCCAGGAGCACCCTCAGCAGCGGCACTGCGACGATCAGAATCAGAATCCCGCCCAGAGCGGCTATAACGATCCTGAAGCTTTTCATTTTACCAGCGGTTTGAGTTCAACGGGCAACGTGGATGCGTCTCCCGAAACGATTGCTGGATAAATCGTCTTCTGCCCGTTTTTTTCCATGATGGCGCGCCCCTCGGGCCCCAGCATGAAGGCCAGGAACTTGACCGCCAATTCGCGGTCCGGGGCGTTTTGGGGGATCGTGAGGCCGTAGACCATCGGCGCGCCCTTCACCTCGAGAGTGGTGCCCGGTTTCTTGCCCGAAATCTTGAGGGAAGCCTGCTTGTAGAAGTCCGCTTCGGCGGGAGAGCCCAGGTTGATTGCATCGGGTAAAGAGACATACGGCATGTGGTGCTGCAGGCAAACGGACTTGTAAATAAAGATATAGTCGAGCTGTCCTGCCTCCAGAAGGCCGATCAGGTCGGTCTCTTTCGGACGAATGTTTTGAGCCGGGCAGTTGGTTATCAGTTCCTTATAGAGTCCCGGCGCCTTGTAATATTTTTCGGCCAACTGCCAGGTGAGCATGGTCCTGTAGCCGCACGGGTCCGAGTTGGGATCGGAGTGACCGTACTGCACCCCTTTTTTGAGAAGTATCTTGTACCAGTTCCCGCTGTTGATCTCCTTGGCAAATTTTGAATCCGGCCGGTACATGATGCCCATCTCATTGGTTACGAAATGAATGTCCCAGGAAGCAAACTTGGGGATCAACAGAGTGTCGATAACGGCGTAGTCGGCCGAAGCCATGATATCGCAAGGCTTTCTCAGGTCCGTGATTTTTCTTGCGCAAATGCGAGAGCCTGCCGCTTCTCGCAATACCTCGACATTGGGGTACTTTTTGTTGAAGGCTTCCGACATCTCTTTGAGCGGAATGGACAGGGAGCCGGCATTGAAGATGATGATTTTTCCCTTGGTTTCCGCCCGCGAAGGCACGGAGGCAAAGGCAATGAAAGCGAAGCTCACCAGAAACAGAAATGCGCCGTATTTCAGAAAACCGGTCTTGCTCATA
>JBMFWU010000205.1:0-8298 GCA_049964955.1 Syntrophobacteraceae bacterium
TTCCAAAGGCATTATCTCATTATGCAACATATCGTAGTTCGCCACATAAGAGCGGAGCCATGCGCAGCGTATCTTCGACCAAAATCGACAGGGTATTGATCGCCTTGCGCATGTCGGTGCTTCCCGGCGCCAAAAAGACGCGCAAGTTTGCCGGCAATGTTATCATAGCAACCCCAAAATCCGCACAACTCGCTCAAAATCTCCTGCGTCGAATCCCTGACCGATCTCGATACGAAAGCGACCACTTTCAAGGCAAAGCTGCGGACTCCGGGAGGAGGGCGAAAAGGACGGCGATAAAGTCTCGGGAAGGGGCAACTCGACCAGGACAGGCTTGCAGCAAAGGTGTCCTGTTCTTCTTTTCCAATGGTGAAAGCTCTGTATGTTGATGCCATTTTGTCGGCAGTACTCAGCCTGCGAAAGTTCGCCCGATTTCCATTTCTCGATGTGGTTTTCCCAAAACCGCCGCCGTTCGGCCCTATCAACTCTCATCGCACGACCTCCTGTTATGTTTTTGCAGAAGATCATGCCAGCCTGCGGATTGACTTACAAGATGGGGTTCAGCGAGCGCTTACGCGCCGATAAAATCCTGATTCGTCCCGTAAACGGAATCGGCGACAACATAGCTGAATGGCAGGGCCTCGCACTTCTCAACCCTTTCCAAAATTTCCACAGCGAGCTGAGGTTTCGTTTTGAAGGTCAATCCTTCTGGAAACCGACATTTTTGCCTTCTGCCTGCGTAGCTCTCATCGAACCATTTGTTCGGTACATAGAGTTCCGCGTCGAGCAGCGCATATCCCTGGGGGGATGCGTAGGCGGCGAAAACGCCGACCTGGCAGTTTTCCACTTTGCCCAGCGATCCGCAATATTGTTTGGCAACTCCGGCGGAGTCTTCCCCCTTCTTTGCGATCCCTGACTCGTCGAAGATCAAAACGCCGGCACGGTCGCCCATATCGTTTGCGACAAGCTCATGGTACTTCTTGATCATTCCGGCTTCGTCCCAGACTACGTCACTTATAAATCGTTGCATGGAGCGCACCTCTCCGCCCTCGACCTGCAGGGCGATAGGCTCGATGGACTTTCTCTCCACTTGACTAAACTGTCCCACAAGATAGCGGTAGAGGTTTTCGCGTGGCTCGCTTCTCGAGAAGCATTCGTCGAATTCACTCAGGAAGTTTCTCAGCTGGGGGCCGAACGCCTCAACATCTTGCGCCATGACCGAAAACTTCGGAACCGGATACGGTTCATCAAGGCATCGACAACGTGGCAACATGGTCTGCTCCTCCATATTTAGGGGTCTTGGAGGACAGAATATTCTAATTTGGGCGATGGTCAAGAAATAAATGTCGTTGTAGGGTTAAGGACTGGAACAAGCTATCGATGTGGGAACAATTGGGCTGGCCGGTTGAGGAATGCCTTACTCAAAGAAATGAAGAGGAACTCGACGAGGCTTGTTAATTCGGCATTGTCTTACCTTGTTGTCTGACTAAATCAAGCAACCGACATCATTAGTGTTTTGCCTTGTCGTCTGACTAACCTCTGCGTCTCTATGCCGGTGGCGAAATCAGGCAATGAATGCCTCTTTTTCAGATCGCAGACCGGCTTCCATGAACTTCGCCTCCGCCTCTCTTCGAGCCAAAAGGCCTTTCGTCTCCGGCCAGAGGCGCTCCATTTCCCGTATTTTTGCAGGTATCCCGCTCCAGGAATGTGAAGCGACCAAATCCCTTATCGCTCTCATTTCAACCCGTCTATCTCCATCCATTCCCCTGCCTCGATTGAAGACAAGTGAGAGCAAAGCCTCCCGGACCGATTGAGGGGCCTCTTCCACGCCGGGAAAGGCCTCACACGTAGTCCGCCAATATCGGAAAACAGTGTACGCAAGGAATTGGTTGAGGGCGGCTTCCCATCCGATTTCAATCCGGCCCAGAGACTTCAAGGCCCTATAGGCTTTCATACCCTTGAGGCCACAGACTTTTCCCAAGGAGGAAATCTCCTGCTCTTCCAGGTACTCTTTCCATTCGTTCTCCAGCTCGGCAGGAGTATTCTGGCCGCAGTCCCACCCAATTCCAATGGTTACTCCGCTCTGGGTGTGCCGGGGGTCGGGAACAGTTGGATTTTTGCAGAACTTGTCATAGTAGGTTTTGCCTCCACCCACCTCATAATCAAGAATCAGTTGAAGTCCTTCTTCGGAAAGTTCCATGACCTGCCTCCTTCAAGTTAGAGGCGCCACCATCAGAATGGGTATTTCTGATACATGCATACCTCACGATATTCGAGCTACCGCACAAAGTACTCGATGAAGTGTTCCTCAACGTTGGTGTTTTGCTTGAATTCGTTCCAGTCCCCATTGGACAGTTTTCCGGGGTTGGCCGACCCTTTGGGGAAATCGGAATCGCCGCGCAGCACGCGGCCTGCCGTTTTCTCCATCAAAGCAGCCAGCAGCGGACCGGCGGGCATGTCCCATCCCTTCGGGCATCCTCCTTTCGGACGATGCGCGAATTCTTCATCGACCGGAATCGCCGCGACAAGCTTAGGCGATGTCATCGCTTCCAGCCCTCCCTGCTCCAACGTCGCATTGTGGCTCCCGTGATGACCGACCTTGTAGAATATGGTGCGTGACAGCAGGTCGGCGGCACTGACATTTGGTTCGGAGAACTTCATACCCACCCAGGACCGCCAGTTGCCCACTTGCGCATCCCCGACGAATAGGAGCACCTCTTTGCTGTCGGTCAGTTCGAACGCCAGAACCAGACTCGTGTTGTTGGTGTAGCTGTCGAGTTGCAAGGCGAGTTCGGCGGCGGTATTGAGCCAGTCTCGATCGATTTTCCGCTCGGGTTCGGCGTTGTAGCTCCTCGCCAGATCGCTCCATTTCTCCTGCTTAAGCCACGCCGCTTCTTCCCAATGAAGGTAGGGTTCAAAGGGCACAAAACGATCCGGGTCCCGGGAGCCATCCTCGCCGGCGGCAGCCGAAAAGAAGGCTTCCGTGCAGGCGATCTGCGATGAGCCGAGCGCAAAGCCGTACATGTCCTTGCCGACTTCCCCCGTCATGGTGTGCAACTCCCCGATGTCCCCGGGCGGGCCGAGTACATACACGCGGAGGCCCGGCACCTCCCCTGGCTCCACTGTATCTCCGGGACTGAGAAGCCTTTGCTTGCCAAGAGAAAGCGCATTGGTCATCGCCGCATCGGACTTTGTGGAAAAGGCGGCAAGACCTCCGGGCGGCATGAAGCGCATAATCGCTGCCACAGCAGAACCCCGCTCCTGGTCCGCATCGCTCCCGGACGCCCCCCAACTGCGAAGCGCCGATTGCACGGAGTCGAACAGGAGCTGATTGCGTTTCTTTTTCTCCTTGGCGATTGGCTGATTCGGATCTTCGGTCCAGGCGGCCCAGACCTCACCGATGGAAAATTTCTTAAAAGAGTCTATGGCATCCAAAAAACCTGACACGTGGTCCCAGTGCTCGTGCGTGACGACCAGCGCCGCCAAATTGCCGCCGGTTTCCCTGAAAATGTCCTCGACGGCCTCCGTTATCTTTTGCTTGCCTTCCGGTGTTCCCGACAACGCGCCACAGTCGATCATAATGTGGGACGCTTGGTCTCCGTCGCGAAACGTGAGCAGGAAGCAATCGCCCAGCCATTTGCGATACATGCGGATTCGGACCTTCCAATCTTCCCGATCGGCGGCCCGGGACTGTGAACCGTTCTCAAGCGCGCCGGGAGCTGCGGCCGGCACATTCTCCCTGACTGTTTTCTTCGCACTCTTCTTCGTAGCCATATCAGTCTTTTTCCCCACACTTGTGCAGAATGGCAAATCGTTCGCCCATTCCGGCAAACGGCGTCCCGGATAAATATACCGGCCGCAAACCCTGAGACGCAGCCAGGGCCGCTTTGCTCCTGGCCAGGCGGGTCTTGCTTGCGATGTCCTTGCGAATGGAGTACTTCACCCCCAGGGATTTCGCATCGACGATGAGTGTGCAACCGCCGACAAAACGGAACGGATTTCCTTCCGCGATTTCATTCCGGTGTTGAAGCAGCTCCAAAATCAAGTGGCATTTCATCTCGTTGTCGGGGCCGATTTTCTCCGTCACACGAAGCGAATGAATTTCAAAGGGCTCGCGACCCGTGGAAAAATCCAGCCCGAGGTCTGCTCCAAGCCTCTCGCGTTCCGTTTGCGTGGCCGATCTGATCCGCACTTTCAGCATGTCATGAAGTTTGATGCGCCATTGGCGTGAAAAGCGGAACATCCGTTCGCGCAACGGCATCGCCTCCGGAAAGGATTTATTGTACTTGAGGTAACGGGATTCGTCGGCAAACCGGCGAGCGCTTTGCAGCACTTCACTCAAGATATCTTCAGATTCTCGAACCCCCGGTTTTTGCCAACGAAGAGTTTCAGGAGAAAGCGTCAACATGTTGCCGGGATAAATCCCCCAGTTGCGAAACGACTCGACGACTGCTACCCGGTATTGCAGCTCGTCGCCGGGCGCGACTTCATAATCGGCCGTAATCAACGCTCTCAGGTAATCTCCGAAATTGAGGTCTACAGGGGGACAAAAATCCAGCGCGCGAACGCACATGGTCAGTACATGCCGGGCGGAGGTACGGGCCTCCTCGACCAGCCGGTTCACAAGGTCGGGTTGAATGGCGCCGGGACGCAACACTCCCGTCCCTTGGGAGGCGATGCGAAACAGGTCGGCGCTACGGCGCGCGTAAATGCTAAGAAACGATGCGAACACCGCCGCCACCAGCTATGAGCCGCGATCGTGCGGTTCGGTCGTCTTCTCGATCAGAGAGGGGTCCGGTTCCCTGCCGATGGCGCTGCGAAGCGCCTGATGCAGTCCAATGGCAAGTCCGAATTCCTGCCCGATCTCGGCCAGTCGGTCTGCCATCTTGAGGTCGCCACGATTTTTGGCAATCTCTGTCTTTAACACATCGGGAAGGGAGAAGTGTTGGAACAAAGCGACGATGTCTGCGAAAGCCTCATGAAAGGCAAGGTCATCAACCGAGCCCTCCGCTGTCAGGCTCCTGTGCATTCCGTCGAGCAGAGCATGGGTGGTCTCGTGGGCCACAATATCATGGGAAAGGCATGTGAACGCCATTCCGTCGGGATAGAGTTCCCCCGGCAGTACTCCCCGCACCGGAAAATACCCGAACAGGAGCGCTTTTTTTACAGGGTTGTAGTAGGCATTCCGGTCGCGGAACGCGTGCGGATAGACCCGCAGCCGCTCAATGTAATGGTCATCCTCGAAGCTGTGCGGATCCATCATTGGAGACCATAATGCTTTCCGCCCCAATGCAAATTCAAAATTCTCGATAGTGCGCATGACCACGGCATAAACCATCTGCTGGTGAAATCGCGGGTCGCCGGGATTGGGGGCCAGCCCGTCATTGGCTACGATGTAGGGATCTTCCAGATCAACCGGAGCGTAAAAGCATCCGGTCGCCGGATCGTGATCGATTACTTCCACATACTCTCCGATGGGACCGGGTTTGAGCTTCTCGTACATCACAGGAACCGCAATTTCGTTGCTGTCCGCTGTGGCCATCCGGAGCGACAGGCTTGGATCGGTGGCATACGCTCGCAGGCGACGGCACATCGGCTTCGGGGTAGGAAGAATTTGGTTCTCCGGCGGCTCGGGCTTCGGCGGTCTGCCAAGGTCGGCTCCGGGAACGGCGGCGGCTGCAAAATTGTCTTTGAGCGCGGTTTTCAATGCCCTGGAAGCCGACGGACTTCCGATTATCGCATCGAAAAAAGCCTGCGTCGGGTTCCGGGCGACGTCGGGATCATCCATGGACTTCGCCACGGCGGGATCGATGTGGAAGAGTTGCGCCACTTCGACCCCCAGCATCTCCTGTCGAAAGTCCGGTATTTGAGGGGCGGCGACGCCCTGGCCGATCACGACCTTCCAGAAGGGAAAGCTCGCCGAATCAGGCGGCGTTGCCGCAAGGCCGCGTTCCGGGAGGATCCGTAGCGCATTTGAGGCTTGCAGGATGCCTCGACCAAAGTATTTACGGGAATCGGACGAATGCCGGTCGGCCGATTCGAACAGCGCCTTTCGTGTCGCCTCGACTCTCTCCTGGGGCGACCAGCCTGCCATCGCACTCTTGTGCTTCTGCAACCACAGAACGGCGGCGGCGGCAATTTGCGGAGTTGCCGAAGAGGTGCCCGCTCCGTCCATGTCGACGATGGATTCGCAATTGATCTCCGCCCACGCGGTGTTGGGAGTAAACGCGGCAAGGGCCGTGTCCATCTTGCTGTCGGGACCGTAGTTTCCGGCCATTCCGCCCACGGGCACGTTTTCGCGGATGTACGGCTTGCCGTCCGCCATGACGCCGCAGGCCGCTGTCACGCGGTGGAAGCGAGCCGGATATACTATGCTGACGGGAGTAAATGGGTAGTTGTTGCCCGCGGCCGTCACCATCACGATGCCCGCATCGTAAGCGCGATTCACGACATCGGCCCATGCTTTGGAAGCAAGTCCTCCCATGCTCATGGAGACCACATCCACGCGATCCGAAATATTGCCCCCGGGAGCGATGAGGTAATCCAGGCCGGCTGCAAAGGCGCTTGCAAACAGTAAAACAACACCGGTAGCAATGCGAACCGGAAGAACTTCCGCAAGGGGCGCTCCCCCGAGATAGTGGTCATTTTGCTCGCGTTGAGCCATATCTTGAAGGCGCCGTCCCGCCAGCAAACCGATGGTGCCGGTGCCGTGGCCGGGGTTCGTGAAAGGGCCGCGGCAAAAGGGATCGCCGGCATCATCCATGGGGCGGCCGTCGTCAACAAAGTTTCGTTGTAGATCGAGCAACAGCTTTTCCGGCCGCGCATGGTGATTGAAATCGAATCCCGTGTCCAGAATGCCGACGCGAACCCTAGCAGGACTCTCGCCAATTTCGTTGCGCGCTGTTCTAAGCTGAGAGGAATCGAGGTGCCAGGCGAATCCCGGTCCTTGCGGAAAGTCGAGCGATTGCGCGTTATAACAGCACAGATCGCCGGGCGCCGCTCCAGTCGCGATGTTAACACGGTTCCGGTAGTCCCACTGCGTTCCGATGTCAGGCTCGACATAGGCGCTGTGCTGTTTTGCAGCCTCGTGAGCCGTGTCCCATACGTCTGCCGTCGAAGGGGAAGTCACTCCTGTTCCCAACTCGACCAGATACCACCTCGCGGCAGGCGCGGCCCCTACGCCCAATCCTACTGTTTCGTTCGGACACAGCTCACGAATCGGGACCGTTCCTCCCATCAGGGCAAGGGTGTTTTTGGGCTGAGCCGCGGATTTGATCAGAAGACGCGGTGCAACGACGATGTTCATGGCAGGCCCTTTGCGGTAACTTGAGTCCTGGTGGCGGTCTCTCGCAAGCAAACGCAACCGCTCACTCAGACAACTCAAATGTGAACTTCACAATTCAAAAGTCATCGCGGAGGAAAACACCGGATCGTTGAAAAATACACCTGCAAAGTGGAGATTTTCGCAATCTAGGGAGAAGAACCAGATAAGTCAAGCGCATTCCCGCAGGCCTTATACGGAGTACTTTCAGGGGGGAAATTGCGAACGTGTTTTTTGCGGGGGGATTGATTCGGGTCTGCGAAATCTGGTAACGTGTTATCCGGGTCGCCCTGGAACGTGACGAGCCGAAGGCAACGGAGGACGGCCCCTCACGCAAAGCGGCCCGGGATAACACGCCTCAGACGGTCAGCCCTGCAGTCGGTTCTGCCGGGTTGGCCGTTGCCAGCGAAAAGGCGGGGCGGCGCTTTTCACCGGCATAACTCGCGGTCTTATTCCTGCGGTCCCGAAATGATTCGCAAACAGATCAGTTCATCGCCGCTGTTGCCGGCCCGGAAGGCCTTCAAATCAAACGGCTTTCCCTCAAGGGACGCCTGGACGGCCTCCGTTGGTTCACTCCACCGTATGAAATCTTCAAGATTTTTTCTTTTCACGAAAAAGCTATCCTGAAGAAATGTTTTACCGAGTACGTCCGCAACTTTATTAAAGAGCTTGAGCGTAACGAATCCCCGTGCCGCAACGGAGGCATCTTCCCCTTCCGGCCCGTGGGAAATCTGGGCGCGAAGAGAGGCATAGTAGCCTCCGCGCCGCATGGTAGCGCCGACCAGACCGGGCATCGCAGCCGAAAGCGCCAGGGTGCACCCGTCTTTCACATGGACCCTGTCCAGATCGTCCACCGGCTTTCCATCCAGAAAAATCGTCTGAATGTTTTCTTCCACGAACCGGGGGCTCAGTCGCAACTGGTCGTGCAAAAACGATCGCAGGCTGCAACCCGTTTCTCTCCACAGAATGATTCCCTGCTG
>JBMFWU010000206.1:0-8246 GCA_049964955.1 Syntrophobacteraceae bacterium
GAATGGACGCCTTGCTTGTCTGAGCCATCAGGACATCTCTATGGCGGGCGTTTTCAATAATATCCTCCAATGTTGCCGCGCAGCCGTCTTTCAAACCAAAGTACACCATGTTTGTCTCAACTCGGCTGATATCGATTTCAATCGCGGGGATTCGGGAAAGCCCTTCCCCTAAACGTCTCGCCCTTTTATGATCTTCGGAAAGCCTGCCTATATTCTCTTCGAGTGCCACTATCCCGCAGGCCGCTATGATTCCGGCCTGGCGCATCCCTCCCCCCATTACCTGACGAAAACTGCGAGCCTTTTCAATAAAAGGTTTGCTTCCGCAAAGCAGCGATCCAAGCGGGCATCCGAGGCCTTTTGACAAACAGAACATAACGGAATCAGCGGGCGCGGCGAGTTCTCTTGCGGGTATTCCACTGGCTACTTGAGCGTCGAAAATCCGTGCTCCGTCCAAATGTATCGGTATCCCTGCTCTCCGGGCGATCTCTGAGAGTTCCTGCACAAGATCCCGGGGCAGGACCACGCCGCCCGCTGCATTATGGGTGTTTTCAAGGCAAATCAAGCCGGTTCCCGGGCTGTGACCGTCGGCTGACCGTAATCGCCGCTCCACTTCGCGAGGCTCCATCACCCCGTTTGTACCGACAATCGGCCGGGTCTGAATCATTGCAAATGCCGCGCTTCCCATCTCGTAGTTGAGTATATGGTTCGATTCCTCCAGGATCACCTCTTGTCCCGGAAGACAGTGCGTTCTAATCGCAACCTGATTCGCCATTGTTCCCGATATGCACAGCATGGCAGCTTCTTTCCCAAGCAAATCCGCCGCCATTTGCTCAAGTTTTGAGACTGTGGGATCGTCTCTGAGCGAGTCGTCACCGAGAGGGGCCGTCATCATTGCTTCATACATCGACGGGGTCGGCCTGGTGACCGTATCACTACGAAAATCACTTACGTTCTGAAATGCCATTAAACCCTCCATGGGTACAGCCGAACCACTCAAGAAACCGCGCGACCGCTCACTTGCCTATTTCCATGACTTTCAACAAGTTGGTGGTTCCGGACATCGCGACCGGGACTCCTGCCGTGATTACTATCGAGTCTCCGGCTTCAACCATCCCTTTTTCCATCGCGAGAGCGCGCGCGGTGGAAAACATCTGGTCCGTATCGACGAAAGCGGAAACAAGGTGCGGCGTTACGCCCCAGGAAAGAGACATCTGGCGCTGGGTCTCGATCTGGTCGGTAAGGGCCATTATGGGCGCCGAAGGTCTGAAGCGCGACACCAGCCGGGCCGTTTTGCCCGAAGAAGAGGTGGCAACGATGGCCGCGGCCTTGAGGTCGAGGGCCAAAAGGCATGCGGCGCGGCTGATCCCTGCGGGAATCGTGTGCAGCATCGCCGAAATTTCCTCCTCCAGGTAGGCCCTCTCCGGGATGTAGGGCTCGGTTGCCCGGGCGATCCGGTCCAGGGTCGAAACGGCCTCCACCGGGTATTGGCCCATCGCCGTTTCTTCAGAAAGCATGAGGGCGTCGGTACCGTCCAGGATGGCGTTTGCCACATCGGTCGCCTCGGCCCGCGTGGGCCGCGGTCTGTCCAGCATCGAGCCGAGCATCTGCGTTGCGGTTATTACGGGTTTTCCCGCCTGTCTCGTTATCCGGATGATCCTTTTCTGGATGATGGGCGCCTCCTCCAGGGGCATCTCCACCCCGAGGTCCCCCCGGGCCACCATCACCGCATCCACCGCGGAAAGTATCTGCTCGAAATTTTCCACCGCCTCCCGCTTTTCTATCTTGGCGACGAGCATCGGCCTGCAGGAAGCCTCCGAGAGGATGCGGCGCGGTTCTTCGATATCCTTCAAACTTCGGATGAAAGAGAGCGCAACGAAATCGACCTTTTCCTCCAACCCCACCCTGAGGTCTTCACGGTCCTTATCGGTAAACGCCAGAACGCTCAACCGACTCCAGGGGAGATTGACCCCCTTTCGCGAATAGATCGTTCCACCCGCTTCGACTTCACAGATTGCTTCCTTTGGCCTCTTTTCCAGCACGGTAAACTGCACTGTGCCGTCCGCCAGAAGAATCGGATTGCCCTCTTCAATATCTTCCAAAAGGCTCGGGTAATTTACGGGGATATCCTCCCCTTCGGCATGATCTCCCACCACGAGCCGTACCTTGTCGCCGTGCCTCAGAACCAGTTTCTCCCGGCCGAGCTGACCGAGTCTGATTTTCGGCCCTCCCAGGTCCTGAAGAATTCCTATTTCCTTTCCCGTTTTCCGGGAAAGGGACCTGATGAGGCGAATGGTCTTCCTGTGCTGTTCGCGGTCTCCATGGGAGAAGTTAAGACGGGCGACATCCATCCCCTCCGCGATGAGCTTTTCAATCATCTCGGAGGAACCGCTGGCAGGGCCAAGCGTACAGACTATTCTCGTTTTCCTCATTTTTGCCTTTGAGTTCATTGGGATTCCCTTTCGGCCTCGTCGACGAGACCCTCTACTGTTTGTAAGCCGCGCGCCCAGAAACCTGCATCGGACACATCGACTCCCAGCGGCCGCAATAATTCGACCGGCTCGGCCCTGCCCCCCGACCCCAGATAGTGGAGATAGGCGGGGACAAAACCGGCCCCCTCGTGCAGATACTGCTCGTAGAGGCCCGCAGTCAGCAGTTCTCCGAAAGCATAGGCGTAGACATAGCCGGGGGAGTGAACGAAGTGGGGGATGTAGCACCACCAGGTGCTGTAATGATCGAGAAGCCGAACCGAGTCTCCGAACATGGCGCGCTGCGTTTCCATCCAGACCGAACCGATGTAGTCGGAATCGAGTTCGCCCATCGTTCGCCGCGCAGTGTGCACCGCATCCTCGAACCGGTTCATGGCCGCCTGTCGGAAAACGGTGGCAAAGGTGTCCTCGATTTTGGAGCAGAGGAGCGCAAGCCTTTCCTCTTTAGAAGCCGTTCGATTCAGAAGGCTTCGAAAGACCAGCGTCTCGGCAAAAACCGAGGCGCTTTCAGCCGTCGTAAGGGGAGTATTGCAGTTAAAAAGCCCCTGGCTTCGCGCCAGGTACTGGTGAATGCCATGACCGAGTTCATGGGCAAGAGTCATGACGTCGCGCCGGGTTCCGGTAAAGTTGAGAAAAATATAGGGGTGAGCGGAAGGCACCACGGGATGCGAGTACGCCCCGCCACGCTTTCCCGGCAACATCGCAGCGTGAATCCAGCCTCTTTCGAAAAAAAGCCGGGCGATTTTGGCCGCCTCCCCGGAAAAATCGTGAAACGCCTCGAGTACGATCCGCGTTGCCTCGTTCCAGGAAATAGCCTCCCCCACGGGCCCGGGCAGCGGGGCATACCGGTCGTAGTCAAAAAGCTCATCGCATCCGAGGAGCTTTTTCTTGATTCGATAATAGCGTTCGACAATGTCGTAGCGAGAGCAGACCGCACGTACCAGCGCGTTTACCGTCTCATCTCCTATCTCGTTTTCCAGATTTCGCGAACTCAGCCAGTGCGGATAACCGCGCAGCCGGTCCTCTATCGATTTATCGAGCAGAATCGTGTTGAAAACATGGGTGAGCGGCACAAGGGTTGTCGCCAGGCCTTCGCTCAAATCGGCCGCCGCGCGTTTGCGCTGCTCCCGATCGGCGCTGTAGAGATCTTTTAGCACCTCGGATTGGGTCTTCTTCTTCTCCCCAAACCTCAGTTGGCCGAGCATCTTGTCAAAGAGCGCCTTCCAGGCCGAAGATCCCGCAGGCCCCTTCTCGGCCAGAACTCTTTCCTCGGGTTCGCTCAAAACATGGGGCTTGTAGCGCCGAAGGGCAGTCAGGTAATGAGCATAGGGCATAAGTGCTACCGAAGAGCTCTTCTCCCCTGCCGGGCCATCCTCCATCCCCGTCCATTCGAGTCGAAAAAAGAGCGTGTCGCGCTCCACCCGGCTGTAGAGCTCCTTCATGGCCTGAAAAAACGCGCTTGCGCCCGCATCGAGCGTTCGGGTGGAAAAATCGAGATACGCGTATGCCAAAAGCCTCTGAGCGCGCTCCTCTATTTCTTCGAGCATCCGGACCGCTTCCAGCAGCTCCTCGGGTTTCAGTTCTGCGACCTTTCCCCTGTATGCGGAAAAATCTCCCATCCGCCCGTTTATCCATTCACGATCCGCTGCAATCCGCTCATCGGAGGAACTGGAGTACAGATCGTTCAAATCCCACAGAATTTCCGCCGCCTCACTATTTTCCAACCCAACCCCCCTTGAACGTTTTGCTATCGATCAATCCAACGCACACTTATAAAGTTTCTCGCTCCACGGCCGCCTTGTCAACCCGCTTTGCTTCAGGTTCGCGGCACGCGCGTTTCTTCCCGCTTCTAGCTTCCCGCTTCTTTTCTGCTTTATTCGAAAGTCCAAATAATGTAAGTCTGCTTTCCCACGGCTATCACATCCGGGCCGTCGTTTTTAGAAAATCGTGGAGAAAACGATGAACCAAATCCAGGACGCCCTTTTTGCAGATCTCTATGAATTGACCATGGCCGCCTGCTATTTTGAAAACAAGATGTTCGCCCCGGCCACTTTCAGCCTCTACATCAGAAAATACGGACCCCACAGGAGCTATTTTGTGAGCGCGGGCATCGATGAAGTGCTCGACTATCTCGAGCGCTTTCACTTCACGGCCGACGATCTGGATTACCTGCAATCAACGGGGCTTTTTTCGCGAGAATTCCTGAACTACCTCGAAAATCTGCGTTTCACGGGAGAGCTTTTCGCCATTCCCGAAGGGCGTCTTTTTTTTAAAGATGAACCCATCCTGGAAATCACCGCCCCCGTCATCGAAGCCCAGTTGGTCGAAAGCTTCCTCATCAATGCGGTCAACCTCCAGGTGTCCATTGCAACCAAGGCCGCACGGTGTGTCCATGCCGCCGGAGGCAGAAATCTCGTCGATTTTTCTCTGCGACGCACCCAGGGGACCGACGCCGGCATGAAGGTCGCCCGGGCGAGCTTTCTGGCCGGCTTCAAGGCGACGAGCAACGTCTTGGCCGGAAATCAGTACTCCATTCCCGTTTCCGGTACGATGGCACACTCCTTTGTCTTGAGCTTCGAAGAAGAGATCGAGGCCTTCCGCGCTTTCGCCAGGACATTTCCCGACCGGACGGTCCTGCTCATCGACACCTATGACACCGTTTCCGGGGCAAAAAAGGCCGCCGAAGTCGGCCGAGAGATGCTCGAACGCGGACAAACTCTAAAGGGCGTACGACTCGACTCAGGCGATATCGCCAAGTTGAGCAGAGAGGTAAGACGTATCCTGGATGAGGCGGGCCTTAAGGACGTGGTTATATTTGCAAGTGGAGGGTTCGACGAGTTTGGAATCGAAGAGGCACTCTCCAGAGGTGCGGCGATAGATGCCTTCGGAGTGGGCACCAAGATGGGGGTCTCGGCCGATGCGCCTTACAACGATATTGCCTACAAACTGGTCGAATACGACGGTCGCCCCGTTTTGAAACTGAGCAGGGCTAAAAAGACCCTAGTGAATCAAAAGCAGGTGTTCCGGGAAACCAGGGAGGGCAAGATGATCGGAGATACCATCGGGATGCGCGCCGAAATCCTGCCGGGAAAGCCTCTTCTCGAATGCGTGATGCGCGGGGGCAAAAGAGTGGCCGCTCCCGAACCCCTGGCCCGGATACGGGAGCGTTTCCTCGCCGAATTCCTGACCCTGCCCGATTCGCATAAATCCATCAAAAACGCCGAGAACTATCCGGTGCGTCTGAGTCCCATGCTCGAAAAGGCGCAGAGTAAAACCGTGCGGGAAGTAAAAAAACGGGAACTGGGGGAAAGTTGATCCATGGAAAAGCAACTCCCGCTGCCAAATCACTTCGAGCCGGAAAAAGTGGGCGAAGTCTGGCGGGTGCACTACCAGGAAAGAGCCTCCGAGGCCATCTCCTGGGCCGCTAAGCACAGTATCTCTCCTGCCTCTTCGGACCGGCGGCGCATCGCGCTGCTTCTGGTAGACGTCCAGAACACCTTCTGCATCCCCGGCTTCGAACTCTACGTCTCCGGCCGTTCGGGCACGGGGGCGGTCGATGACAATAGAAGACTCTGTGAATTCCTCTACCGCAACCTCGATCGCATCACCCGGGTCGTCCCGACCATGGACACCCACCAGCCGATGCAGATCTTCCATGCGATCTTTCTTGCGGATGAACGCGGAAAACACCCCGAGCCGTTTTCGCTCATAACCGCAGAAGAAGTGGAGCAAGGCCGGTGGAAGCCCGACCCGCGGGTGCTCGCCCATCTTGGAATCGACCCCGCCTATGGGGAGCGCTACCTCCACCATTACGCCGCGGCCCTTCGGCGCAGCGGAAAATACGACCTCACGACCTGGCCCTACCACGCGATGCTTGGAGGCATCGGACATGCCCTGGTGTCCGCGGTCGAAGAGGCCATCTTTTTCCACTCCATGGCCAGATATACGCAGCCCGATTTTACAATCAAAGGCCGAAACTCCCTCACCGAACACTACTCTGTTCTGGGACCCGAGGTGACCGCAGGCCCGGACGGAGAAACCCTGGCGCAAAAGGATTCAAAGCTCCTCCAAGAGCTTCTCCGATTTGATGCCGTAATTATCGCCGGACAGGCCAAAAGCCATTGCGTCGCCTGGACGATAGCCGATCTCCTGGAAGATGCCGGCCCGGATCGCCGCGCTCTGGCCACGAAGATCTACCTGCTCGAAGATTGCACCTCGCCGGTAGTCATTTCGGGCGTTGTCGACTATACGGAAACAGCCGACCAGGCCTTCCGCCGCTTCGCAGATGCCGGCATGCACCTGGTGCGCTCCACTGATCCGATCGGGTCCTGGCCCGAATTTCCGTGAAAAGACAGAAGGCAAAAGAGCGGGGGCTTTCGCCCCCTTGCTGCAACGCAGCTCTTCAAAAAAATGCCGTCCTGCGACTTCGCACCGCGGATTTATTGTACTAAATACACTGATGATGTAAAATCGCAGGCGACGACAAGCGGGAAAGTTGCTTTTGCCTTTGCCGTTTCGAGAAGAAATCAGCTTGCGACAGTTGTTGAGATGACAGATATTTTTTCTCCGGCCCAACGGTCCATTGTCATGTCGAGGGTCCGCAGCAGGGACACGAAGCCTGAATGGATTCTGCGTTCGGGCTTGCACAGACTTGGATTCAGGTACAGGCTCGGGAACAGACATCTTCCGGGAAAACCGGACCTTCTGTTTCCCAAATATCGCGCCGCTGTTTTTGTGCACGGATGCTACTGGCATCGCCATCCGGGATGCAAAGACGCCACGACTCCGAAGAGCAACACCGATTTCTGGATTCGTAAATTCGCGGAAAACATCGAACGGGATAGGCGAACCGAGGAAAAACTCGCTGCCGCAGGTTGGCGCGTGATGGTGGTATGGGAGTGTGAGTTGATGAAGGAAACCCTTCCGACCATCAGGCGGGTTTCCGAGTGGCTGAATCAGGAAATCACCGCCGCTGCGGATAAATGCGTGATTGACAGAGCCCAGTTGCTCTCCGTAGCGGAAAGTCGGGTCAGATATCGCATCTGCTCATATAATAAACAACATACGAACCTGCCGGAAGGCGAGAAAGGCGACGAATAATGCAAACGAAGGAGCTTGCCGTAGTCGATCTGTTCTCAGGCGCCGGAGGTATGAGCTACGGGTTTCACATGCACCCGGCATTCAGAATCGTGGCCGCGGCAGACGCCGAAAGGGGAAAGCCGAGCACCGGCGCCGGCAAGCTCCAGTGCAACAGGACTTATGCCAAAAACATTGGCATAAATCCCGTCCCACTCGATCTCGCAGCAATTGCGCCGGATCAGCTCAGATCGGCACTCGCGCTTCCGGATGGATTGCCGATCTCAGTTCTGCTGACATGTCCGCCGTGCACCGGATTCAGCCGGGCGGTTCCGGAAAATCACCTTAGAGACGATCACAGAAACAGTCTGGTGCGCCGATCGGCAGAATTTGCGGTAGCGTTGTCTGTCGATGTCGTGGTGATGGAAAACGCCCGAGAGCTCATACGCGGGAACTTCAAGACTCATTACGAGTGGTTCAGGAAACATCTCGAGAGCCACGGATATAATGTGTTTGGAAAAACGTACATGCTTTCGCGATTCGGCCTGCCGCAGATTCGGGAACGGGCGATCGTAATGGCGGCAAGGAAACATCTTCCGCTGCACACGCTGGAAAATTTGTGGAACGGATGGCGCCTGAAGGACGAAGCCTTGACGGTCAGAAGGGCCTTCAGTACGATCCCGC
>JBMFWU010000207.1:0-8147 GCA_049964955.1 Syntrophobacteraceae bacterium
GTACGATCCCGCCGCAAGCCGACGGCCTCACAAATTCTCCTGCTTTTTCCTCGGAGTCCGTACGGTTGAGAATTGCAGCAATTCCGAAAGACGGAGGGTCATGGATGGACCTCCTGAAGCACCCGGACGCGGAAAAACTGATGACGAATTCCATGAAGCGAATCGCAGCAGCCAAAAGATTCGGATCGTATCCCGACGTGTACGGTCGAATGGCTTGGGACAAACCGGCGCAAACCATCAAGCGGGAATGTTCCCATGTGGGAAACGGGCGCTACGCCCACCCGGAGCAGGACCGTTTGTGTACCGTGAGAGAGATTGCGGCACTCCAGGGCTTTCCGGACTCCTTCGCATTCAACGGCGCAGCCCTGTCCAACATGTATCGTCACATGGGCGACGCCGTTCCGCCGCTAATATCCTATCAACTGGCTCACCTCGCACACTGGATATTGAGTGGAGAAAAGCCCAAAATCGAAGAAATCCTTCTTCCAGGGACACACCTGAGCCGAACCGATCTTGTCAGAAGAGAGCAACAGGAGCTCTTCCATGATTGATTTCACCATATCTGTCACGGAGGCGGAACAAAGGCGGCTACGCGAATTTATCAACGCCCTCCGTACGGAATGCAAAGCTCAGATGCACCCGGAGTCGATGTTCAACACAGAAAGCTTCGAGAGTGAGTTTCGTTCCAAACTTCTCACCCACCACTGCTTTATGGGTTCTCCGCTTTTCCACGAAAGCTTTGATTCCGCCTTCATAACCGCATGCACGTATGCCGGTCATGAGGTCGAAAAGGCGCCGGTAGGCCGGCGTTTCTGGGATGTAAAGGTAAATGGGAGGAGAATCAGTCTGAAATCGTCCAAATCCAAGAGCCTCAGACTAGGGACTCTTCATATCAGCAAACTTACGGAAGCTGCATGGATACAGGATTGTCGGACCGCCGCAAAAAGATGCGAGGAAACCCATCGGCTCATCCGCGCATACTGCGCGGATGTTGATGCAATCATACAACTTCGCTATTTCCAGGCGAACAGTCTCTATGAACTGGTCGAAATCCCGGTAGACCTCTTCTCTCAAATCCTCAAGATCGGCAAGGCGCATTTCGCCTCCGACGGACCAACCATCAACATTCCGATAGGTAAAAAACCATGCGATTTCACCCTGAAGCTCGACCGATCGGACGCCAAGGTCACCATCGGGAACATCAATAAGGAGCTTTGCACGGTACACGGCACTTGGCAGTTACCGGCATGGGCCGACTGATCGAAATAAGCCGCGTAGCGGCGTGGGGGTGCAGGGGGCGATAGCCCCCGCGTCTTTGCCCTCTCCGCTTCCCTCTCCCCCAAAATCCCCCCCGCGGCATCCCGCGGGAGGTCCGATTGGAACGAAAAGTTCGCGACAATGATTTTTATATTTGCAACCACCCGATGATTTCACTTATAATAGTTGACAATATTGATTTTATCGCTTCACACGTTTCCATGCCGTGAAAATGGGTAGAGAAACGGCCTTTACCCATAATGGTTCCATCGCAAAAGCTAGGCGTTCGGGTAAGGTAGTTCACCGCTGATCTCTTCAGATACATAACAGGATCAGGGGGCCTGATATAGGGGAACTTACCATGCGGAATACAGCTTCATAATTTTAAATATTTTATTCTGACGATTCACAAGCATATATGCAGCCAGGCTGCGTCTATAGCCATACGGTGTGTTTTTAGGTAACACTAAATAAAATCAAACAAGTATTAGTTCAAGGGGACCTGTTTTCCTCTTGTGATGACTACAGGTGAACTGATAGACGATCCGTTCCGGGTCGCCGTACAAATGTACAGGGTTTAAATCTGCCACAGGCAACCATGGGGATGTGCTGAGATGTGAGTGTATTTTCAATGTTTTCTTTAAATCAGGAGAGAAAGATGAAAAAGCTTGCAACAAACCTTTTGGTGCTGATGGCCTTTGTTTTCTTTACGATCCCGGCAATGGCCGCGGAAAGAGATTACTACAAGGTCGGTGTCGTGACATCCCTTTCCGGCGATCTTGCAACCGGCGGCAATGTCACCAAAAGAGGCTATGACCTCTGGGCGAAAACGGTAAACGAACAGGGAGGAATTGAGGTTAACGGCAAGAAGTACAAGGTGAAGCTCTACTACGGTGATGCCGGCTCCCAGCCGGCCCAGGGCGCCATGGCGGCCGAACGCTTGGCTACCCAGGAAGGCGTTGATTTTGTCCTGGGCCCCTATGCTTCCGGGGTCACCCTCGCCGCTGCTCCCGTATTGGAAAAATACAACATTCCCATGATCACCGGTTCTGCCGAATCTCCAATGATCTGGCTGCAGAAATTCAAGTATACTTTCGGCACGGTGCCGGCGGTGACCTTCACCGCCGCTGCGGCGATCAAATCGATAGCCGCTCTCAAGCCGCAGCCCAAAACGGCCATCATCATAGGCTCCAACGACGCTTTTTCCAAGGCGACCGCCGAAGCGTTCCAGACGGCAGCCAAGGAAGCCGGGATCAAAGTGTTGCGCTATGACATAGTTCCCTCGGGTCAGGATCTTACTCCCTTCCTGTCGGCCGCCAAAAACCTCCAGCCCGACCTCATCGCCTTCGGCGGCCACGATGAGGAATTGATCAATCTGGTGAAGGCGCTGGTTCAGATCGATTACACCCCCAAAGCGCTCCTCATGCATTACGGCGTGACGGAACCCGCCTTTATAGAAGGCCTGGGGAAAAATGCCGACGGAGTTTTCGGCGCCTCCGTATGGACCGGCGATCTGCCGATCAAGGGCGCGTATCTGTGGCCGACTGCCAAGGCTTATGCCGATGCGGCTCAAAAAGAGTTCAATACGCCCGCCGATTATACGCAGGCCGGTTGCAGCGCTGCCGGCATAGCGTTTCAGGTGGCCCTGCAGAAAGCCGACCTCGCGCCTCCTCTTGACGAGGCTAAACGGCAAAAGCTGGTGAATGCCCTGGAAAACCTTGATATTTCAACTTTTTACGGTACCATCCGCTTCGCCAAGAGCGGCGAGTTTTATCATTCCAATGTCGGCGTAAAGCCCATAACCGTTCAGATCCAAAAGGGAAAAGTCGTCGTGGTCGCGCCCGCCAAACTTGCCCAGGCGCCCGCCGAATATCCCATGACTCCCTGGAACAAAAGATAATCAACCCTAATCCGGGCAGGGCGGCCCCGCCGCCCTGCCTCTGCCCAGGTGCTTCCTATGAATTTACTGCCTCAAGCCTTGATCGACGGAATTCTGATCGGGGGTATCTATATTACTTTTTCCATTGGCTTTTCTCTTGCTTTTGGCGTCATGCACATCATCGATTTCGCTGTGGGGGAGTGGGTGATGCTGGGCGCCTTCCTGGGGTTTTACCTGAACAACTGGCTTGGAATTGACACAATCCTGTTTCTACCCGTTGTTTTCTTCGCGTTCGGATGTATCGGCTATCTGCTCCAGCCTATCATCTACAGGGTCTTGAGCGGCACGAGGGGGAATCCCCGCCTGATGGGTCTTGTATTCACCTTCGGCATCGCCCTCATGATCCAGGGGCTGGGCCTCACGTTTTTCGGGTTCTACAGCCACACCATCAAGACCTTTCTCACCGCGGGGTGTCTGCAGTTTTCAATCGGGGGCACATTCATCACCATCCCCATAGTGCGTCTGGCCGCTTTGATCTATGCGCTCCTCATAACCTTCGGGTTGAGCTACCTTCTCAAGAAGACCGATTTCGGCGTGGCCGTGCGTGCGGTGGCCCAGCACCGGGAGGCTGCCTCTCTCATGGGTATAAACATCAAGAAGACAAGTTCGTATATCTATGCGATCTACGTCGGTATAAGCGCTATGACCGGAATTCTTCTGGGCTCTGTTTTTTCCATCAATGCGCAAATGGGAGGGAAGTACACGATCCTTGCGTTCTTCGTGGTGGTTCTCGCGGGTATGGGCTATCTGCCCGGGGTCCCCTGGGCCGCATTTCTGCTCGGGATCGTCCAGTCGCTGTTTCTCATCTATTTCAACCCCGATTGGACTCTTCTCGCCGTTTTCACTATCCTCTTTTTAATCCTGATTCTTTCGCCCAAGGGCCTGTTTGGAAGGGGGATATGAACCATGCTGCGAAACCGCTTTCTTTTGATCTTTATAGTGATCGTAGCCCTGCTTTCGATCATCCCTCTGGTAATCCATAATACTTTTTATATCCGCATTGCAACCGAAGCCCTCATGTGGATCGGCATGGCAATCACCTGGGATGTGCTGGCCGGCTATACCGGATATCTCAACTTCGGTCACGGAGTCTCCTTTGGTGTCGGGGCTTATGTCACCGCTGTTTTCATGGCCAAGCTCCATTGGGCCTTTTTCCCCTCGGTTCTCATGGGAGGCCTCTCGGCGGGAATGCTTGCCCTGGCGATCGGATTTCCCACGCTTCGCCTGTTCGGCGCCTACTTTGCCATAGCGACCTGGGCCATGGGCCGGGCCATGCAGCAGTTGGCCCTCGTCTTGAATATCACCGGCGGACCCGACGGGATGCGTCTTCCGCCTTTTCTCAATCCTCCGTTTTTTTACTACACGATGCTGGTCGCTGTGGCGGCAATATTTCTCCTGCTCTGGTATCTGCTCGAAAGGGCCCCCTTCGGGTTGAAGCTCAAGGCCATTCGCGAAGACGAGTCGGGAGCCATGGCGATCGGGCTCAATCCTGCGATAATCAAGGTCAAAGCCTTCGTGCTCTCCGCAGTACCCGCCGGCATCATAGGAGGCATTTACGCCTATTGGATTACCTACATCAATCCTTCCTCCACCCTGGGAGATCTCATTACGGACCAGGCCGTGGTCATGGCGGTCTTTGGCGGACTGGGAACCCTCATCGGACCGACCATCGGGGCGGTGCTCATCTATGCCTTCAAAACCTATTTCTGGGCCGGCCTTTCACAGTACCAGGTCCTGTATCTGGTTATCCTGGGAGGCACTATCGCCACGAGCGTCGTGTTCCTGCCCGACGGATTGTGGGGTGCAATCGTTTCCCGACGCGACGGCCGCAAGGCCCTGAAGAAGGGACTGGCTCTGGAGAAAAAAGCTCAAACGGAAATGGACACATGATATGGGCGAAAAGTTACTGAGCATAGAATCTGTTTCAAAGACGTTCGGCGGCCTCAAGGCAATCAATGATGTCTCCTTTGCCGTCGGCTCGGGGGACATCGTCGGCCTGATCGGCCCCAACGGTGCAGGAAAGACAACCCTTTTCAACACCATCAGCGGCTATTATCGGCCGACTTCCGGAAGAATCGTCTTCGATGACAGAGACATCTCCCGGGAACCCGTTTACCAACTTGCGGCTACGGGAATAGGCAGAACATTCCAAATCGTTAAACCTTTCGCGGGGCTTACCGTTTTGGAAAACGTCGCCGTCGCCTCCTTTCTAAAATATCCGAAGAAAAAGGATGCGATCGAAAACGCCGAAAAAGTCCTCGAGTTTACCGGACTATTGAATCGAAAGGATACCTCTGCGCAAGGCCTTACCCTTGCGGGCAAAAAAAGGCTGGAAATATCCAAGGCGTTGGCCCTCGAACCGAAACTGCTGCTTCTCGATGAAGTCGTAGCGGGACTCAATCCGTCTGAAGCGGATCAAACCATAGAGTTGATCCTCAAGTTACGGGAAAGAGGAATCACCATACTGATTGTCGAACACATTATGCGTGTCATCATGAATATCAGCGACAATGTCGTAGTCATCAACTATGGGACCAAAATTGCCGAAGGCCCTCCCAAAGAGGTTGTAAACGATCCAACCGTCATCAAGGCCTATTTAGGAGAACAATCTCGATGAGTTTATTGCAGATCAGCAATCTCGATGTGTTTTACGGGGAAAGCCAGGCGTTATGGGATATATGTCTCGAGGTTGAAAAAGGGCAACTGGTCACCCTCGTGGGGGCCAATGGAACCGGTAAAACGACCCTTTTAAAGTCAATAAACGGCTTACTGTCGCCGCGCTCGGGCAAGATTTTCTTCTCGGGTGAAGAGATGCAGCTATTGCCGGTGCATGAGGTATCGGATCGCGGAATTACCCTGGTCCCCGAGGGACGGCAATTATTCCCCAAAATGAATGTGGAAGACAATTTGATTGCCGGCTCCTATTTGAAAAGAGCCAAAAAGAAACGATCGGTCAATCTTTCGAAAGTCTATGAACTCTTTCCTCGCCTACAGGACAGGAAAAAGCAGATAGCAGACACTCTTTCCGGAGGCGAGCAGCAGATGCTGGCAATCGGCAGAGCTCTCATGCAGGACCCTCAATTGATCATGTTCGATGAGCCCAGCCTGGGTCTAGCGCCCATTCTCGTCCAGGAGATATTTTCCATAATCGACGGGCTCCACAACGCCGGGGCAACCATCTTGCTCGTAGAGCAAAATGTCAACCAGGCGTTGAAGGTCGCCGATTTTTGCTATGTGATGGAAAATGGCCGAATCGTCATGCAGGGCACGGGGCAGGAACTCGAAAACGACGAGAAGATCCGTGAGGCCTATATGGGATTGTAGGAAACAATCAGTCAGACCCTACGATTGGACAGGGTAAATGAAAACACCGCCGGTTTGCAGGAAATGCAAACCGGCGGTGCTGCATTTACGGCGACTTTCAGAAAACGGGAAAGCCCCGGCTCTCTAAACCTCTATTGATCCGCAATGACCGTGCCCACATTGCTCGCGAAGTCCTTGTTCGTGGAGCTGGCAAAAATCGCGTATGCGACTGCCAGAACCAGATAAGTCAAAACGATGTAGGGAAAGTAGTTGAAGGGTTTGGGCTGTCCGGGTTCGATCATACCCCAGAGCGGATAGAGCAGGGTCAGGGTGCTGATGATCGGCATCACCATGTGGCGGAAAGAACTGAACTGACCGGGAAGATTCTTTTTGTAATACACCGGCAAGGCAAAGTTCAGGGCCACATAAATAAGGATGACCGGAATGGAACCGAGGGTGCCCAGAAATCCGTACAGGTCAAGAGGTTTGGCGGAGATGCCCCAGGCAAGGGTGATCGCCATGGCCACAAGGGAATAGAAGAAAATGGCGGCGTACGGGGTTTGGTTCTTGCTCACTTTGCTCAAAAAGCCGGGCAAAATGCCTTCCCGGGAAGCGCTGAAGAGCATGCGGGTCTGGGCGTTGGTCGCGCCGATGAGACAGGCAAGGATGCTCGTAAAACCAGCCAGGTAGACGACATAGATAAAATGTCCAAGCGCCAGTTTGCCGGCGTCCAGAAAAGGGATGTCGGACTTGGCGATCACTGCCGCATTGTTGTGCAATCCGACGATGCTGGCATATCCGAACAGCAGATACAAAACGGCGGCTACCAGAACGGTGGTGTAGACGGCGCGCGGAACATTTCTCCGCGGGTCCTCGGTTTCTTCCGCCAGTGCGGCCGAGTTCCCCACCCCGATGAACATGAAAATAGCAATAGGAAACCCGAGGCTTATACCCTGGAAGCCATTCTTTAAATTCGCAGGGTTGAAGGGAGCCAGGGTAATATAGCCGGGATTGCGGATAAAGATCGCGATCGTTGCCACAAACAGCATCGCCAGTTCAAACAGAAAAACACCGATGACCCAGTGCGTGGAGAGTTTGATGCCGCGAATGGTGAGAAACATGACAAAGGCCACAAAGGCGATGGCGATCAGTTGCCAGGGGATAGAAATGCCCAAAAAGATTTTCAAAATATTTCCGGTCCAGTATCCCATCATGGTCATAACCGCGCCGATGGCCACGATATACCCGAAGGCAACGGCCAGCGCCGTAATGCCGCTAACGGTAGGGCCAAAGCTGCTGCCTATGAAGGTGATGTAGGACCCGGCGCTGGGAATAGCTCTGGTGAATTCGGTGATGCTGTTCGCGTGGAAAATGATGGCAATGGCCGCCACGATCATCGTCAGCGGAGCGGCTATGCCCGCCCCATCGACCATCAGAGCAAGAGAAAAAAAGATGCACATGGCCGGAGCGATATTGGCCAGGGAGGAAGCAATGATCTCCGGCAAGGAGAGAGCGTTCTGGCACAATCGTGGTACCGTGCTGGTTTTCGCGGTAGAAGATTTCCCCATCTATATACCCCCTTCTAAAATGACTGAAAATAATAAAAAATGCATCTAAGGACGAGAACAGCTATGGCCTACCTTTACCC
>JBMFWU010000208.1:0-8000 GCA_049964955.1 Syntrophobacteraceae bacterium
GCAGAAGTTACCCCCGGCTGCAAGTGTGGATCAATATCAGCTTTGCAAAGGGGGGCGGTCCAGCCGACAACTGAAAACCAGCTTTGACGTTTGGAGCCAAAAGTTGCAAAGTAGCCACAATCTCTATGATTTTCTGAAAAGCGGCTTCCCGAAAGACTCTGATGTCCCCTGCATGATGCTTCCGTATGGGGCGGTCATCACCTATGGAATGCTGGAGGAAGAATCGGCAAGAGTCGCGAATCTTCTAAGAGCCCTTGGGACCAGGCCCGGCGACCGGATTGCGGTGCAGGTGAGAAAATCTCCCCGGGCCCTTTTTCTCTATCTTGGCTCTCTTCGGACCGGCGCGGTCTATCTGCCCATGAACGACGCCTATCGAGCCCATGAGGTCGAATATTTCCTGGAAGACGCCCGGCCGCGGGTTTTCGTGTGCCGTCCCGAGTCGCGGGCCATGGCGGATGAGGCTGCGTTAAAAACCGGCGTCCCGCATGTGCTGGAACTCGATGATGAGGGCGAGGGAAGCCTTGCCGCGGAGGCCTCCGCGCAGCCCGCGGTTTTTGCGGAAAGTGTCGGCGGCGGGGACGATCTTGCGGCGATTCTCTATACTTCCGGTACGACCGGCCGCTCCAAGGGTGCGATGCTCACCCACCGCAACCTCGCCGTAAACGCCCAAACCCTTGTGAGGCAGTGGCATTTTCGCTCCGAGGATGTGCTTTTGCACTGCCTTCCGATTTTTCACGTCCATGGCCTGTTTGTGGCGACGCACTGCGCGCTTCTGAGCGGGGGGCGGATGATTTTCGAGCCAAAATTCGACGCCCGGCGCGCCCTCGGGCTAATTCCCGACTCCACGGTGTTTATGGGCGTTCCCACCTATTATGCGCGGCTTCTGGCCGAGCCCCAATTCACGCGGGAGTTGTGTTCAAAAATGCGCCTTTTTATCTCCGGCTCCGCTCCCCTTTCCCTCGAAACCTTCGAGCGTTTCCGGGCGCTCACCGGCCACACGGTTCTCGAACGCTACGGCATGACCGAAGGCGGCATGTTCTGCTCCAACCCCTACGAGGGCGAAAGGCGTGGCGGAACGGTCGGTTTCCCCCTGGAGGGGGTCTCTGTGCGCGTTGCGGGAGAAAAGAACGAGCCTCTTTGCGCGGAGCAAGTCGGCGCCATCCAGGTAAAGGGAGATAATATTTTTCGCGGCTACTGGCGCATGCCGGAAAAGACGAGGGAGGAATTCACCACAGACGGATTTTTCAAAACGGGCGATATGGGCAAGTGGGACGCGGAGGGATATCTCACCATCGTCGGCCGTTCGAAGGATATCGTGATCACCGGAGGCTTGAACGTATACCCCGCGGAAATCGAGCAAATTATCGATCGCATTCCCGGTGTCGCGGAGTCTGCGGTAATCGGCGTCCCGCATCCCGATTTCGGAGAAGCGGTAACGGCGGTGATCGTGCGGCGGGAAAACGAGCAGGGGGCCGAACTTACGGAAGGTGATGTGATCGGCGCTCTAAAAGGGGCGCTTGCCAACTTCAAGGTCCCCAAAAGAGTCCATTTCGCAACTGAGCTGCCTCGAAATACGATGGGCAAGGTGCAGAAAAATGTTCTTCGCAAGACGTACGGGGAAGAGTGACTCTTCTGACCCCGTGATTGACAACAGTATTGAAAAATTTGCCTTCAGGTTCTGGCTCCTACTGTCGTGTTGCGTAAAAATCAAGGTTTAGCCCACTGCGTTGCGGTTCAGCTTGGCGCGGGTGTCCCTGAACTCGCGCTCCCTTCCGGCGGTCAGAAACTCCCCGCTGGAATCCAGCGGTCCTTTCGGGTATAGTGATATAATGAAAACAGGCGCAGACCTCGAAACCTTTATGAGCACTCTCCGAGATAGCCTCCCGTATTTGAAGGAAACGTATCAGGTTGCCTTTCTTGGCGTTTTCGGCTCGTTTATACGCAATGACCAAAACGCAGAATCGGAAAACGGATTCTCCGGGAAGTGATGCCCCTATGATGGACGAGCGAACCCATCTCGATTTGCCTTGAAGGGCAATGGCTGGGATGCGTGACAAACTGATTCATGATTATTTCGGAATGAACTTGATGGTCGTCTGGAAAACGGTCTCTGAAGACCTGTCATGGAGACCGTTGTTCGACGCATTCTGGACGATACGGATATTTAAGACCCGTGAGTGGTTTACCCTCATTTTGTTTTGCTCTTTCGTGTTTTGGAGAGCTTTCCGCTGAAAACGTCCTCAGCAACATTTCTTGCCGTGCGCGTCAGGTGAGCTTCTGAATTCGCTGCGCGTGAGTCCGTTGCAAGGAACAATATTCCTCGAAGAACCGAGTCAAGAGTTCTAAATCCTCGACACTGTATTTTTCTAGAAAAGCGAGTCCATCAAGGCGAATCGGCTCCCAAATCTCCCGTACAGCCTCCCGTGCCGCCGCGGTGGCCTCAACCTTAATGCCCCGCCGGTCCTGCACGTCGTGAATCCGACAGATAAAGGCAGCCTTCTCCAGACGGTCGAGCGCCGTGGTCATGGCCGCGCGCGTCAGCCCGACAGTTTCAGCCAGTTTGCTCGCTGAGATTGGTCCCCGCTCCAGGATGATTCCGAGACATCGAAGGTCTGTTTGATTGATCCGCAGTCGTTTTGCCGCAGCTTCATCCACGCAGTGTGTCTCGGTTTGAGCCGCTGGTATCAGGGCACTCAGGGTGGCGATCAGATTTTGGCGTTTGTTTGATCGTATTATCATTTGATGCTCGAACGAGTTTGTTATAATATCATCTTCTGATCGTATTATATGGCCGGGTCACTTTTTTGCGCAAGGAGAAAAAATGATATTAGTCATCGGAGCCACGGGAACCATCGGTACACAGCTCGTTTCTCAGCTCACTGAAGCAAATTACCCGGTCCGGGCCTTTCCCGGGACCCTGAAAAAACCGCCAAATTTGGAGGCAAGGTGGAGGTGGCAATTGGCAACCTTGATAACATGGAATCGCTGGTGTCAGCCATGCGCGGTGTTGAACGATTTTTCCTGATAACCGGCAGCACCCGACAGGACGAAAATGCACTGGAGGCCGCAAAGTTAGCCGGCACGCGGCATGTGGTCAAAATCTCGACCCAAGAGGGGTCATGGACATTGGCATAAGGAGCGCGAGGAGTTAATTCGCGCTTCAGGACTTACCTGGACATTCTTGAGACCCAGCATGTACATGAGTTTCGCTTTGTCGTGGGTTGAGAGCATACGAGCCGAAAACGCGATATACTCCGCGGGAGGAACCGGGAAGTTGGGGGCGGTTGATCCGCGGGATGTTGCGGCCGTCGCCAAAGCGGCACTGACAATGCCGGGATACGAAAACGCCGCGTACGAACTCACCGGCCCGGAGCTTCTGAGTTTCGGGGATATGGCGGCAATACTTTCGAAGGTCACCGGACGGCCGATTCGACACATCGATATTTCCGAAAAGGAACAGGGGGAATTCTTCTCGAAGATGGGAGTCCCCCAATACACGGTAGATGGCTTAGTGGAAACCTTCGCTCTCATACGAGAGGGGCGCTTCGGATACCTCACCGAAGATGTTGAAAAGGCAACAGCCACACGGCCTCGCACGTTCGAAACATGGGCGCGGGAGAATTTGGCCGAAACATTTGGCTAGTCTCCCTTATTTCGACCGTTCGACCAGGCGCGACACCCTGCCCTCCCCGTCTGGACCGGTTCGCTCAATTCCCGAAGGCCCCGACGCCCGCAGGCTTCGGCAAGTCGCGAACAATACTTCCAGTCCGCCAATCGACTTGATTTCAGATGCTGTCGGATTAGATTTATAATACTGATTTTAAAGAATGGCTGCTTACACCCTTTCCGGGAAACGCCGCAATAGCCGCATGTTATACTGCATTGGGGCTCCCGATGAAATCTTTACCCGAATCAGGCCAACCAGTCAGCGCGGACAAGGCCGATATCCCCCGAATCCGGATTACTGTTCTCGGAAAATTCCAGCTAACACGCGGCGAAACCCCCATAACCGCAAAGGAATGGAGCGGAGCAATGAAACCACAGATGCTCCTCAAGGCTCTCATAAGCCGGGGGGGTGAAAATGTCGTGGTGGATTTGCTGATTGAAGACCTCTGGCCGGATGCTTCGCCGGAACGCGGAAAACGCAATTTCAGAGTCGTTCTGCACAGGCTCAGAAAATTTCTCGGACATCCTGCTGGGCCTGCGTGCCCGTATCTGTCGTGCGAGATGAACACGGTTTCTCTTAATCGAAGCGCAGTCAGCCTCGATATCGACGAGTTCCTTTGCCTCTGCAAATCCGCGGGGAGAGCCGAGCAGACGGGAGATCTCAAAAGCGCCGTCGATTTCGGGAACTCCGCAATCGAGTTGTACAAGGGAGACTATCTCGAAGATGAATTATATACTCTCTGGACAATGATAAAAAGAGAGGAAATCCGCGCCCGGTATGTGGATATTTTACTTCATACGGCTGTACGTTATGAGCATCAGGGCAACTCGCGAAAATCCATTGAACTCTATAAACTCTTGATAAAGGCAGATCCGGTTTTTGAGGAATCGTATCGAAAACTGATGCTGCTCTACTCCAATCTCGGGAGGCGAGCCGAGGTCGTCAGGGTCTATGAAAAATGCAGAAGGGTGCTGGACAGGGAAGTGGGTGTCGAGCCCGATATGCTTACGACCTCAATCTACAGGCGGATTGTCGAAAACAGCCGATCGGACGCAAAAACCAAAGCTTTGGAGATAAATCATCCCGGTTCCTGCACCCCTGAAGACCTGGCGGACAAGATCCTGACGACTCGCTGTTCCATGGATGGCGAGCGCAAAATCGTAACAATCATGTTCGCCAGTGTGGCCGATTCGAGCACTGTTTTTGAAAATCTCGATCCCGAGGCAGTTCATGAGATCATGGACGGGTGTTTTCGCCTTCTGCTGGAGGAAGTCCACAGGTTCGAGGGGACGATAAATCAGTTCCTGCTAAGCGGCGTTATGGCCCTTTTCGGTGCGCCCGTGGCTCACGAATATCTCTATTACGGCAAATTTATAAGAGAAGAGGCGATAGGGTTAGTCGGAAAAAGGGTTCCCGGACGCGCAGAGACTGTAAAAAAACTCTTCGAGTCGGTGGGAGGAACGGTGGAATCTTACTACCTCGGTGCAGGCGAATACGACTATGTCATCATCGCCAATGTGCCCGGCAATGCAAATGCGGCTTCAGCTTCTTTGAAGATGTGTGCCTGCGGATTCGGAAGAAACAACATGTGCGCCCTTCTGGCTCCGGAAGAGATCGACGCAAAGGACACTGCGATGCGGCACCTGAGCCCCGGAGAAGCACTCTCAAAGCTTGGCCCCAGACCGCATATGCCCGCCATGGCGAAGGCAGCATAATTCGCCCCGACTTCAGGCAGGATGACGACTCTGACAGCCCCTGAAGAAAGGGAGCAGGCAGCGAAGAATCCCCCACGTATCAGGGGCCGGGGCCGTTCTGCCAGGCGTTTCTTCAATCCTCAAGGTGAATTGGAAAGAAGGGAGCTTTTCGGCGAATTCCCCTTACACATCGACATTGAACGGTTACCCAGCTCAGGGGCTAGGCGATTTTTTGTAGCGCTCGAACATGGCACTCGAAATCTCCGAACTGCTCGGCCAGTGGCCGCGCCGCTGCCCGGCATGGGTCGTGCAATCTTCCAAATGGTCGGGATCGGGCTGCACGACCTTGCCGCCCTTCAGAAACAGCAATCCCGCCTTTTCGGTCGGCATGCGTGAAACAAAAGCCTCGGCTTCGTCCAGCATGGCTCGAAGGCGGCTGTGGAAGATTTTGGGGTCAAACAACTCATTCGAGGGTACGGCCCGCAAGTCTTCTTCTCTATACCGCGTTGCATTGCGCCGGATTTCAGCAATCAAGCCCTCAGGCGTATACCCCGGGGCCTTTTCGACAGCGGCCCAAATGACCGCGCCCAACGGAAGGACATGCTGGTGGATGGTGAGAAGATCGACTGCATCCGCCGCCTTCTGCCGCCCGGCGGCAGCCATGACCTTATTTGTGGCAAGATCGACGGGGTGGATCATATAGCCGAAAAGCTCGTCTTTTACGGTCGGGAAAAAACGAAAATCGCTATCAACTACCCATTCGAGGTGAGTGCGTTCCCGGCCGCTGCGGATTTCGGCAATATAAATCGCAGGTTCACGGCGCTGCCATACCACATCGAGCCCCTCGGCCTGCAAAGCTGCAGAGTCTTCTTCGGCGGCATGGGCGACTCGCTCCTCGCGGTCGTGAAAGATATCGATATCTTCGGAAAAGCGCGGCCACACACGATTGAGCGGGGTGCTTCCCGAACTTTCCGGGTCGCGATGCGCGGCAAGCAAGCGCAGAATTCGGGATTGAAACCTAGTGAGCGGCATGGCAGACCTTTTCGATCCGTTCCGCCAAACGCCGCGCGGCCAGATTGCCCTCAACCCGTAAATAACGGGCAATCACCAGGGCATCTTGCGGACTCGGGTCTTCAAGCTCGCGCAGGTTCCACAGCGCCCTGCTGCCGAACTCCTTGAAGGCGTTTCGGTAGAGGCTCACAAAATCATCGGGTTGGGCCGTTGGTTTCGCTTCCATAATTTCTATTTTTATACGAGTGCGGCATTTTGTCCAGTGTTTCAGGTTCAGAAGGCCTCACAAACCGAGGTCCTTACTGCATCGGTTTTTTTTGAATACTAAAATTGTTTGAGGCAGGGCCATTTGCGTTCTTATCGATGCTGATTATGGCGAGTCCCGAACAATACTCCCGCGCCTCCGGTGGGTGCAAGCCGTGGCGAAACATCTTGAGCAACCAATGCACTCACGGCTTCCAGACCGCTGGCCGAGGCGGCTTCCGGGAGCGTTTCAACTTCTCGCGCTATTTCATGCCTTCATGCGTCAGCTGCACCAATTTTTTACGATTGCCCGGCAACATATTTGAGGGATGGCGGCATTTTGTCCAGTTATGGGCCTTTCGGACAGCCCGCAAACCCACGCGGAACCTGGAGGCCATTTTTCGGTTGTGGACAATTGACGTGATTTTGTGTGCGGGGTCAGGGTCAATTTGCGACAGCAATTCGCGGACTCCCAGGCCATGGTTGAGTCTAGTTTTCCCGTTGCAGTCGAACCTTTAATGGTCTGGCGAGTCAGCACAACTTTTTTCACGAATTCCTCGTCTTCCCCTCGTTGGCCATTCTCCATGCTTCACCCAGAACGGCGTTGAGCAACTGAACACATTGGGTTTTGCCGTTGTTTTCTTCTAGATACTCAAGTGCAGTTTGGGCGAGTCTTCCATAGAAATCATACTTTGAAATGAAATCTATGGAGCCTGAAAAGGCGTCTCTGAGCTGGCAAAAAAGCCAACTCAGTTCCTTGGAGAATTCTGTAATGACCGCTTGCCTCCGCGGCTCTGTTTCCTGGGGGCTTATGACCAAAGGACTATCGGCAAGCCACTTTCTGACACGGTCACTCGAACGGCTGGTAATGATAACATCAGCTCCTCCCCATTCGGAGGCCAATTGTGCAGGATTAAGAAATTCGCCTGAATCTACCCTTTGCTGTATCGCGGCAAGATTTATCAATACGTCTTGATCCATCCGTATCTCCAACCGTTTAATCTCTGCGAAGCTTATCAAATTAGAAGCATCTGTTCATTCCCCTAAGTGCCTTGAGCGTAGCCACTCCAAAGCGCGTTGAGCATAACAGGCTTCATCCGGCCTTGAGACGCGTGATGCAGTATCATGAAGCACTTCGGCGAGGTCTATCCATCTGAGAAGGCTGACGCGCCGAAGGTTCGATAGCTTATCGTGCCTATGACGAAGGCGACTCCTGATTTCGCCGAAATCTTGATAAAGTTCGATTGCTCTGACTCCCTTCGCCGACCGAGCTTTGTCGTTTATGAGAAGGGTAAAGAAAAAGTCCCGAACCCCGGCGTAATATGAGCCAACATCAATGTTCCGCAAGAGCTGGTCTCGATCAGAACGTGTAGTAGTTCCTTCAG
>JBMFWU010000209.1:0-7928 GCA_049964955.1 Syntrophobacteraceae bacterium
AAGGCATCAGGCTGGGCGGGGGAGGGCCCCTTCTTCCCCCCGGCGATCTCTCGGGCAAAAGGGCGGTTGCCTTCGCAGGCATTGCCGACCCCGAGTCTTTTTTTAGCGACATGAAAAAGGCGGGGATCGAAATCGTTCGCTCATTCGACTTTCCCGATCATCACCGGTACACCCCGGAGGACTTACTTCAGGTCTTATACTCTGCATCGCAGTGCCGCGCCGCGCTGATTCTGACCACAGCCAAGGATGCCATGCGCCTTCCCCCATTTTTACGGCGCCTTTTCGCCGTAGCCGAAATCGGGATCGATTTTGGACGTGGCGATGACGATTTCTGCCGATTTCTCCGGGAAAGAGTCAGAGAGGCATAGCCGCCGCCCGCGCAGCAGGCGCCAGCCGCCGAATATGATTTTGCCGACCCGGCGCTTCCGTCTGATCGATTTTTTCCACATCCCGCATATCAACGAGACAAATCTCCACACTGCTAGCTATGGCAGATCATATTTTACATTTGCGCGAATTGCCTCACAAAATTTCAGGTTTATATTCATGGCAAAAAGCGCGCCTTGGAAATCCTGCGAAGCAAGATTGCGGGGGGACGATCATCGATCGCGCCTCGCGATCCGATCGGACGTGGATGGGGCAATTTCACGGCGTTTCAGGCGACAAACCCCTGGTCGACGATGGTTGAAGTCAGTTCTTGAGACAAAATAACGTGTGAGTAAGCTCCTAATCTCCCCGGGAGGTGAACCGCATGGCTTGGGATCGAACAAACCTTCCGGCCTCGTCCGGCTACGCAGTGAGCATTGTTGCGTTAATCATTGCGTCCGTTTTGCGCTGGCAGTTAACCGGAATTCTCGGTTTTCGCGGTAACTTTGTGACATTCTACCCAGCAGTGACGATTGCCGCGCTTTATGGGGGATTGAGGCTGGGGGTGCCGGTCACGATCGCCGCCGCCTTGCTCGCCGACCTTTTCTGGATCGAGCCCGAAGGCCTCCTGGGTATGCCGAGCGGCAACGATCTTTTGGATCTCATCCTCTTTGTCATCGGCGGCATTCTGATCTCCTATCTGGTTGACATGGTAAACCGCGGCAAGGCACGGGCATATAACGCGGAACAACAGTTACAGTTTGCCGCCGAGCGTGAAAAGACCGAAAAGGAGAGGAAACGGCTGATTCAGATGCGTCTGGACCTGATCGAGTACGCCGTCACGCACACCATGGATGAGCTTTTGAGCAAAGCCCTGGATGAAATCGGCGAGATCGTTGAGAGTCCTATCGGGTTTTATCAATTCGTGGAAAGAGATCAAAAGACTCTTTCTCTCCAGCAATGGTCCACCCAGACCTTGAGTACGTTCTGTAAGGCCAGGTATAAGGGCAGGCATTACAGTATCGATCAGGCAGGCGTCTGGGCGGACTGCATACGGGAGGGAAGAGCGGTCATACACAACGATTACGATTCCCTTGAAAACAGGAAGGGGATGCCTGAGGGCCACGCAAAGGTTTTTCGGGAACTGGTGGTCCCCGTCATGCGTGAAGGCAGGTTTGTGGCAGTCGTGGGCGTGGGCAATAAACCGGTGGACTATACGGAAAAGGATGCTGAAACCGTCAGCTATCTTTCTGATGTGACGTGGGAAATCATCGAACGCAAACGGGATGAGGAAAGAATTCGACAAAAGGAAATAACGCTGCGAACGGTGCTCGATCAACTGCCTTCAGGCGTCACTGTGCGGGACGCCCCAACCGGCGCCCTCATCCTCGCTAACGTTAAGGGCAGGGAAATAGCGGGAACTCTGGTGGAGGACTTTGCAAAGTTTCCAGGCCATCGGTTTTTCCATCCCGACAACCGACAATACCGGGTCGAGGAATGGCCGTTCTTTCGTTCCATGACCACCGGGAAGATAGTGGAGGCCGAAGAATTCGAATATGAGAGAGCCGATGGCGCTCGGCTCGCAATCAGCATGAACTGCGCGCCGATCCGCGACTCGCAGGGACAAATAATCATGGGCGCCTGCGTTTTCAATGACATTACGGAGCGCAGACGCGCCCAGCAAAGGCTGCGGGAAAGTGAGGCGCTTCTGGCCGAATCGCAGAAGATCGGTCACCTGGGGAGCTGGAGCTTTGATGTGAGGGCCGACCGATTTACCTGCTCCGAGGAGGTCTATCGAATTTTAGGCCTTGAGCCGCAGGAATTTGAAGGAACCTACGAGGCTCTCCTCGGCCTGGTCCACCCGGAGGACCGCGAAGCCGTCGACATGGCTTACTCCGACTCCCTGGAGGAAAAACAACCCCCCTTTGACAAGGAATACCGCATTATCCGGAAGCACACGGGAGAAGTCCGTCATATTCATGTCAAATCCGCTCACCAGCGTGACGTCGACGGAACGGTCCTGCGCTCCGTTGGCATGGTGCTCGACATAACCGATCGCAAAATAGTCGAAGATGCATTGCGGGAGCGTGAGGAACTGCTGGATTTATTCATCCGGCACGCACCCGCATCCCTCGCAATGCTCGATCGCGAGCTGCGCTTTCTGGGATTCAGCCAAAGGTGGCTGAGCGACCACAATCTTGGCGACCGTGATCTAGTAGGGCTCTCACTTTATGACGTACTGCCCGATGTTCCGGAGCGGTGGAGGGAGGTCAATCGCCTGGCACTGGCCGGTGAGGTGCTGAAGGCCGATAGTGATGTTCTGGAGAGGGCTGACGGTTCCATACAGTGGGTTCGATGGGAAGTGCGGCCCTGGCGTGATGCCAGGGGAGATATTGCCGGGATTTTGATTTTCAGCGAAGACATCACCGAAAGAAAACGTGGTGAAGAACTGCTCCGCCGCTACGAAATGCTCGCGGAAAACAGCAGAGACATCATTTTTTTTGTGGACTTCGAAAGCGGGCGCATCCTCGAAGCCAATGCCGCTGCAGTCAAAGCCTACGGGTATAGTCGGGAGAAACTGCTCGAACTCAGCGTTGGTGGTTTGCGTGCGCCCTCGGAAAATGTGTTCGTAAGAGAACAGATGGAGAAGGCATTCTCAGAGGGAATTCTGCTGGAAACGATCCATATCAGGCGGGATGGCACCACATTTCCGGTGGAAATCAGCTCGCGCGGCGATACCTTCGATAACCAACGCACCCTGATCAGCGTAGTGCGAGATATCACGGACAGAAAGGCAGCCGAGGAGAAGCTGCAAAGAAATGAGGAAATCCTGCGGACCGCCCTGGAAAATCTTCCTTCGGGCGTAAGCGTCAGAGACGCCAGGACCGGCGCCCTTATCATCGAGAATGCCAAGGTCCGGGAATTATTGGGAACGCTTGCTCCTGATGCCGAGCACTTTTCTGGATACCGTTTTTTCAACATAGACGGACGTCGCCAGTCGATCGGGGAATTGGCGTTCTTTCGCTGCGCTGCTTCGGGAGAGGAGATAAGCGGCGAGGAGGTGGAATACGAAAAGCCCGGTGAGGGTCGCATAAGGCTTAGCATCAGTGTGGCGCCCATCCGCGATTCGCGGGGGCAAATAGTTATGTGTGCCACTTCTTTCCATGACATAACTCAGCTGCGGGATATTCAGGATGCCCTTCGCCAATCCCGCGACGAGCTCGAGATTCGCGTCAAGGAGAGAACGGCCGAACTGGAATCGGCTAACGAGAAGCTTTGCCATGTTCCTCAAATGCTCATTCACGCCCAGGAAGCTGAACGGGAACGACTGGCTTCGGAACTGCACGACAGCATCGGACAGACGATTGCCGCCCTTAAGTTTAGAATCGAACTCGTGATCAACGCCCTCGAAAAAGGGGAACATAAGCAAGCACTCGACCTGTTGCATGTTTTCGTTCCCGTTCTGCAGCACTCTATCGCTGAAACCAGATCGATCTACATGGGCCTGAAGCCCATGATTCTTGCCGAGTATGGCATCCTGGCAACTTTGGAGTGGTATCGGCGGGAACTGCTGAATCTTTATCCCAACCAGCATATAGAGCTCGAAACCTCGATCGGAGAAGGAGACATTCCGGAGGACCTGAAAATCGTAATTTTCCGGATAACTCAGGAGGCCCTGAACAATAGCCTCAAACATGGCAAACCGGAGTGGGTGGAGGCCCGTCTGGCCTTACATGACGGCGCCATCGAGCTTGAGATAAGCGATGACGGGATCGGAATGGACCTGGACTACATCATGGAATCTTGCACCGCCAGAAGCTTGGGGCTCATAGGAATGAGAGAAAGGGCCAAACTCACCGGAGGGGAATTCTCGATAAGATCGGCCCCCCACGAGGGTACTACGGTCAAGGCGGTTTGGCGGAACTTTAAGGAGCCGAATCGATAGCGGTCCTCATCCGTGCGGATGGCCGGTCTTCTCACCTGAGAGCCTTTTGCAACTTCATGAGGATCAACTTCGATTTCACGGGTATTGCCTTTTAGCCGCTCGATAATGCCCTGGTTTCAGGGGAACTGCGCCATCTCGAGCAGGAGTTCCCTGTATTGCCGGTTACCCTGCGGGGGTGCCGGTTAGTACATTCTTTCGATGTCGCCAGGCCTCCAACTTCGATTCAAGGCGGGTTCCCGGGGAGCGTAGAGAAAAGACATCTCGACACGGAGGAAGCGCCGGTAAAAGCCGGCAAGGAGCAGTGGATGAAAGAGCCATACGGCGAAGGCCTGGCGAGCCACGCCGGGCCCGAGTCATGCGCCGGTGTCCGCAAGGACACAGGTGAAGCGTTGACAGAGGTATACACGTGCCAGCCATTGACCTGCGAAATCAACTCTTCCGGAGTGCCGACGAGGTTCCGTGATTCGGAAGGCGATATCGCACAAGGCCCACATCGCGAGTCATCTGCGGACCCGGCGCTGTCAAAGACCCTGAGCATGTGTGGAAACTCTTTGCACGGAAACCGGGAGATCCCGGAAGCACCCGTCCGCGATGGTGGGGCGGGTTGGCCGGAGAAGGCTAATAGCCCCACGTCCGCGTGTACGCTTCCAGGAAGTCAGACGCCGCAACCCGTTTGGAAACGGGTTGGTCCTGCCAGCGGGCCCGCTCCGCGAACCCCTGTCGCACTTGGAAAGGGCCGACGCCTTCGTGCTCACCAATGCGGAAGGAAGCCTCGCCTCGTCGCCCCTTAAGGATGGCCTCAAAAACCTTTTCTCCGCTATCCCGGCCTTTGCATGCAATCACCGGTTGCAAGGGATCAAGTTGGGCGAGGGAGGGTCCCCTCTTCCTTCCGGCGACCTCTCGAGCAAAAGGGCGGTCACCTTCGCAGGCATTGCCGACCCCGAGTCTTTTTTCAACGACATGAAAAAGGCGGGTCTCGAAATCGCCCGCTCCTTCGACTTTCCCGCTCATAACCGGTACACCCCGGAGGAGTTCTTACAGGTCCTGCACTCTGCATCACAGTGCGGCGCCGCGTTGATCCTGACCACAGCCAAAGATTCCATGCGCCTGCCCCCATTTTTGAGGCGCCTTTTCGCCGTGGCCGAAATAGGAGTCGATTTTGGTCCCGACGATGCAAATTTTCATCGATTTCTCCAGGATAGAGTCCGCGCGGCATAACCGCCGCCCGCGCAGCAGGCGGCAACCCGGCAGCGGCGCCGGCAGCCGGATGGCCGGTGTTTTGGTTTATATGATTCAGAAATAAGAGACCTTTGGGCGATGCCTCAAATATCGAGAAAGAGAAGAGATGCTGAAATTTTTTTGATGGAATTGTCACCCAACGGATATTCTATGGTGGAGATCACGTAGTATCCCACAGCCTCCCGTTTTTACACTCGGATCCCCCGGGGAATTCTACGTGATCGAGGACCATGTGGGAGGAAGCGGG
Source organism: Syntrophobacteraceae bacterium (assembly GCA_049964955.1). Lineage (GTDB taxonomy): Bacteria > Desulfobacterota > Syntrophobacteria > Syntrophobacterales > Syntrophobacteraceae > SbD1. The sequence continues at coordinate 5,799 of JBMFWU010000209.1, forward strand.
CCTAAAAGCAGACTTGGGAATTCGAAGCGCACGCCGTTGATTCAGGGCAAAAGATTGAGCCAACCTCGAAGAGACTGGTCCAGACGTTGTGCGTCGGCCTCGGTGAGCTTGCCGATAATCCTGATGATGAGTCTCTGATGGATTGTGTAGATGCCTCTCTTTATTGCAGTAGGGACATGCAGGCCGGCGCGGCTCCAATCGGAGAGCACAAACTCGCCTTGAAGCAACGAGATAATCCGGCTGGTGAGGGGAACAATAAAGAGATCTTCTGAGGCATGATGTGCGCTTACAATCGTAGCGGGCCTGACCTTCGAGGCTACAAGATCCGAGAAGGGATAGCGAACCAGGATTACATCACTCCTTGAGCAATTGCTCATAGACATCGTCCTCTTTGTTGTTCCAGACCGCTCCCAGTGACGATTCGCTTGCAAGCATCCAGAAATCATCGGGCAGCAGAGTCACCAAAACCCTGGTTCCATCCGGAATGTCGGCCCTATCGAGGAGTTCTATCTTTCCATCCTTCACGATGGCCCAAAGTGTGTGCAGCATTTCGATCACCTCTTCCTATGCTTCTTTCTTAAAATGACGCAGGATTAACCTTCTCATCATATATAGCAAGGACCCGGCACGCGCAATACATCTCCTTGACTTTCCCGATCATCACAGCTACAGCCCGGAGGATCTTCTGCGGGTCCTGCACTCCGCATCGCAGTGCGGCGCCGCGTTGATCCTGACCACGGCCAAAGATTCCATGCGCATTCCCCCATTTTTGAGGCGCCTTTTTCGCCGTGGCCGAAATCGGAATCGATTTCGTGCGCGACGATGACAATTTCCGCCTATTTCTCCGGGACAAAGTCAGCGAGGATAGCCGCAAAAACCGGACAGGCGTGTTTCAAACCGGCGCCGGAATACACCGGGTATAGGGGGCAAGTCTGCTTTGATCTGATGTTGCTGTGAAAAACCAGTCAAAGTTAGAATTGGCCCCCATTTTTTGCCTTTTGGACACTTATTGATTTTTATATCTTTTCCTACTTCTCTTCATACTCAATGCAGCAAGTCCAATAAGGCTAAAGCTTAAAAGGAGAACAGTGTTTGGTTCAGGAACTGATGAAACAAGAGCTTTCTTACTCCATGTGCCTACTTCTTCAATGTTCCAGGCAACATCTGTTCTTAAAGGGAAGATTGGGAATATAGTTCCTTCTATAAGTTTAAATCGAGAAGATATCTCATAAAGTTCCGAGTTGTTTCGATAAGCATAAAATATTTCATAAGTGTTTCCAATAGTGTATTCCTGAAGAGTTTGCTGGATTTCAAAATACCAATTTAATGGCAATCCGTTACTGTCTAAAGATGAAATAGTAAAAAATGATGTATTATCAAGTGACGACAATGTTGTAACCCCATTGGACATTGTGAATTGAGGTATAGTAGAGATTGGTGCCGTAAATTTATCATCATCATATTGGAATGTTATTGTTAAAGCGCGCTGCCTGCCATCTAAATAAGGTATGTATTCGCCATCATAATGGGTACCAGTCAAAGGCTTTCCCGAGTAGGTGTACTCGTAAGGCACTGCAATGGCAGAAAATGGAGCGGACGACAGGATAATCATGCAAAAAAAGGTGAAAAGCGGTAAATGTTTGCGGCAATTATTCATGGCAGATCTCCTTTCGCATAGCAAAAGACAATTCACTTGAGCATTGGAATTCATGCCATTTACTGGATGTAGATGGCGCGATTCACGACCATCGGTAATCGTATGAGTAGAATCCTATTAATGCCGAAACAGCAGTGTGGCCCCAGTCAAAATATCCGGAGTTTCCTTGTAATTTTTTCTCAGCTTCACAAAGAAATCTCACGAGCAAATAAATTATCCTCAACAGCAATAAAATCAATCGAACAAAAGTATGAATTTTGTCCAACTTTGGTTGCAGGCTTTGGTGTGATTCAAAATACTTTATATCTAATAACGATGTGTTATCGCATCGTGGGAAATAGGACTACAACAGGAAAGACAAAATAATGGCGGCAAATACAAAGAATAATCTCATGCCCGACGTCCTGGTTTTGGGTGCGGGCATAACGGGGGTTGCGACTGCGTACTTGCTTGCCAGGGCGGGGCTGCATGTT
>JBMFWU010000210.1:0-7890 GCA_049964955.1 Syntrophobacteraceae bacterium
AGGAAGACGCCGGGAGACTTCTCGAGGGTATTTTTGGCATGCTCCACGCTCCGGGGGCTCTTCAGCCACCGGGCAGGCCCCACAAAACCTCGCGCCACAAGGGTTCCCCTGTCCTGGGCCGAAACGACTCCCTCTTTCCAAATCTGATGAAAATCGCTTTCCCGGGTGGCCAAAAACCGGGTGCCCATCTGTGCGCCGTCTGCGCCCAGCGCCAGGGCTGCGACCAGCGTCCTGCCATCGCAAAACCCTCCCGCACCGCACACGAGCGTATTTTCGTCGGAGACCGCTTCGACCACCGCCGGCAGCAGAATCATCGAGTGCACCGGCTCCCAGGAGGTATGGAAGCCTCCCTCATGGCCCGAGGCCACGATCACATCCACTCCCGCCTTTTTGCAGCGCAACGCCCCCTTAACGGACGGAACGACGTGCATCCAGACAAACCCCGCCCCCTTGATCTTTTCCTTCCAGCCGACGGGGTCTCCCGCCGAGGTAAAGATCACTTTGAAGTGGTTGGCCATTTCCGGATTTTCCCGGCGGACCCGGATGGCCGTATCGATCAGGACCGCCGAGTACTCCTTGAGTTCTGCAGACACCATGACGTTGATGCCGAAGATGCCGCCCCTGTCTTTAACCAGCCGCCAGGTCCTTTTCAAAACCTTTTCCATCACCGTGGCCATATCGTCGTTTCGGTCCGCCTCGGCGCTGTCTACAAAGGCGTTGTAGACCCAGGGCTGGATGTCCCGGCTGAAAAGACCGCTCGTGGAAAGCAACCCGAGAACGCCAGCGTTTGCCGCCGCCACGCAAAGATTATTGTTGCTGAAAGGACCCATGCCGGCCTGGATGATCGGATACTTCACACCCACCATGTCACAAAGTCTCGATGTAATCATGGATTATCTCTCCTTCCTGCTTTCGAATAGGCAGTGCTTATCGGGAAATATACATGGAATATGCCAAAGGCCCCACCACACCCTAAGGGCGCGACAGGAAAAGATATTATCGCCGTTGCCAAAAATCATTTTTGCAGATATCCTCCCCCCTGTTTCGCATAACGAGAATTTTTTTTGCTCATTGCAAATCCCGTGGAGAAGCCCATGCCCCCCGATGGTTTGGCCTTGAATTTACTTACGCCCGAAAAAGAAGGTTCGCGCAAAACCCGGCGCAGGGAAAGACATCTTGCGATTTTGCAGGAGTGGGAAAAGTTTGTCCACGGTGACCAACATGTGGACAAAAGGTCGATCTCCCGAGAGATCCACGATTCCTGGAAACGCTCCCGCGCCTTCGGGCTCGATCCATTCGGATCGCCGCAGCAAAGAGTATTGACGAAAGAAGAATTCGATACACTCTCCAGGAAGAACAGAAAGCTGATCGACATCAGCAAATTCTTTTTGGCCCACTATCACCATTTGATTTCCCTCACCTCCTTCGTGGTCAGTTTTTTCGACCCTTTGGGGTATCTTCTGGAAATCCGAGTCGCTGAAAGGTTTCAGAAATCGGTTCCGCTGGTGGCGCCCGATTGGGTCCTCGGAACGCTTTGGAACGAAGAAACCGTTGGAACGACCGCAGTAGGACTGGTGATCGAGACGAAGAAACCAATCTGTGTATTCGGACCCCAACATTATCTGAGACGCTCTCACGGGGTGACCGGGTATGCCGCCCCCATCTTCGATCCCGACGGCGCATTTCTGGGCGGCATCATCCTGTGGTGCCGCTACGACCGATCGAACAATCATGCCTACGGGATGACCATCGCTGCGGCGCACCTGATCGAAAACCAGTTGAAAATCAACCAGTCTCTGGAGGAAGCAAAGGCGGCGTTCGTGCGCAGTGAAATCGCCAAATGCTATCAGGAAACCGTCATGGCCTCGATTCCCGAGGCGCTGATCGCCATCGATAACGAGGGGGTGATCACGCTCATGAACGATCCGGCGAAGAAAATACCTGCGTTCGCCGGCGAAAATGTTGTCGGCCGAGGCCTCAGACAGGTCCTGGGGCAGGCGAATCGCCAACTCTGGTCTCTTCTGGAAAAAAACGACCATCTGGTCTATGTGGAGGTGCGCATATCCTGCGGTAAGACCTGGGGCGATTACACTCTTACCTGCAATCCCATACTCTCGCCATCGGGAGGCGTGATCGGGAAGATTCTGATCCTTACGGAAATCCGGCGCGTGAAAAAGCTTGTGGCCAACATGATCGGGGCCAAGGCGAATTTCACCTTCGACGCCGTTTGCGGTCGAAATCAGAAGTTTCTCGATACGCTCGAGCAGGCGAGACTGGCCGCGCAGAGCCGGTCCAATGTCCTGCTCCTGGGACCCAGCGGGGCTGGAAAAGATGTCTATGCCGAGGCCATCCACAATGCAAGCGAGCGCAGAAACGCTCCCTATGTGGCCATAAACTGCGGCGCCATCCCCAAAGACCTCATGGCGAGCGAGCTTTTCGGCCACGAGGAGGGCGCTTTTACGGGGGCAAGACGCGGGGGCAACCAGGGAAAATTCGAACTGGCCGAAGGGGGGACGATTTTTCTCGACGAAATTGGCGAAATGCCCCTGGAGATGCAGCCCATCCTTTTGCGGGTCATCGAAGACAAGTGCATCATCCGCATCGGCGGTGCCCGGGCGCGCAAGATAGACGTTCGGATCATTGCGGCCACCAACAAGGACCTGCTCGACGAAGTCTACAAGGGCGCCTTCCGAAAGGACCTCTATTATCGCCTCAATATCTTTACCATTCATTTGCTCCCCTTGAACGAAAGGCCCGATGACATACCCCTTCTTCTCGACTATTTCATCGAAAAATATTCTCAATCTCTCGGGATAAAAATCGATCGCATAGACCGGAAGGTGCTCGACTTTTTCCAGCAATACGGGTGGCCGGGAAATGTTCGAGAACTGCAAAACGTGGTCGAACGGATGATGAATTGCGTACGGACAAACCAGCTTACGGCCGATCTCATTCCGCTCGATTTGACCTGTCGGGGCGTGGAGATGCAATCGAGTTTCGGGACTCAATCGGCGAAGGACTTCGAAAGACAGACAATCGCAAAGCTGATGGAAATGAATTTGTCCAAGGGCGAAATCGCAAAAAGGATGGGCATCAATCTCAGCACCCTCTACCGCAAGCTGAACCGGTACAACGGTACTGACACAAAAAGGTCGTCATAGACGTGAATTTTCCGGGGAGAACAGACTCATGCAAAGAGAACTGAAACAGGTCGTGGTGGTCGATGCGGTGAGAACCGCCTTCGGCAGGGCGGGAGAAAAGGGCATATTCTGGAAGACCCGTGCAGAAGATCTGTGCACCCCGCTTCTCAAGGCGCTGCTGGAGCGCAACCCTCCGGCAACGCCTTCGATGGTCGAAGATATCCTCTGGGGCGTAACAAACCAGGTGAAGGAACAGGGCGGAACGCTCGGTCGCATGCTCTCCATGCTCGCCGACTGGGGCTGGTCGGTTCCGGGATGTTCGGTAGACCGCATGTGCGCGGGGGGACTGACAGCCGTCGCTATGGGCGTCAATCACATAGCCGCCGGTATGGCCGACTGCCTGATTGCGGGGGGTGTGGAACATATGGGGCATATCCCCATGGGGTTTCTAAGAGACCCGCATCCCCGCGCCGAAGAGGTCATGGGCGACAGCTCGGCCTTCAGCATGGGCATGACTGCGGAAAACATCCACGATCGATTCCCGGAGATCACCCGGGAGATGGCGGACGCCTATGCGGCGGAATGCCAGAGGAAGGCCGAGCGGGCCATAAACGCCGGAAAAATGAAGGAGACGATCATCCCCATCGAGGTTGAGCTTCCCGACGGGTCCCGAATACTTGCGGACAAAGATCAGCAGCCACGGCCGCAAACCACTCCGGAAGGGTTGGCCGGCCTCAAGCCCCCTTTCAGGGAAGAAGGCCGGGTGACGGCCGGAAACTCTTCGGGTCTGAACGACGGGGCCGCCGGAGTGCTTCTCATGAGCGAAGAGATGGCTTTGCGGCTCGGTGTGACGCCCAAAATGAGATGGGTCTCAACCGCTGTTGCCGCGGTGGACCCGAGAATCATGGGAACCGCCCCCGTGCCGGCGGTCCAAAAGGCGCTGGCCAAGGCCGGGTTGAGCTTGAAGGACATGGACATCATCGAACTCAATGAAGCCTTCGCCGTCCAGGCCCTCCATAATCTTTTGAATCTCGGGCTCCAACCGGATGACCCCAGAGTCAACATGTGGGGCGGCTCCATTGCCTACGGCCATCCGCTGGCGGCCTCGGGCCCCCGCCTGATGGCCTTCCTGGCAGGCCTTTTCAAGGAAAATCCACGCGCCCGCTACGGGCTCACGGCCATGTGCGTGGGCAGGGGACAGGGCTATGCGGTGGTATGGGAAAATCTCGGGAACTGAGTCGCAGAGGTCTTCATGCCCTCTCTACTCGCTCTCCCGACACCAGGAACCGGTCGCCCACCTTCCCTCTGAAGTCGGCGACCGGGCCATGCCAGCCGACACTCCCGTGATCGAGAAAATAGATGGTGTTGGAGTGCTTCAGGGCAAAATGAAGGTTCTGTTCGGCCAGAAGGATTGTGAGCCCCTTGGAGTGGTGAAGCTGTAACAGTGCTTCCGAGATGGCCTCGAGCACAACCGGCGCAAGGCCAAGGGTCGGCTCATCCAAAATCAGAAGCGAGGGGCCCTGCATCAGGGCCCGGCCGATGGTGAGCATCTGCTGCTCGCCTCCTGAGAGCGTATAGGCGGGCTGGGCGACTCGTTCCTTAAGAATCGGGAAGAGGCCGTAAATATTTTCCAGGCGTGCTTCGAGTTCCTGCCGGTTGAGTCTATCGCCCCCCATCTCCAGGTTTTCCCGAACGCTCATGTGGCGAAACAGTTCCCGGGTCTCGGGGGCGAAAGCCACACCCGACCGGATGATTTGCGCCGTGGTCATCCCTTGGGTGGATTTGCCCCGCCATTTCACCTCGCCCGCATAATCCACAAGTCCCGTAATGGCTTTCAGGAGGCTCGATTTTCCCGCCCCGTTAAGCCCTACGATGGAGGCGAACTCGCCCTCCCGAATGCGGATCGTCACGTCGCGCAATATTTCCGCCTTGCCGTACTTGAGGGACCGAATATCGACTTCGAGCAGATTTTCGTTGTTCGGGCCGCAACCCATGGAAAGCGGGGTTTCGTCTGCTTCCTCCAGGCTCTTTCCGAGATAAACTCTCCGGACCTCCGGATGCGCCATCACTTCCCGAGGGTCTCCGTCTGCTATCTTGCTTCCGAGATAGAGTGCGACGATCCTGCCGACGAAATTATAGACCGCCTTCACATTGTGATCGACAAGGACTATGGCCTGCTTTTGATCCCGGGCCGAGAGAATCAAGTCTGCCAGTTCCCCTACTTCCGAAGGGGTCAGCCCCGCAAAGGGCTCATCGAGGAGCAGGAGCCTCGGGTTCAGGGCAAGGGCTTTCGCCACCTCCATTCTGCGCAGGTAGCCAAAGGGCAGAGATCCCGGGAAAGCGTCCATCACATCTTCCAACCCCAGCCGTTTTGCCGCCTCACGCGCCCTTTCTTCAATGTTTGCCGGATAGTGAACATTTAGCACCCTGTCCGGAAGCAGGGCCAGTTTGATGTTGTCCAATACCGTCTGGCGATGGAGCGGCCGGGAATGTTGAAAGACGATTGCCATGCCCTGTTTTATGCGCTTGTTGACCGGCCATTTCTGAATCTCGCACCCGCCGAAGCAGATGGTGCCGCTGTCGGGTTTGTGCACTCCCGTAATTAGACTCAGCAGGGTGGATTTGCCTGAGCCGTTGGGTCCGATCAACCCCACGATCTCTCCTTCCTCTACACGGAGATTGATCTCCTTTACGGCGCGGATGCCCCCGAATCTTTTGTTCAGTCCCGAAACTTCAAGCAGCGCCATCGGTTCTTCCTCTTCGAAGCACGACCCCGACGATGCCGTCCGGGAAAAAAATCAGGATGATCAAAGCCAGTACGGCAACTCCCACATAGTCGAGTTGTCCCAGGTATTGCAGCCATTGACCGGTTATGATGATGAAGAGCGAACCCAGAATGGGGCCGATAATGGTGCGCCTTCCCCCTATTATGGCGGCAATGATGATCTGCAGGATGACGGAAACGGAGACCACGACGCTCACCGATGCTGTCCCCATGTAGAAAACCAGCATCGCGCCCGCAAGGCCCGAAAAAAAGGCGCTGAGGCTGAAAGCCAGGACCTTATATTTTACGATGTTGAATCCGAGGCTTTCGGCGGCGACCGGGTCCTGCGCCCCGGCTTGCAGGATCAGGCCGACCGGTGAGAACGCCAGGCCGAGAAAGACCCCTGCGCTCAAAAACACCAGGGCAAGCGCCAGGTAATAGTTGACCATGCCGCTCATGGAAAGGATGCCCGGAAGAGTCATCCCCGTTTCCCCGCCCGTGTACTCCGAAAATATTACGATGAACTCCTGGAGCACGAGCACCGACACCAGGGTGATCAAACAAAAGTAGGGGCCTTTCAGCCGAAGCGCGGGAGCAACGAGAAGCAGTCCGGCCAGCACAGCCGAAAGCGTCCCCAGGAAAATGCAGGCGAATATGGGCAAACCGGTGTTCACGTTCAAAAGGGCCGCCGTATAGGCGCCGATGCCGATCAGAAAAGTCGGCCCGAAATTTACCTCGCCCGAGTAGCCGAACAGAAGGTCCCAGGACATGGTGAAAACGCTAAAATACAGCGCCATGGTCAAAACGCCCACGATATAGAGGGAAAAAAACCATGGCAGGCAGGCAAGAACGATCAGTAACGCCAGGCCCATCCGCAACAAATTTTTGGATGAAGGGCTAAGACTCATGAAGCTGATCTCAAAACCTCCCGAAAAGACCCTGTGGTCTTAAAAAAAGGATTACGACAAGGACCAGAAACGCCGGAAGCGAGGTGTAGGAGGGCGAAATCAGGTAGGCCGTCATGGTTCCGAGGTAGCCGATAATATAGGAGGCGAAAAAAGAGCCTGTGATGCTGCCTAGCCCCCCCAGGACCACGATGGAAAACGCCATGCCCGTGAGATCGTTGGCCCCCGCGGCGGATGCCCCCAGAAACGAGGCCAGAAGCACTCCCGAAACACCCGCCAATATTCCGTAAATCCCCCAGAGCAGCAGGTACACCCGCTTTAGTTCTATGCCCATTATGGCAAGCCCCGTGCGGCTCATGGAGGCCGCCAACAGCATCTTGCCCGCCTTGGTCCTGTTCATGACAAACCACAGCACCCCGATGATGCACAGTGACAGAAGAGCCAGGACGATCATGTTGTAGGTCACGTGGATCGCAAACAGGCGCATGTTGCCGGAGGCAAAAGGCGGAATGATGACCGGCGTCGAACCGAAGAAATAGTCGAGCATTCCCTGAATGATGATCGACCAGAGCAGCGTGGCCGTGAGCACGAAGATCGTTTTTTCTTCCTCCCGAATCCTCTTTGACTTGTCGATCGGGTTTATGAGCAGGAAGAAGAGCAGATAGGAAAAAAGAACGGAGGCAAGAATTCCCACAGCCAGTCCGGCCGGCAGGGACAGCTTGAAATGGCTGATGCAAAACCAGGCAACGATGCCGGCCAATACGAGATACGCACCGTGGGCCAGGTTGAGTATCCCGGCCGTGCCGAACATGAGTGAAAAGCCCATGGCCCCCAGTGCGTAAATCGAACTGATGATAAACCCGCTGACCAGTATCTCCCAAAAAAGCTGCATAGCGAAATCCCGGTTTTCCGAATTTATTGAGCCCCTTATAAAAATACATGTGGACAGGCACGAGCGGCTCTTATTTCTTCCCCCTGGCGGTTCCTTTTCTACCCCTGGCACGAGCGGTTCTTTTTCTTCCCCCTTTTTAAAAGGGGGATCGAGGGGGATTTCAATCACTTAGGATGGTGCAGAGAATTC
>JBMFWU010000211.1:0-7827 GCA_049964955.1 Syntrophobacteraceae bacterium
GACTGAGATTACCGGAGTCAAATATTGTGGGACGTAGCAGCGGAGGCGAATCGGGAGGGTAAAAGGGACAGGGGTTGTGGGCACGACCCGCCCAAACAGACGACATCGGCAGCATGTCGGCCAACCCCATCGTGTGGAGCACTGGCCGGCGCACGTTCTGCACTCTGTGCCCGGGAACCGCCCCGAGCCAGGCCTCCATCGCATTGATCGTCTCCACGCGCGCGGAAAACCCGAGGTTCTGGATTTCCCGCCGAACTTCGCGAAGGTTTCGCTCAAGCCGGCGCCGGTCCTCATCGAACATGACCAAGGCGGACGTATAGTAGCCATAGCCCACCAGGGCGCTGCTCGCCTCCGCCACTGCCGAATCGCTCTGCTGGACCATCTCGAGCGCGTCTTGATCGACTACGCCATTGCCCGTGTGAAAAATCTGCTCGGCAAAGCCCCTGACCTTTTGTGCCCATTTGCGGCGAAAGCCTTTAATCATCGACACAGCTTCCACCGGATCGAGGTAGATGAAACGCGTCGACCACCTGTATTCCAACGGAATCTGGTCGAGGCTTGCAAGAATGTTGGGATAAGACTCCCCGGGAAAACCGTCTATGCAGACGACTCCGATGAAATTATCTCCGATCTTCGGGATAACCCCGCCCCGAAGGTCTTGTCCCCCGATCACCGAATCCAGGTACATCGGACACGGCGGAATATTAATCTGATGGTTTAATCCCGTAACACAGTAATTGATGTGCTGGAGGAGCATATCGCAAACGTGGCCTCGCCCCCATTCATCCTCATAGGAAACCCCGCGCATGCGCTCTATCTCGACCACACCTGATAAATGATCTTCGATTTCTTCGATACTGCGCTCGAAATCCGCGATTATATTACTGGCGATGCCTCTTTGACGCTTCCCTTCCCCCTCATCGGTAAACATCAGATCGACCACCCGCCGCTGACGCAAAAGAGGGGGTAAAAAGGTTACGGTAAGCACATAGGTGGTCTCGAAGTGCTTTCCTGCAAGTTCGAACCCCTTTCTACTTTCACTATCGATCATCGCCGAAACAGGATCGGGAAACCCTTCGAAAATCCCGTTTTGCCCCGTACAATAGGCCGTACTCATCTGTCGGCATGCATCATGCTGGGTTATCCAACCACTACCAAGGCGCGACAATGCAGCGTTTAGCCTCGCACTAAGCGCGTTTCTTTCTTCGTAAGTCGAAGATGCAATGTCGTAGCCTTTGTAAAAAAAACCGGCCGTAAGTCCGCCATCCTTATGCAAGACAATTCCGTCACCAACAAGCGCTGCCGTGTTGAGCAAGTCCGAAGTGCCCTTTTCCTTTCCTTGATATTGTTTTAAAGCGTGCAATGTTTACTCCTTCCGAAATGGCCTGGAATGAGCCGAATAGAAACTTTTGAACTGAATGTGTCTTACGTACACACGCGACATCATCGGGTCTGCTTTAGCCATCATTCGCAAGAAACCGATAGAGACAAACCAAAGCGCAATTCCAAGGACGAACGCGATCCAGGTTTGAGCAACCACAATCAGGGTGAAGCAGATGATTCCGGTCATGAGCACCAGCTCGCGTTCCCCTCCCAACAACACATTCGGGCGGTTTAGCGCCCTGTGCACAGGAATTCGCCGCAGTTCGCTCATCAGTGCACCACGCAAGCGCTTGTGAAAAGACCACTAAGAACATTGCTGGACATGACCAGCAGTGCGATAACCAAGACCAACATCGCGCCACGTCTGGCAAATTCGTTGATTTCACCTCCCCAGATGAGCATTGCGCCACAAACGACGATCCCGATGATGCTTACCGCGAACGCAACCGGTCCCTTGATCGAATTTTCCAGTGTCGTTAAGGGTCCCTCCCACGGCAGTGTGCCGCCACCCGACGACGACGCATGCGCCAGAACCGGCGCCAAAAATGCCATCACGGCAAGAAACATCATCGAAAGCGTTACAACCATCGCGACATCATACAAGTTCCAGTTTACCGAACTCCCTACCTTCATTGGTTACCTCCTTTTCGGATTTAGCTATTATTCTGCTCATATACTCACCCTTCTCATACCCGGTGATCTCAACTATCTCCCTGACTTTTCTCCCCCCTTCCTGACTGAATGTTATGGAAACAACGATATTGACCGCCTCCCCGATGAGGGCGCTCATCGGCGTCTCCGTGGCTTCCCCGATCAACTGCTCCAAACGGATCAAACCGGCCATGGCGCTATTGGCATGCACTGTTGAGACTCCACCCGGGTGCCCGGTGTTCCAGGCTTTGAGCAGGGTCAGCGCCTCGGGTCCCCTGACCTCGCCTACGATGATGCGGTCCGGCCGCGATCTCATCGCCGTCCGGAGCAACTTGTTCATCGTGATTTCTTCTGTGGATCGCAGAGAAATGAAATTTTCCGCCCGACATTGAAGTTCAAGTGTATCTTCAATAATTACGAGGCGATGGTGAGGATGGACTTTGCTGATTTCAGAAAGTATTGCGTTTCCAAGGGTGGTCTTGCCCGATCCCGTTCCGCCCACAATCAGGATGTTCTTGCGTTCCCGCACGGCTCTCACTATCGCGATCATCTCCAGTTCCGTCATGATCCCCCGGTCCACGTAATCGCGTAGGGAAAACACTTTGAGCGCCCGTTTGCGGATGGTGAACACCGGGCTCCTTACTACGGGCGGGATTACCCCGCATACCCTCGACCCATCGACCAGCAACTCACCCTCGAGGATTGGATTCTCTTTGTTTATGATAGTTCCCAAAGTCATCGCGATTGTGCCCAGGAGAGCCTCCGCACAATGGTCCGGCATTTCCCCGACATGGACCATCCCTTCGCCGACACGCTCGACCCACAACGATCCATCATCGTTTCGACAAAGTTCGGTTGTTGTAGGATCATTGAAGTAGTTCTCCTGGCACACCGGCCCGAATTCACGCCGAATCTTTGCGATTTGTCTTTTTTGGCGTTCTTCAATGTCTGTCCGCTCACTGGCCATTGCTAGATCAGCCTTTTATGACTGGATTGAGTCAAAAGTGACGCCATCGCGCCTTCGCTCAGCATAAGCTGTTTACACCCGTGACAATCAAATTCGATCCCCGGCTTCGCCCACGCATTCACCCGGCACACGGGACACGAATACTTGACCTTGCTCGGCTTCGTTTCTTTCTTCATACCGATTTCCGAGCCCCCGGGCATTGCTCCGCCATCTTCAGCCGTTATTTTGCCTTCCCAAAGCAGCCGAAAACCTGTCTCCATCAGTTTCTCCACTTCTTTCGCGAAGCGACCATCCGTAATGATATAGTCGGCCATTTTATTACCTGTGCGCTTTCCGCCAGGTTGGCCCGTGTGAGAGGGCATCAAGCCAAGGGACTCCATGCGATCGGCCCACTCGGCATTGTGATACGTGCTTCTGGATGGTTTTCCATGATGGAATTGCCAGAGATGGACCATCTCATGGACAAGCGTTGAAAGGATCTCGATGTCGGTTTGTCCGGCGAAGGTGTCCGGGTTCAGGGCTATCTCGTCTACCAGGCCGTTTCTCAATTCCAGAACACGGCCCGCGAACCGCTGGCTGCAAAAATATCCGCAACTATGCGCTTTTCTTTGCAGCGTGATCAAACACCCCGGAAGTTCACCTTTAAAGAGCGCTTCGTTGAAGTAGTCATATGCCCGCTCGAATGCGCTGTATTCTCGTCTCGTGTGTCCCATTTCTCCAATTCCTCAGCGGTTCGGAAATGTTTGAATGGTACGATTCAATGCTCCCTTTTCTCATTCTTTGTTGCGAGATCGCCTCTTTATAAAACCCTTAAAAACCGCTCAAATGCGCTGTGGTTCGCGCGTCATGTACTCACTTGTAGCTATATCGCACGAAACTTCGTGATATAAATCTAAACAAAGGGACTTCGACTTGTCAAGGGAAAAATTCTACAGAGACTAAATGCGTCTTGTCTCGATAACTTACTTCCGGTGAGAGTAGTAGGAAACGATAATTGCGTCGATCAAAACGGTCAGTGGAACTTCTCTCTTTTGGGCGTGTTCTTTTAGAGCTTCGTACAAACTCGTTTCGATACAGACCCCGGTTCGAAAGAAACCCTGTTTTCGTTTTCGGAATGCGGGAAATTCCAATTCCTCCCACTTTGAATTCTGAGCAGCCTGGCGAAATCTCTCCGATATATCCCCTCTTCGTTGTCCCCCTTCTCTTAGCAACATATCCGCTGTTTCTGTAAGACTTAGATGGAGCAGTATGCGGCGAGATTTTGCGGTTTGCAGCATATAATAGGAAATAACGATAGCGTCGCTCAGAAGGCTCAGATCGACACCCCTCTTTGTCGCGTATTCCCATATACGTTCGTAAAGTTCCGGCTCCAATGGAATCGTGACCTCCGAAAACCCTCCATAACTTTTTCGCCGGCTTACTACCCGTACATCGTCCCAATTGGTATTGGTTATAGCCTCGCGGAATGCTGCGCTCAAATCCTCCACACCAGGTTGCATATTCGCCCTGTCCAGGAATTTTAGCGCTTTGCGGCTCAGATTTAAGATCATCAACTTCTGTTTTGGCTCTGACATAGATTGCTCGTTTCCCAATTTGTTTCGGAGTCGTCACGCCAATCATGCGTGTGACCTCTCCTTTTGGCATACGAGCGACGCTTGCGCAAAATAAATTTGGATTAGCCCGGAATGAAACGGAAAAAAGGCGTTCTTGCCACGCTGCGATCACAGAAAACACCCCCATTTTTACGTGAGCCAGGATGGCTTTCGTCTGCATAACTAACGTCTGAAATTCCATACACCCTTCCTGCTTAAACAGAAAAAGTGGCCTGCAGAAGATATCGCCTATACAAAAAGTGTGCTATACACGCGCTCATCTCAATTTAGCACCGAACATTGCATGTTTAAATGTTAATATGTATGCATAAACGTACATAACTGTATGGTAGTAGCTTCATTTAGAGCAAAAAGAACTCTGACGACGGGTAGAATCAGCTAATTTGAGTCCGAATGGCCGCACGAAATCGCGCACTGGCGTTTATGATTGAGGCCGCCGCTACAGCTAAGGCGGCAAGAAGGGTTTTCCGGGATTGGCAGGAGATCTATGGGCGTCCCGTCTATCTGCTGGAGACCTTTGTCGATATAGAGCGATTTTAAGGGGGCCTGCTACCGCGCTACCAACTGGATATACCTGGGGCAAACCACGGGAAGGGGCAAGGACGACAAAACGTACAGGCCAAACCGCTCCATTATATTAAGGACATTTGGGGCTTTCGCCTCGACCCGAAATTCCGAGAGAAACTATGCTGCTAAAACCTCCCAATGTAGCGAAAAAACAAGCAATAACCCCTCTCTCTCGAAACGACGATTTTAGTTTTATTGCCGTGGTGGCTTCGGTTTTTCTTCGACTGGTCGAAGAAAAACCTTGTGTAGGAGAGAAATGCTGACTCATGAGCCATACGGAAGGAAACCGATGATCCCCATTTCTTATTCCTGTTGACAGCAAGCAATAATGACATTACGCTGTCTTCCCAGAATAAAATCAATCTAGCTGAAAGGAAACGGAAATGCCACAAGGAATCAAGCAGCTCACACTGCGTATCCCGAAAGAAATGCACGATGTGCTGGACGAAATTTCACATAATAGCAAGCGGAGTGGAGAGTTTGTCAGTATGAACACCATTGGCATAGAAGCGTTGCAGCTCTGGTTGGAGACTCATGAGGTCCAGACCTCCAAAATTACGAAGCATCACTTCAACGCGTCGAAATTGAAAGGGAATTTGTCATGAGGAAAGTTGTCTTTGCAAACCAAAAAGGAGGCGTGGGTAAGTCGATTGTTGCTTATCATTTCGCGTATTATTTGGCTGATCACCAGAAGAGGGTTCTCTTTGTCGATGCTGATGAACAAGGCAACAGCAGCAAGACTCTGTCCAAGTGTGTGGCCCCAGGTGTTGATGCTGCCGCTTTATTTGCATTCGAACCTCTCACCCTGCCGATGCTTGCCCAGGAAATCGTTGTGCTACAAGGTGGGCCAAATATGCGCCAGGTAGAAAAAGCCACTGATGACTTACAACTGCTCACCAATCTAGAAGCCAGACTAGCAGAACTGAGTTCAGACTTTGATTATTGTGTGCTTGACACACCAGGGAGCAACAGCAAGGCGGCCAATGCTGTTCTTTTGGCCAGCAATTTTGTAGTAATACCATGTATCATCGATGGTTACAGTCTCGATGTAGCAACCAAGATGTTACAACGAATCATTGGTATCCAACAACGCTTTAATCCAAGCTTGGTGAATCTTGGCATCTTACCCACCCTCTTTGACGCTACTGCGCCAACACAAAAGGCAGATTTAATGAATCTGCTACACAGCTACCAACAATACGTGCTTGGGGCAAAGATCTCCAAGCGTTCCTCTTTACGCGAAGCCGCCGTTGCAGGCGTCCCTGTTTGGCAGCTCCAAAAGTCAACAGCCCGTGAAGCAGGGAAAGAAATTAGGGCTGCGTTTGATGTTATCGCTGAAGGAATGGGAGGCTTGTGATGCTTGATTTGACCGGACTCGACAACTTAGCCGCCACCTCAGTCAACGAAAAAGACAACGGCAAGCCACTGGAACTATCTCTTGCGAAAATCATGGAAGATCCTGACCAGCCGAGACAATTCTTTTCCGAAGAAGCTATGCAGAGTTTGGCTGCTTCGATTAAAGCTAAAGGAGTTAAAACACCGATTTCCGTTAAAACCCTGAACGGGGGCGATAAATATGTGATCAATCACGGTGCCCGCCGCTATCGAGCGTCGCTCCTGGCTGGCTTACGTACGATCCCGGCTTATATCGACGAGACGCACGATGATTGGGATCAGATCATCGAGAATATTGAACGTGAGAACTTAACTCCGATGGAAATTGCCCTCTTTATCCACAAACGCGTGAAGGCGGGAGATAAAAAAGCCGATATTGCCGCCAATCTAGGCCAAAAGGCTTCTTTCGTGTCCGAACATTTGTCTCTGATCAATGCGCCGGGATTTCTTCAGGACCTGGCCCGGTCTACTCAAGTCGGAACGAAAACACTTTACCTAATGCTCAAGGGATATGAGAAGTATCCAGAAGAGGTGCGAGCCTATGCTACTTCCGAAGAGGTGAATAGGTCAGGAGTACTTGCTCTATTAGAGCGATTGAAAAAATCTGTCCTACCAAACAGTATGCCTTGCGGAGAAGCTGATGAACAAATCGTGGATCATCAAGATGCTGGAATTAATGCACTTGGTGACAGTCCACTAGGTGGTGGAGAAACTGGCGAAAATGGCAATCCGGAGTCTGCACCCTCATCAGAGAGCATGCGGCCTACTAGGATCGCTGGACCACTACTGAATCCCCAAAGAGGTGTCGAGAAGAAGAAAGGGGCAAGCCGTGAGCAGAAAAATGAATCTGGCAAGGAACCGGAACCTCGAAAGCCCTCAATTTTGCTTAAGGTGGGAGAACGCCTCGGGATTCTTGCGATGGTCGGCCAGGTCACAGTCGTTTATGAGGACAGTGGCGACACTGTAGAGGTAGATTTGTCTACTGTCGAAATCTTGGAGGTGCGACGTTAGTTTCCGCCACTATTCTCTGACAATACGCTCGTTGTTGTTTGCGCTGGGACCTGAGGGCATCATATTACTGGAATAAGAGGCAAATTGGTCAACGTCTGCTACGATCGGGCTTATCACAAGAGGAGGAGGAGTAATGCATCAAGAGAAACAAGTCAAAAAGCTGGATCAGTACACACAAGAAAGACGGCAAATGGCCCTATTTGAAATCCTTCCACATGACGACAAATACAGCAATACAAT
>JBMFWU010000212.1:0-3141 GCA_049964955.1 Syntrophobacteraceae bacterium
GCTTTTGATTTTACTACAGGATGGCGATTTTCTGTTCTTTTTTTCGACTTGACACCGTCGATTTCCATAACTATCAACGAATAATCAATAATAATTCTCCACTCCCGCCGTGGTTACAGAAAAACGAAGATGCCGGCAGCAGGAAAAATCGCTTCGCCGACATCCCGGATCATGACACAATATCGCATTTTACGACAACGAGGAGATCATCATGGCTGACAAGGTTGAGGTTTGCATGTGTGAAAAATGCGGCAACGAAGCAGAGATGACCGTTTCGTGCCAATGGATCGAAGTGAAGAGCCCATCGGGCGAGGTCGAAAAAAAACAGAAGGAAACCAGGACATGCACGGTCTGCGGCAACGAGGCCGACATGATCGTCGACCTCGATTAGGCAGGGAGTCGAGGGGGACGGGACGCAGAGTGTCGTTCCCCGGGCTTTACACAACAAAGGACAAGGAGGAGAACTGGCAATGAGCGAACAGGCAGGCAGCGGGTGTGTAGAACCGGCAAAGGGCCCGGTTACGACCGGAGCGCAGGGACAAACTCAGGGCGGAGGAGTACCGGCGCCGCCGGTCGTCACCGCGCGGGTGGGTCGGCCCGCCCCGGATTTCGAAGCTTCGGCCCTTGTGGGCGGCGGCTTCAAAAACATCAAGCTCTCGGACTACCGGGGCAAATGGGTGGTGCTCTGTTTCTATCCAGGCGACTTCACTTTCGTCTGACCCACCGAATTGACGGCAGTTGCCGTTAAATACACGGAATTGCAGAAAATGGGTGTGGAAGTCCTTTCGGTCAGCACCGACAGTCGCTTTTCCCACAAGATCTGGCAAAGCGAGGAGCTTTCCAAAATGACGCCCGGTGGTGTACCCTACCCCATGCTCTCCGATGCGGGCGGAGCGATCGGAAAAGTCTACGGCGTCTACGACGAAGCGTCGGGCGTCGATTTTCGCGGCCGATTCCTGATCGATCCCGACGGGGTCGTTCAGGCCATGGAAGTGCTGACTCCGCCGGTGGGGCGACACGTGGCCGAACTCATGCGGCAGATACAGGCCTTCCAGCATGTGCGGGCAACGCAGGAGGCCACTCCTTCGGGATGGAGGCCGGGAAAGCCGACTCTCAAGCCCAGCCCGGACCTGGTGGGCATGGTGTGGCAATGCTGGAAACCGGAGATGGCGGAAGAGTAGCCGGAAAGAAATAGCGCGGGGGCTTACGCCCCCGCACCCCCACGCCGCTGTGCGGGTTAATTTGAGAGCAGGCCCTGAAGGGATTTTCGAAAATGGATTACGTTGCCTGGCTTAAGCAACATTGCGAAAAAAAGATAGTGAGCTCCGAAGAGGCTGTTTCCGCCATCAAGAAAGGGGACCGCGTCTTCGTGGGCACCGGATGCGGAGAGCCTCAACACCTCATAAAAGCCATGGTGCAGAATCTAAACCTCCAGGACATCCTGGTCTATCAGATGCTTTCGGGCACGCTTTCCGATTATGTGGACGACGAGTCTTTTCTCAACCGCTTTTCACTAAAACTTTTCTTTATCAGCCCGCTGATGCGGAAGGCGGTTTTCAAAGGAAACATAGACTACGTCCCGGCCTACCTTTCGCAAATTCCGGAGCTTTTTTCCAGTAAGCTTATCGGACTGGATACGGCGCTCATCCAGGTGAGCCCGCCCGACCGATTCGGTTACTGCAGCCTGGGGATCTCCGTCGATATCACCCGCGCCGGCATGCAGAACTCCAGAACCGTCATCGCGCAGGTAAATCCCCGAATGCCCAGGACCCTTGGAGACAGTTTCGTTCACGTCGACGATATCGATTACCTGGTGCTTCACGAAGAACCGCTGGGGGACTATCTGCCGGGCACACCGGAGGAGGAGACGGTCGAACGGATCGGTCATTACGTTTCCCAACTGGTAAGCGACGGCGCAACACTTCAGATCGGCTACGGCCATTTGCCTCACGGCATCCTGAAACACCTGGGCGGCAAAAACGACCTCGGGATCCACACGCAGGTGATCACCGACGCATTTTTACCTCTGTTTCAGAAGCAGGTCATAACCAACAGGAAAAAATCGCTGCTTCCCGGAAGAGCGGTCGCCTCTCTCTGCATGGGATCGTCCGAACTCTACGATTACCTCGACAACAACCCCATGTTTTATTTCGCCGGTTCCGATTTTGTAAACGACCCGACGGTCATCGCCCAAAACAACAGCCTTGTCTCCATCAGTTCCGCTCTGGAAGTCGACCTTACCGGGCAGGTGTGTTCGGATTCCCTGGGCTATCTTTTCTACAGCGGTATAGGCGACCAGGTTGACTTCATTCGGGCAAGCGCCATGTCCCGGGGCGGGTTTTCCATCGTGGCCCTGCCCTCCACGGCCCAGAACGGCAAGGTCTCGCGCATCGTCTCTCATCTGAGCGAAGGGGCCGGTGTGGCCACAACCCGGGGCGACGTGAATTTCGTGGTAACCGAGTACGGCATCGCAGAGCTACGGGGAAAGTCCATCTATCAGCGGGTGATGGAACTGGCCCAGATCGCGCACCCCAAGTTTCGCGAGGAACTGATCGAGGAGGCCAAAAAGCATCACTATATTTTTGCGGACCAGATCGCTCCCCACCAGGAAGATCTCATCTTTTTGGAAGACTACAAGACTTCCCTGCAACTGCCGAACGGGAAAACCATCGAATTTCGCCCGCTGCTCGCTTCCGACGAGTTTGAATTCCGCAATTTCTATTACTCGCTCCAGTCCGAGTCGATTTATCACCGGTTTTTCTACCACAAGCAGCTCTTTTCGCACAAATCGCTCCAGCAGCAACTGGCCACTGTGGATTACCGCAGGAACATGTCCATCATAGGCCTCACTTCGGAGGCAGGGCGCCAGGAAATCATGGCCATTGCCTCCTACGCCAAAGACAGCGAGGAGCGCGCCGAGGTGGCCTTTATGATCCGAGAAGATTTTCAGGGCCAGGGGATAGGCACGCGCATGGTCGATATACTCGACGGGATCGCGCGAAAAAACGGATACAAGGGTTTTGTGGCCTACGTACTGCGGGAAAACCGCTCGATGCTCCACATCCTGCGCAAGCGCTACCCCCAGAGCAAAGCGACGGCGATGGGCGATACGGTTTTACTGGAAATGGATTTTTAAAAAGC
>JBMFWU010000212.1:3241-7372 GCA_049964955.1 Syntrophobacteraceae bacterium
CTTCCCGCTTCCGCTCTTACAGCAGATCGCGAAGTTTTTGCAGCAGAGCTTTTGCATCGCTGCCGCCCGGGTCCATGGGCAAGCAGCTCAGAATGCCGAGTCCTTCGCCTCTGTCATGAAACTCCTCCTCGGAAAGAGGACTTGTCACAGCGGTATTTACCATCGCATTGACCCCAATGATTTGTCTCACCAGGTCGAAGGAACCCACCTCCTCGGGCGTGGAATCGACAATCACCAGTTTGGGACAGAGGGTTCGGACAAGCCCCGGGACCTCAGCGCCCGCCGATGCGAGATGGAGGCGCACCTCCGGGTCGCAGGAAAGCCCTTCGATGAAGGCGTGGATGGTTTCCCTCCTCGCAGTAACCAGAAGAATGTCAAGCATCTGTTCTACCTTCCCCCGCCCCCACCGCACGTGAAATCGGAGGTAAACTGCTGCAGGCTTCCCTTGAGGAAGGCATCCACGGCCTCTCCGACCGTTTGGGCGACGCCGCCGTAGAGCACATCGATTCCCACCTGGTTAAACCCCATGAGCGGCCTCATGCCCATGCCGCCGGCGATAAGCACGTGCACGCCGTTTTGGGCCAGGTGGTTTACCGGGGCCATGCACCCGCCCTGCTGGTGCGGAACGTTTGGCAGGACCCGCACGTTTTGGACTTGCCCGTCCGTGACATCGACGAGCGTATAGAGATCGCAGTGCCCGAAGTGAGCGCCAAGAGAGGAGTCCAACCCTCCAGGCATACTTGACGGAATTGCCACGGTGATACTTTTCATTTTTTCTCCCTCGAATCGAATCATGAAAATGCGGCGGGCCAATGCCCGCCGGAAACCTACGCCAAGAGTTCTTCGATCTTTTTCCAGGTCCTGCGGACTTCTTTGCTGAAGTCGCTTTCGGGCAGTTCGGTGACCACCACCCCCTCCACCATCGCTTTGGTTACAATCGGGTCGTGGGGGAGCCTGGCGAGCACCGGATAGCCCTTGGAGCGGCAGTAGTTCTCGATGCCATCGGCCTCGGCCGGGTTTAGATCGAATTTATTGACAATGACCGCCAGCCCAATCTGAAAGTGGGCGCACAAGTCGGCCACCCGCTCGAGATCGTGCCGGCCCGAAGGGGTCGGTTCGGTCACAGCAACGGCGAGAGCGGCCCCCGAAAGGGAGCTGATCACCGGGCAGCCGATTCCGGGCGCCCCGTCGGAGAGAATGAGCGTCTTTCCTTCGGATTTGGCCAACCCCCTGGCCCGTTGCTTCAGAAGTGTTACGAGTCTGCCTGAGTTGGGCTCGCCGGCAAAAAGACGGGCATGCACCAGCGGGCCAAACCGGGTCGAAGAAATATGCCAGCGTCCGCAGTGCTTTTCCGGAAAGAGAACCGCCCCGGCCGGGCAAAATGCCACACAGACCTTGCAGCCCTCGCAGCGGAGAGGATCGATTGCAAAGGAAGCCCCATTCGCACGCACTGCTTCGTACGCGCACATCGAAGCGCACACGCCACATCCCGTGCATAAATTTTCATCGATTTGCGCAACGTGTCCCGAAAAAAACTCCTCACTGCAGTCGATTTTCGGACGGAGGAGCAGGTGCAGATCCGGGGCATCGACGTCGAGATCGCACATGACCTTGTTGGAAGCCAGGTGGGCAAACGCCCCGGTAAGCGAGGTCTTGCCCGTGCCGCCCTTGCCGCTGATAATCACGACCTCACGCATTGGCGGCCTCCTTAAAAGGAGTGCTCACGGCCAGTTCAGTGATTTTGGCGGCAAGAGAGACGAAAATATCTCTGAATTCAGGCGAGAGATCCGCAATGACCCGCCCTCGGGCATAGCCTTCGGCCGCAGCCCGCTCGTAAGGCACCTCGGCCAGGATCGGTATTTCTTTTTCCGCGCAAAACGCATAGACATCCCGATTGCCGACGCCTGCGCGATTAATCACCGCACCCATCGGTTTTCCCAGGGGCGCGAACGCCTCCCACGCGAGTCTGAAATCGTGCAAACCAAACGGGGTGGGCTCGGTCACAAGGACTATGCAATCGCTTTCCATAACGGCATTGACCGCAGGGCAACTGACCCCGGGAGGCGAGTCGATGATTGCGTCCAGGCCTTTTGCAGAGACGATTTCTTTCAGCCTCGATTTCACCTGGCGCATAAGAGGCGGGCTCATGGCCTCGCCCACTCGCAGGCAGCCCATCAGAAATTCGGTCTCCCCCGCGTGTCCCCAACCGATTTCCCCCAGCTCCCTTTTGCCCGGGGAAATCGCCTCTTGCGGGCACACCGCCATACACCCCCCGCACCCGTGGCACATTTCCGGAAAAGTCAGCACAACCGATCCCATCACGCTGATCGCCTTGAACTGGCACAGATCCGAGCAGGCAAGGCAGAAAGTGCACTTCGATTCGTCGACGACCGGCGTCTCGATCCATGCCGGACCAAGCTCCTCGATAACCGGACGCAGAAAAAGATGCAGGTTGGGCGCCTCCACATCGAGGTCCACGGCAAGGAGGGGGCGCTCCCAGACCCGCGCAAGCGAGGCGGCCACGGTGGTCTTGCCCGTCCCCCCCTTGCCGCTGGCGATGGCAACTCTCATCGCCCCGCTCCCCGGTTGGGGCCTTCCGCGAATTGAAACACGCCCTGCTTGAATTTTTCCACCGCCTGGCGCACCGTTATCCCTTCCTGGAGGTTTTGCACCACCTTTATCTTCACGGCCGAAAGCGCCTGGAACGCCTTTGGCCCCACAAAACCTGAAAGAACGCACTCGACCCCGGCGCCCGCGACCAGCTGTGCCGCCTGTATACCGGCCCCCTGCCCCATGACCTGTGTCTGCCCGTTGTCGATATAGCTGGTGTTCATGTCTTCGAGGTCGACTATCACAAACCCCGCAGCCCTTCCGAACCTGGGATCGACAACATCGTCCAGACCGGGACCTTCGCTCGTTATGGCAATTTTTCTCATAGCACCCCCTGAATATTTTAGGCAATTCCAGGCAGGGATAGTTCAAAAACCGGGCCATTCTCCCAAGACGGCCACAGAGGCGCACTTCGGTCAGGAGCTGCCCCTAAAAGCACTCCGGTTGACGGTGCTTATCGTCCCCTGTGCGCTGCAGCGAGGATGCAGATTGTTTCCGGCAGACGCCTCCGGCCCAAAGCGGGGGCCTGCTTTGTGAATGTTATGTACTCCATGGGCTTTCCAACCGGCGAGTTGATGAACCGGGGCGGTACGTCCAAGACCCGCAAAAAAACTGGCCACCTTCGGAAAGAGATCGTATAGTTACAGGAGCGGGAAGAGGAACGGACCTCCTGCCGGACCCCGTTCCGAAACAGCCGGGGTCTTGGCTAGGGTTTGGTTTACCGCCAGGCGCGCCCTGAAGAAGGAGATGTACGATGGAATGGCGTGAAGTGGTCGAACATCCCAGCCTCAAAGACCTGCCCTTCAAGATCGAAACGAACGAATGGGGGAAGATTATGATGTGCCCGGCCGCAGATGCGCACGGTGCGTATCAATCAGAGATAGCTATATTGATGAATAATCTCGCGCAGGCAGGCAGGGTCACAACGGAATGCCCCATTAAAACCTCCAAGGGAACCAAAGTTGCCGACGTTGCCTGGAGAAGCGCAGCATTTCTCAAAAAGCATGGACTCAAGAAAATTGAACTTCCCGAATCCCCTGAAGTTGTCGTTGAAGTAGAGTCTCCGTCGAACTCTGTTGCAGAGTTGGAAGAAAAGAGGCATCTCTATTTCGAGAAAGGCGCCAGGGAATTTTGGATTTGCGATGAAAATGGCAACATGCGTTTCTTCAATCCTCAGGGGGAATTGGAAAGAAGCGAACTTTTCGTGGAATTTCCCGGGCACATCGACCTCGAGGGCGCCTGAGCCAAAGCCGGGTAATCGCGTTCGGGACCTTGAGGTAACCCGCGGAAGTGTGGTGTGCAGTCTCGCGTCAGAACTGGTTCCGTACGGGTAAAAGGACTGGCAGCTCTGAATGTCAAATTGAAATCAAAGACCGAGCCATAACCCTACAACGACATTTATTTCTTGAACATCGCCCAAATTAGAATATTCTGTCCTCCAAGACCCCTAAATATGGAGGAGCAGACGTGTCCTTGCGGCAGGCGTGCTTAACACAACTCCCAGAGATGGTCTATCCTGGC
>JBMFWU010000213.1:0-7363 GCA_049964955.1 Syntrophobacteraceae bacterium
CGGCTGGATGCCGCTTTGAAATCCCCCCTGCCCCCCTTTTGCAAAGGGGGGGAAACGTGGTGCCGTTCGCACCTTAGATTGGGTTTTCGGACGGAAATTACACTATGCGAAGTTTTTCCTTTATTTCACCGTAACCTTGGCATCTTCGGCTTCGG
Organism: Syntrophobacteraceae bacterium; assembly: GCA_049964955.1. GTDB lineage: Bacteria > Desulfobacterota > Syntrophobacteria > Syntrophobacterales > Syntrophobacteraceae > SbD1. The sequence continues at coordinate 156 of JBMFWU010000213.1, forward strand.
CCTCGTTTACCCTTTCCTTGAGTTCTTTTCCCACCTTGAAAAAGGGCAACTTTTTAGAAGACACCTCGATCAGCGCACCCGTTTTGGGGTTTCTGCCCTTATAGCCTTCATAGTCTTTGACCTTGAAACTGCCAAAGCCACGGATTTCCAGGCGGTCGGAGCGCACAAGGGCCTGCTCCATGCTCTGAAAGGTTACATTGACGGCGATTTCAGCAGCTTTTAAAGTGATTCCCTCAGCCTTGGCCAGTGCTTCAATCAACTCACTTTTGGTCATGACACTACTCCTCGTTGGATCGCCTTCCTGTTTCCCATGTATGGACGCAAAACCTCAGGAATGACTACGGTCCCATCTTGTTGCTGAAAATTCTCCAGAATCGCCACCAAAGTTCGCCCTACTGCAAGCCCCGAACCGTTTAACGTGTGGACGAATCTGGTCCCGTTTCGCCCCTTCTGGCGGAAACGGATATTGGCGCGCCTCGCCTGAAAATCCTCGAAGTTGCTGCAGGAGGATATTTCCCTGTAGGTGTTCTGGCCGGGAAGCCAGACTTCGATGTCGTATGTTTTGGCTGACGAAAAGCCCATGTCCCCTGTGCACAGCAAAACGACCCGGTAGTGGATGCCCAGTTCACGGAGGATCGTCTCGGCGTTTCCGAGCAGCTTTTCGAGTTCCTCGTAGGAATCCTCGGGCCGGGTGAATTTCACCAGTTCCACCTTGTTGAACTGGTGCTGCCGGATGAGTCCCCGGGTGTCTTTGCCGTGGGAACCCGCTTCCGAGCGAAAACAGGGCGTGTAGGCCGTATATTTTAGCGGCAGTACGGATTCATCCAGGATTTCGTCGCTGTGAATATTTGTAACCGGTACCTCGGCTGTGGGGATCAGCCAGTAATCCCATCCGTCCACCTTGAACAGGTCGTCCTTGAATTTTGGAAGCTGCCCGGTGCCCTGCATACTCGAACTGTTGACCATGAACGGCGGCAGGACTTCCGTGTAGCCGTGCCGCCTCGTGTGCACGTCGAGCATGAAGCAGTAGAGCGCGCGCTCGAGCGCCGACCCCTCACCCCAGTACAGGGTAAACCGGGCCCCGGCGAGTTTTGCTCCGCGTTCGAAATCGAGAATCCCGAGTTGCTCGCCGATTTCCCAGTGAGGCTTGGGCTCGAAATCAAAAACCGGTTTTTCGCCCCAAGTGCGGATTTGCGGGTTATCTTTTTCATCGCTGCCCACAGGGACCGAGTCGTGGGGCACATTCGGAAGGTTCAGAAGAAATTGTCTGAATTCAAGCTCCACTTCGCTCAAGCGCAGATCGATCGCCTTGATCTCCTGTCCCAACCCCTTCATTTCCTCAACCAGAGTCGAGGCGTCTTTTTTCTCCTTTTTGAGCCGGGAAATCTCTTCGGATGCGACATTTCTCCGGTGCTTTTTCTCTTCCACGTCGACCAGAAGGCCCCGCCTCATCTCATCGAGCCGTAGAAGAGGTCCCAGGTCGAGATCGGATCGGCGGTTTTTGAGCATCCGGCGAACCAATTCCATATTTTCTCGAACGAATTTCACATCCAGCATGATTTTGGCCTCACCGTCATAATTGCCCATTTATTCGGGAGCTTGAACACGCGCCTTTTTATCTTCTAAAAGGGTCTTTGTCAATTCTTTTCGTTACTTCAATAAGTTGGCTCAAATGCAAGAAAGGTGCAGCATGCCCGCTCAGTTCAATTCCGAACTGACAACATTCACACTGTAGTTGCTGAGAGTGCTTATCTCCGGAAGATTATGGAATACGAGCAGAAATGGCGTTTCACCTGAGGGGGGAATCCGGACGTCCTTTAGGTTTTGGCCCTCCCGGTTCATCATCATCTTTTCTATATCCGAGAGCTTTAGCCGGGTGATGTCCTTGCGGGAAATCGGATTACCCGCATAACAACTCTGTTTCAAAACGACGTTGTCCTTCCTGTCGAACAATTTGCCTTCTATCATAATAAAACTGACGGGGCGAGAAGACTTGTTGAGCACTTTGCCCTCGATTACGAGCACCTCCCCGGAGTGCGAATTTTCCAGGTAGAAGGCCTTTACATTGTTCGAGATGGTCACCTCGGGCTTTACAGCCGCCACGGGAAGCTTTTTCTGCTTCAAAATCCGGCCGGCCCACAAAAAGGCCGCCGCAACAATCACAATCAGGGGAACGGCAACAATTCCGGCGACCAGGAGCTTTCTTTTCCCGGTGGAGCGTTCCGGCACCTCCCTTCGTTCCCGCGCAGGCTCGGGCGCCACAAACTGATCCATCTCCTCTGAATCGCTCTCCGGCAAAAAGTCGCCTTCTTCCTCCGAAATTTCGATATGGACCAGGTCGTTTTCCTCGGGTTGTTCGACAACGAAGACATGTTTGCAATGCGAACAGCGCACCTTGTTACGGGGCTTGTTGAGCTTGTCGGAATCCAGGCGAAACCGCGACCCGCAGGATTCGCACGTAACAACTATTATTGCCATTCCTTATCCTTCAGCAGACGGGGTTTCGCCGAATACCGGCACATCTGTTTCGAACAACACTTCGTGTATGCCGGGCAGGTTCCTGTGATTTTCTGAAAAATCAAGCCCGTAGCCCACCAGAAAACCGCTGTCCACCGTAAGCCCCACGTACTCGGGAGTAATTTCGACCTCGCGTCGCTCCCGCTTATCCACCAGCACGCACAATTTGACCGATTCGGCGCCCAGAGCGGAAATATGATCGAGCAGCCACCGCAGCGTCACCCCGGAGTCGACAATGTCCTCTACAATCAGCACATGGCTCCCCTGCAGCGCGACTTCGACATCTTTGGTAATCCTGACCTTCCCGCTGCTCTTTGACTTGTCCCCGTAGCTGGCCAGTCGCACGAAATCCACCCTGATCGGCAGATCGATACGCCTGGCAAGATCGGCCATGAAGATGAAAGCACCGTTTAAAACCCCCAGCAAAATCAGGTTTTTCCCACAATAGTCACGGGTTATCCGCTCCGCCAGACCCTCGACACACCGGTTTAGCTGCTCCGGGGAAACACGCTCTACAAGTCGGTATTCAGCCATAAAAACACTCTCCTGGACCAGACAGGAACGAACGCATCACCAAGCCGAGTTGCATTCTACTGAAAACAATACCAAATTTCAATTCCAAACCCTGCATGGAAACAATCCTGCCGGCCGGATATTGTCGGGGGCCGGGCCGAAAATTTGCCCAATCAAGGTTTGCAATAAAGAGCCGGTTCGGTTATGAGAAAATGTTTTCACCAATCATTAGGTGTACTCTATCATCAAGCAACGAGTTTTGTGGCTAAAATCCTTTAGATCGGGGAGGTTTTCGTATTGAACAGCGATGGTAAAGTCGGAGTGCGGATGTTGCGGCTGCGCGAGGGGCAAAACGTCAGCAGGGAGGAGCTTTCGAGCCGCAGTGGCCTCGATGTGGATTTCATTCGAGCGATCGAAGAAGAAGACATCTACCCGTCGCTCGGTCCTCTGTTGAAGATTTCCCGGGCATTGGGGCTGCGGCTCGGTACATTTCTGGACGATCAATTCAGCCAGGACCCGCTTATCGTTCGCACGGGCGAGCGCAAGGAAGAATTGAGCATGCTCAAGGGCAAGGGAAAACCGGTTGCCCTGAAGTTTCATTCCCTCGGGCGGGGGAAAAAAGACAGGCACATGGAGCCCTTTTTCATTGAAATACTTCCCGAACCCGCCGAGGACAAAAAACCTTCTTCCCACGAGGGCGAGGAGTTCATCGTGGTGATTTCCGGCGAGGTCGAGCTTCACTACGGTCGGGAGATTTCCATTTTGAAACCGGGGGACAGCGCCTACTACAATTCCCTGGTTCCTCATTACGTCAGCTGCCTCGGCCCGAGGGCCGAGATCTATGCAGTCCTCTATATCCCGGAATAAATACAGGACAATCAGATAATGGAAAGCCCGATTCTCCAGTCCCTCACCCTGGGGCAGATACTCGACAAAACGATAGAAAAATATCCCGATAACGACGCGGTCGTCTACTATGACCGCGATTTGCGGCTCACCTACCGGGAATTCGGCGATCTGGTGGACCAGCTTGCCAAAGGGCTCATGGCCCTGGGAGTCCAAAAAGGTGAAAAGGTCGCCGTCTGGGCCACCAACGTGCCTCACTGGGTGGCCCTGCAGTTTGCCACCGCAAAAATCGGCGCCATTCTCCTTACGGTCAACACCAATTACAAAAGCGCCGAACTCGCCTATCTGCTCGAACAGTCCGAGTGCGAAAACATATTCCTGATCGACGGCTTTCGCGACACCGACTACGTGCAGACGATCTACGAGCTGGTTCCGGAACTGAAAACCATGCCGAGAGGCTATCTCAAAGCCGAAAAATTTCCGCATCTGAAGCGTGTGCTCTTCCTCGGCCACGCAAAGCACAGGGGAATGTATTCGATGTTCGAGCTCCTCTCGATGGCCCCGCTTGTCTCCGAGGAAGGCTATCAAGCACGGCAGGCGGAACTCATCCCCGATGACGTGGTCAACATGCAGTACACCTCCGGCACGACCGGGTTTCCCAAGGGGGTCATGCTGAGCCATCACAACATCGGAAACAACGGCTACTGGATCGGGGAAAACCAGCTGCTGGGGCCCGCAGACAGAATATGCCTGCCCGTTCCCCTCTTCCACTGTTTTGGCTGCGTACTCGGGGTGCTGGCCGCTGTAAACCACGGAAGCACCCTCGTTCTTCTCGAAACCTTCGACCCCGTAGCGGTCATGTCTGCGGTCGAAGGCGAGCGGTGCACCGCCCTCTACGGCGTTCCGACCATGTTCATCGCCGTTTTGCAACACAAGCTTTTCCCTAAATTCGACTTCAGCACGCTGCGCACCGGCATCATGGCCGGCTCCCCCTGCCCCGTAAAGACCATGGAAGAGTTGATGGAGAAGATGTACCTGCGGGAGATCACCATCTGCTACGGCCTTACTGAAAATTCTCCCGTCATGACCCAGACCACCGTCACCGACTCGGTCAGAAAACGGGTGGAAACGGTCGGAAAAGCTCTCCCGGGAATCGACGTGGCCATTAAGGAGCCCCAAACCCATAAACCGCTCCCCCCGGGGGTCGAAGGGGAAGTCTGCTGCCGCGGCTACTCGGTCATGAAGGGCTACTACAACATGCCCGAAGCCACTGCCAAGACGATCCTCGAAGACGGCTGGCTCCTTTCGGGAGACCTGGGGGTCATGGACGAAGAAGGGTATCTGCGCATAACCGGCCGCCACAAAGACCTCATCATCCGGGGCGGCGAAAACATCTCCCCCAGGGAAATCGAGGAGTACCTGTACCGCATGGAGGGCATACAGGACGTCCAGGTGGTCGGGGTTCGGAGCAAAAAGTACGGCGAGCAGGTCGGCGCCTTCGTGATCGCCAAGGAAGGCTACGAGCTTTCCCCCGAAGACGTTCAGGATTTTTGCCGCGGGAAGATTTCCAACTACAAGGTGCCCAAATACGTGAGTTTCGTCACCCAACTCCCGCTTACCGCCAGCGGGAAGGTGCAAAAATATGAACTGAGAAAACTCGCCACCCAACTCTGGCCCGACGCCTGATCCAAGGGTGATAACATGAGGGGGTGTCACGCGAAGCCGCGAAGACGCGAAGAAAAGTGGGATTGAACCTGCAATATTGGCACGGACGGTGGGCACTGGCGACATCGTGCCCACCACCTTCCAAGGTGCGGACTGGACAAGATTCCCCCCCTTTTGCAAACTTTTGCAAAGGGGGACTTGGCGATTCGATCGCGTCCCATGGTTTTCGGATGCGCACTACCCTCGCCTCTCCCGGCTTCGCTCGTCTATGATCCCCGCCAGTTCCCGGTTCACCCCCTCGGAAAGCTGCCTCAGGAAGCGCTCGGCCTCCCGGCCGCTTTTGTCTTTCTGGTAGAGGAAAACCCTGTCGAGCCAGTAATTCAGCTCTTCGATAAAAATGGCCACATCCTTTTTGATCCGCTTTTTGCCGAAGTAATCAACTCTTCCTCCCCGCAAAAATTCGGGCAGACGCGGCATGCTCCCTCCTTTTTCCAATGATTGTGGATCGGCACTTTCCATTTAATATCAACATGATGCAATGTGCATAACCTACCACGAAAAAGGCCCGGAGGCAAAAATCGTCCGGGTCGGTTTAGGGCATTTTTGAGGGGAAATGCCTGGGCTCGCACCGCACTTTTCCTCTATTTTCCTGCCTTTTCGATTTTTCCCGACAGGGGGAAGACGCAAAAAGAGCGGCGATCCCCCACGGATCTCGGCCACAAAGATCTCTTTCAATCCCGGACAGACACGGGTACATTATGGACCGCAACAGACCGTAACCCGTGGCAACCCGTAGGTTGGGGTGAGCAAAGCGAACCCCAACAAACCAGTCGGCGCACATCCGACAGGAACCTTTCCCAACAATAGCCGCCGGGACCTTCTTCCGGGACGGACAAGAAGCGGGGAATCCGCCCGTTTCTAGAAAGAAGCCAACGATGAAAGTCAATAAAGTCGACCATATCTGCATTGCGGTAAAGGACCTGGACGCGGCGATGAAAATCTGGGAACCCATCATGGGCAAGCCCGGCCCCGATGACCCTTACGTGGACGAGCCCGAAAAGATCCGCGTCGCACGCTACTGGCTCGGAGAAATCGGCTTCGAACTCATGGAGTCGACCACCCCGGACGGTCCGGTCGCAAAATGGATAGAAAAAAACGGGGAAGGCGTAATGCTCATAAGCTTCAATGTGGACAAGACAAGGCAGGCCATCGAAGAACTCGAACCCCAGGGCTACCCCTTCATCCCGGCCCCCACCGGCGAAAAGGCCCGACCGTTCCGCGACTGCGAATTCGCCTTCATTCACCCCAAAAAGGTGAACGGCGTGCTTCTCGAGTTAATCGACTATAAGTGGGATGAGTTGAAAAATAGGTAGGAGAGCACCCGACCGGTGAACGGCAACCGCAAATCGTTCACCGGCCTGTTGGATGAGAGTTCCGGATTGGCCCGCAGAAATGAAAGGACCGTAAGCCACGACAATATCGGCGCACGGTCCTATTCCTATTTTCTACACCTCAATCCGCCATATTTGCCACCGCTTTACGCCTAAAAATCACCAATCCGAGCAGACCGAAGCCAAAAAGAAGAATAGTTGAAGGTTCAGGTGTCGAGGTGACTTCAGCAATTCCCGCAGGTCGTGTAGAACGTTGTTCCATCGGATCACGAGAAA
>JBMFWU010000214.1:0-7317 GCA_049964955.1 Syntrophobacteraceae bacterium
CCCTTTTTCTTTTGGAGGGGACTTTTCGAAAAAAACAATCTGGGTCTATGCGCTTGAGCGCCGGTTCAAGGAGCGTTTCTTAAACTCCGCAGCGCTGCCCCTGTTGCCGGCCTATGATAACCTGATAGATTATGCCGCCCGGGAAGAGACCATCCACAACGACGATACCACCATGAAGGTGCTTGCCTTTCCGCGTTTGTGTCTTCCCACCTTGCATCTTGCCGCTCCAGGAATAACTTTTCCAACACGACCATGGAACGGGTAAAACGCGCAGTGAACAACACGCAGTGGACGGGAGCCCTGGCAATTGCCAATCGGCTGCCTCCAAAGGAGGGGAATATGAGCTTTGCGGGCAAAGAGGCGCTCATCGTCGGGGGAAGCAGCGGTATGGGATTGGCGACCGCAAAGAGGCTGGTCGGGATGGGAGCGGCCGTGACGTTGGTAGGCCGCGATCGACAGAAGCTGGAGTACGCGGGCGAGACTTGCGCGGACTCCGACCGGGTCCACATCTTCCCGTGTGATCTCAAGAGCGGCCAAGACCTCGATCGGCTCATGCAGCATGTAGCTGTCGCAATGAAAAACGTCAAATACCTGGTAAATGCCGCCGGGGTGTTTTCGCCCAAAGCCTTTGTCGATCACACAGAAGAAGACTACGACGCCTATATGATTCTCAACAGGTCCCTGTTTTTCCTCACCCAGCAGGTAGTCAAAAAAATGATCGCAAACGGCGGCGGGGCGATCGTAAATATCGGCTCGATGTGGGCGCGCCAGGCGATAAAAGCCACCCCTTCATCGGCCTACTCCATGGCCAAGGCGGGCCTTCATTCCCTCACCCAGCACCTGGCGATGGAGTTGGCCGACAAAAATATTCGGGTAAACGCTGTGGCCCCCGCCGTGGTGGAAACCCCGATATACGAAGCCTTTATTGCGCCGGGGGAGGTTCACAACGTCCTGCAGACTTTCAACAGTTTTCACCCGATAGGACGCATAGGCGCACCCGAAGATGTGGCCTCAGCCATCGTGTTCCTGCTCTCCGACGAGGCCCGCTGGATAACCGGGGCCATCTGGGATGTGGACGGCGGTGTCATGGCCGGTCGCAATTAGCGCGGGAAAAAAACTTTGCGCCAAGCCGTAGCGGTGTTGATAAATAAAAGAATCTCGGGGAGAGCCGCCACTTTCTCTTTGCATTTTGGCGTATCCGCATTGCCTTTCCCACAGCCCTCCCCGGGGTTACATTTTCCAACCGAAGTTACAAAACGCAGACTTTTGCCTTGGCCTGCCAGGAGTCTCTTTGAAAATATCGCCGTATTGCCTGATATATACCCTGCAAAAGCGCCTTTCCTATTTCGCGGATAAGACATGGGGCCGATACTGAACTGCCCGACACGCTTATCCCCGATGATGAGGTTTTATTCATGAAGCATCATATATTGTGTATCAACAGCGGTTCTTCCTCACGCATATTTTGCCTGCTGCTCTTCCTATGCCATGGACATGCCGCCCTTTTCCTTGATGGCCTCTAGACCGATTGTCCCGTCGGAGCCTGTCCCTGAGAGAACGACACAAATGGCCTTCTCGCCCTGATCTTCGGCCAGCGAGCGGAAGAAGTGATCGATGGGCAACCGGAATCCCTCGATCGAGTCGGGGGCTGTGAGCTGGAAAACGGAATGGAAAAGACCGGTTTCCTTGTTCGGAGCGTTTAGATAGACACGGTTGGGCTCTATCTTCTCGCCATCCTCTATTTGGGTGACCTTCATCGGTGTCGCCCTCTGAAGGATCTCGGCCCTCAAGCTTTTGTGTTTGGGGCTGAGGAGGTTCTGGATGACGACAAAGGCCATCCCGGTATCCGGGGGCATGTGGGCAAAAAAGTCTCGAGGGCCTCGAGGCCGCCTGCAGATGCGCCTATGCCGACAATCGCAAAATCCGCCAACGGTTCCATTTTTGTTTTGTCTTCTTCTATCCTACCGGCTCCACTCATTATTCTCTACCTTGGGAAATTCTTTTGAGCCGCTGCAACACCTTCCTCTATAATTGTCGCATAAGAAACAGATTGAGTCCATGCCGATTTGAGTCCATGCCGATCCGGCGCATACTTACGTTTACTGCATTTAAGGACAACTGCTGTTTTCTCTTTTTCCCTTTTCTTAGCCTCTCGCAGACTTGCTTCACGCTTTCCCCTTTATGGGGCTCTCGCCAACATTCTCCTTCCGGACATTTACCGCCGTCTCGACCAGTAGTATCCGCCGCCGCCGAAGATCAGAAACAATACGAGTATTATTAAAAGAAGTTCCATTATCATCACCCCCTGTCTACGCTGGACTGGAAAGCAGATTGACTGCCTACCTCATTTAACCCAATTATTATGCCCGCCGGCTCGACAGGCCTACGTTTTACGCTTTAGTTATATGGCTCGGTCATTTACGTTATGGGCAGAGCGATCCAAGGGTGTGATCGTGACACGGATAAATGTTGCATGCCATACACGTGTTGCGTTATTTCTATGTCGGATGTTACACTTCCACAAATATCGCTTGCGGAGCTCGCGTTTTTGCTCGGCCCTACGATTGCATCCGCCCCATCTCTTTACCTGTCATTCCGTATTGACCCAGCAGCGCAGCAGCTCCGCCACACTCCACGCCTGCGCCACGCAACCGCGCGGCGTGTATGGAGCTTCGGCATCGAAGATCTCGCTGACCGACCCGATGCAGGCGTCGCCCAGGTGTTCGAGCAGGCCTGTCAGGAATTGCCGGGCCTTGGCCTCCTTACCCGGATTGAGCTTGAGCCAGGCATCCACATACGGCCCGATGAGCCATGCCCAGACCGTGCCTTGATGGTATGCAGCATCGCGGGAGCGCAGGTCGCCGTAGTATTTTGCCTTGTAATCCGGGTGCCCAGGCGCGAGGGAACGCAATCCAACGGGCGTGAGCAGGCGGTCCGTCACCACATCGATTACGGGCTTCCATCGAGCTTTGTCGAGCACCGGGTGATCGAGAGAGATCGCGAAAATTTGGTTCGGACGGCATGCATCGTCGCTGCCGCCCTTTTCTGCGTCCACTACGTCGTAGAGATAGCCCCCCTGTTCATACCAGAACCGCTTGTTGAAAGACTCCCGCACGCGATCTGCCGTCTGGCTCATCCGGTGCATGGCAGCCTCCCGGCCATCTTCCTTCAGCCACCCTTCCAGCAGCCGCAACGCGTTGTACCAGAGGGCGTTGATCTCCACCGGTTTGCCCCGCCGCGGCGTTACCACCCAGTCGCCCACCTTGGCGTCCATCCAGGTGAGCTGATATCCTTGCTGCCCTTCGCGCAGCAAGCCGTCCTGCGGGTCCATTGCGATACCGAAAAGCGTTCCGTTCCTGTGATGGTCGATAATTTCCACCAGCCCGGGCAGTAACAGCTTTAGCGTCGTGCTGTCGTTGGTAATCCGCACATACCGGTGGATGGCATGGAAAAACCACAGTGTGGCGTCGGCGGTATGATAGAGGCCGTCGCTCATGCCTTCCGGGAACATATTGGGGATCAGTCCATCGCGCACGTACCCGGCAAACATCCGCAGTACCGAGCGCGCCTCCTTCCTGCGGCCGGTCATCAGCGTGAGGCCTTCCAGGCTGATCATGGTGTCGCGGCCCCAGTCCGTAAACCACGGGTATCCCGCGATCACGGTTCGAATCTCATCGTCGGGACCCGGCACACGGGCGTCTTCGATACGGTTAACGGGCGTGATGAGGAACTGATCGGAGGCGAGCACCAGCTCCGGGGCCGGTCCCGTCTGTGCTTGAGGCGGAGCGGCGTCGAGCAGGCGCTTGCGGCGATCCATCTCCGCACGGAAAGCCGCTTCCGGTGACAATGCCCGAATGGTGTCCCATTCTTCGGTCGATGGCACCAGCGTCGCCCGGTCGCCCTCGCTCAGGTCGGCACGGAAGTACCCGGGACTCCAAAGCGACCCCTGCCACTCGTATCCGCGGTCACGCTCGGTGCGATAGGGAATCAGGGAGGTTTCCCTGCGGTCGAAAGTAAATGCCATGGACGGCCCGTGAACGATCAGCCGCAGCACGGGCAGGTCGGCAGCCCCCGCTATTTCGAACTGGTCCTCATAGACGGATAACCTGTAATAGGTCGAGCGCGGCTCGCTGACGGCCGCATCGTGGGAGCGAAAATGCAGCGCAGGCCGGAGCCCTACCCGCAGCGTACCTTTCCCGTAGAGAAGAAGATAGGTCACATGGACCGTGTTCTGCCGGTACGGAAGGAAAAGGCGTTTTTCGAGAACGAACCCATCGACCTCGTAGCGCCAAACCGGAAGTCCGGCTTCCAGCCGAAACTCGCTGAGAGCAAGGGGCGTCGCGGGCGAGATGCCCCCGTGTACAGCACGCGCCGATCCGGTAGACGGAGGCGCTCTGAGAGACCGTTCAGCATCATCATGCGACCCGACGGATTCGCAATGCAGCGATCAACAGTCCGTGATAGCGGCGCGTGATGGCGCCGGCCACGGTTCCCGAGGCGTATCCGCCGAGCCCGTTTGTGACCAGCCACTCCGCCATCGTGTGGGGGTTCGATTTCGAATCGCAGCCCTCGCAGGGGCGCACAAGTCTAATCGTTTCAGCCATGCCTTTCTTCCTCCATTGGTGTTGAACGCGATGCTACCGCCGCATGTCCCGGGATGCGCCAGTTGTCTTCGGCATCGAGCCGGGGCGTCCTCGAACCGCCGTATCGGCAATCCTCGCTCGACCACACGGTCTGCCATGTCATTCTCTCCGGGGGGGCGAGCAGGGGCTCGGGCGCGGGGTTGAGGTGCAGATCACGTCCGAAGTTCACCAGGAGCAGACGGTCGTCCCCCTCTTCGCCGAAAAAGCGCAGCAGCAGGCACTCTTCGGCAAGCACGGCCCCATCCAGACGGCCCGGAGTTTGCGCACTGAAAAAGACGCGATCTTCGCGGCGCAAATGCAGCAGATCCCTGTGCAGATCGTAGAAATATCGGTTGCGTTCGCGCTCGTTGAAATCAAGTTTACACTGCTCGAATGTGGAGGGATTGGCCGGATCGGTCAGGCTTGCCGACATCTCGCTCGTCGCCAGGCTGCGAAACTGCGCTGGAGACTTCCTCCGGCCTTCCCTCACCAGCTTGACGAGATCAGGCTTGTGGTCCGCAAAAAATGAAAGGGACTCGATGATGCAAACTCTTGCCCTTGAAAGAGCATGGGGGTTCCCGGCCCCAGCAGCATGAGTGCGGTCATCGCCTTCAACCGCCCGGGGCTGGTCATGAATTGCGCGCGTTCGCCACTGCTGGAATTGGCGATCTGGTCGTGATTCTGAATATAGGTTACGAATTTCGCCGGCGCCAGCCTGAGGCCGGGTGTGCCGCGACGCTTCTTCTGCCACGTGTACCGCTGTCCCTGGTAGAGATAGCCGTACTTCGCCATCGAAATGAACTCCTGCGGCTTGCCCAGGTAGTCGGTGTAGTAGGCTTCGTTTCGCCCGGTCATCGCGACCATGGCGCTGTGATGGAAGTCGTCAGCCCGTAGCCTCCGCTCTGGAGCGGACGAACCAGCTTCGTGAGTTGCGGCTCGTTTTCCGCCACAATGATTGTCTTTCGTCCGCGCGCCGCTTGACGAACGCGCTTTCCGATGGCCGTCGACGAAACGGCGGAAATCGTCCGGCTCACCAATTCTGCGAGTTCGCGTTGAGCCGCCCGCCAGGTCCCGTCTCGCGTGAAGGTCCCGATGTGCATTTCGTAAATGACCTGGCCCTCGAGTCCGACGCCCTGCCACCCGCTGTCGTTCCACCCGAAACCCGAAGGATCTACAATTCCCGTCCGGGCCGAAATGGTTACTACCACCTGAGAGGCGCCGTAAGGCCCATCGGGCTGATACCGCGACACCGGGTCGGGAAAACAACCCGCTTCCTCGAGCCGAAAGCGATAGCGAGTGCTGTCAGCGGCCTGCGGGGCCAGTCCGGCGAAGTATCCGTCCTCCTGTTGTTCCAGTTGTACGGTCGCCGGAGCTCCAGGACCGGCCTCCAGCAATACTTCCACTTTCTTCGGGCGAGGCGCCCAGACGCGAAAATGAGCGCCTCCCCCGGCTGCAACTCGGCGCCTATGGGATATCGTCGTTGCAGGTTCATGATCGCTCACCTCCAGCGAACCTTCAGCTCCCGACATGAAGCCCGGAAAGCGAACCGATGACGCCGAAGACGCTCAATAGCCATACAATCACACAAATGACCACGACGACATTAAGTATCCTCTTGATTGTGAAATCCATCGGTATGTAGTTGTTAACCAACCAGAGAATCACTCCGATAACTACCAGAATAAGAATCAAATGAAGTAAAGGCATTTTTTTCTCCTTTTTGGAATCCTTTTCGCCGATTCGGGTTTCCCGCTGAGCTTCCCGGCGATCTCTCCGAGCTTACCCCCTTACTTTGTGAAACCTGCCTTCAACCTGTCTTCAGTGCCGGCTTTCAGGGCATTCCTCCTGACCCGCCTACTTGCCGGGTTTGACTGAGAATCTGTCTGCGTTGCATTCACATCGCGTGCGTCAGCCGCGCGTTCCAAGCGGTTGATGGTCCAGTTGCAGAGTTTCGTCACCCGCCCGTTCCAGTTCTCTGCCATTTGGTGCAAAGTCATTACTTGTTCCTTCTTTGTTAAAGCAGTTTAGGGGTTGCGGTTTTAGAGCCATGTCCCGGTTTCTTTTAAATACGGCCCATCAACAGGAGTACGACCACGATCACAAGGACCAGTCCCGGGCCGCCGCTTGGACACATTTGGACACATGCTGCCCCTTCTCCCAAAACGTGTCATCATTCGCTTCTCTCGCCTCGAGGAGTCCATTGTCCCTTGCCGAACGTGGAATAACAGGAGAGAACCGGGGTGAGAGCCTAATGAGCCACGCTGCATTATTTTTGAGCAAGCTTTATGCCCGCCGGATCGAGGGGCGCCACGTTTACACTTTAGCTATAAGATTAAGCTACCTGCGGTATGGACAGAGCTATCGAAGACAATTAACTTTCATGCAGGAGTGTAGCATGCAACAGAAGTGCTGCATCACTTCCTGTCGCATGCTGCATTTAAACACGGGGGATTCCCCGCGAATTGCGGCAATCAAAGAAACCTGCCCTTCGGCCAAAGAGCGACTGTAGGGCGCGGGCAGCACCTGAACCCACCCGAATGCCCGGTAGGTCCGTAAGTCTAAAAACGAGTTTATTCACGCCTGCAATCGCTGGGAACCTCCTCGTATTGAAATGAACATGTTGCATGGAAGTAATGCAACACTAGGGCGTCCAAAAAACGGTTTTTTGGTTGAAATTTGATGCCCGGAAAATGAA
>JBMFWU010000215.1:0-7224 GCA_049964955.1 Syntrophobacteraceae bacterium
GGCGGGATCAAATTACTCGGGACTGTTCAAATCAAATATTGTGGGACGTAGCACATTGGCATAGGTGCACTAAATTTCGATTATATAATTCGCAACGCCCGCAATTCCCGTAGGGACGCTTTTCCGGGCATCGTGACCGGCTCGGAGTTCCTCGACCGCGACCCCATCGAGTTGCAGGAACGCATAAGACATTACTGCGGCAACCACCCCGGGTGTCATCTCAGCATCGGAGGTTCAGCCTATCTGGCGATAAAGAGTATCAAATCCCTTCGCTTCGCAATCAGCGCCGGCTTTGTAGGGGTCGCCGGCAATCCGCAGCAACTCGAAAAAATTTCGGGATGGGACGCCGGTCTCGATCTCGAATTAGATTACTTGAAATCGCAGCCGTGGGTTTTCACAAGTTCCGGCCAACCGGGCCGCGCTTTGGTCGCTTTACACAAAGGAAAACGTCAGTGGATCGAAATCTCTTCCGGGGCAAATGAAGAACTCTGGGAGCGCATTTCCGGGCGCGAATCTGAAGGCAAGGATTTCACGGATTACCTCGCATCCGCTCGCTGGGTGCATCTTACATCCCTGCGGGACTTCAACCAGTTTCTCCATTTCTGTGAGCGCCTGGCGCAGGCAAAACTACGCAATCCCAATCTGAAAGTGAGTATCGATCCCGGGTATGAATACACATTCAAGCACGCACATGATCTATTGCGGACATTAAAAGTTGCCGACTTTGTGTTTTTGAATCAAAGCGAGTTCAGAAATTTGTCGAAAGAGAAAACCTTCCCCATCCGACCTGACCTACAGAGGCTGCCCGGCCCCCTATCCGCGGGCTCGCAAACTCTTGTCGTAAAAAACGAATGCTACAACGAATTACTGCAGGCTCATTCCGATGGGTTTGTTTCGAACCGCTACCACCACCGAAAGGTTTCACAACCCATTGACGATACCGGCGCCGGAGACATATTTGCCGGCGGCTTCATTGCCGGAATGCTATCCCCCCGCTTTAACGGGCAATTGTCGGCGTCAGTGCTGCTGGGGGCCAGACTGGCAGCAACAAAGCTAAAATCGAAGGGGTTCCCATATGATGCATTTCATGATATCGCCGCCCAACTTGGGAGCGTACCCGCAACCGTGTAGAGTTTTGATATCACACGGCGTCCTCATTTTTATGCATATTGGGCCCCGATGAGCATAGATAATCTTCGCAAAAAAAGCGGTCCTTTTCAATTTGAAATATGTGGTATTCAAAGGATGACTTCTACTAAGAAATGCTATTCAAAAAAAGCGGAGACTTACCTTTTCACTGCGAACGCCGCCTCCCCCCTGCCCTTCAGGGGTCTCTCAGTCCGGTCTGTCCAGTTTCACATCCGAACGATCTCATTTCGGTCAGAGTACAGTCCCGATCTTGATTACCCCCGTCGATTCGTTCAAATTCGGCACGTGCCTGAATGGATCGTGCCCCTAGAAAAACGTTATCAGCTGTCCACCATCCGGGGCGCTTATGATAGACCCCTCTGAGATATGTCGCACCACTTCGGCGCAGGAAGGCAGCAGCTTTCTCCGACTCTCGCCTCCGTCCGTTCTGTTCTCGAACCGCCCCGGTCGGTTTGTCTTTCAGTTCATCTTTCATCTTGGATTCCTGTTTTGATGGCCCAAGGCGTGAACAGCCTCCATAATAGCAATTTGATCACGCAGATAGCGCGTGGTCTTGCTGTTTTCAAAACGGACTCATACCCACGAGGCCGGTTTTTTTAATAGGGACCCATCACCTTTCAACAGCGGGTTAGGAAATTGAGTGGCAGCAAGATCACTAACGCTTATACGACGGACGAAGCTTGAAACGCGGGATAATTCGGGATTAGGATTTGGCACCGGCGAAAGAAGGCCGACAGGCTTACCTACGATTTGAGTGACAATGCGGATAGGCTCGACAAGGTCGCTGTCGTTCGAGAGAACAGCCGCAACTTCGAAATTGCATTGGAAGGCATCGAGGAGCAGATGAGAGGCGAGATTTACGTCACTTCCCTTTTCTTCGATCTTGATGACCTTGACGACGTCCGGCTAAGGCTGAGGCAGGGTAACACGCGGCCTGAAATCGGGGGGTTTTACCAGACCGGCAAACTTCTCGGACAGCAGGAATGTACCCATGTGCACCGAAATTTCAGGCACCGTACGCAACGCATCAAGCTAAACCTGTTGCCGCGCTGGCGCCGCCTTATCGATCCGGCCTGAAACCCTGGCCGTGTAGTATTTCACTCCAAAAATCTGGTTCTCGGGCCTGAGAAGCCTCTCGCCAAGGGCCTTGATATTGAGCCATTTCAGAGCAGGGCGTTTCTCAAGCAACCTGAAATACAAATTAAAACCGTCAATGTAGATAATTGTTCGCATAGAGGCTTGGTAATATCAGAAAAAAGCAAAGGCCGCCAAGGATTTCTCCACGCGGCCCTTGAGCTGGCAGCACGCTACCAGCGGGTTCACTTCGAAATATAATGGCAATTAACTGCCATTGCAAACATTTTTCCGTTAAGGTCCCAACGTCGAGACGATACGCTGCATTTTCCCTTTAAGCCGCTATGGAACGATGTTCTGATCTTGCGTCGAGGCCAGGTTTCCCCAAATCTCGGGTTTCGGGAGGCGGAGCATTCTCACATCCTCGGGAAGACCGGGAAAAACCGACAATCCGTTCAGGCTGTCGAGTTTTCGGATAGATATGACGGCGTAGCGAACCCCCGGGGCATTTCGCGCGAGATATGCAGCCGCGGCATGTTTTCTCGGATCATAGATAGCCTTGAAAATGTAGGTCGGAACCAACACCCGGCCGTCGAGCCTCTGCGGACCATGCCCGTAAAAGATCGGTCCGGTCAAGACATAAAGGCTTCCGTCCTGCTCGGCCAGATATCTTGTCGCAGCCTCTATTCCTTCCCACAGGTGCCGGTTGTCATCCGGATTTTGAGGAATCATGTTGGCAAGCGAAAAACTTTGAAAATCGGAGACTTCATCCCACATGTCCCCTGCCGGCGCCATGTGACCACGGTCATAGCCGGAATGCCGGTAATCGTTTAACTCCGACCGGCATTGCCAGGGAATATGTGTATCAGGGTGAAAATCATCCGAGCGGCGGGGATGATGCTCCTCCAGGTGCTCCCGAGTAAGATACTCCGCCGAGGCAAGAGGAGTTTCGGTCGCATCCGAATAAATAATCGCGTATCCCTCATAGCAGATTTCCTGGACCCGCCCGGTTGACATTGCATCCCCCAAGTCAGGCGCCTGGCCGCCCCAGTAGTGTTCCGGACACGCTGACGGCATCCCGAGCGCAGGAACCGAAGACAGGCAGAAAAATAAAATGATGAAAATGCCAAGCGACTTTCGCATATTCATTCCTCTTAACGACAATAAGCTTCGGGTTCTCGCCGCCATCCGGCCCCGGGTCACACCTTTTGTTTTGCTTTGCCCTCAAAATCCGGCTTGCCGTCTTTATTATCAAACGATGTCTTACAATCCGGATATCCTGTGCACGACCAAAAATCGTATCCTTTTTTCTCTTTGGAGTCTGCACGCACCAAATGGCGGAGCGGTTTGCCGCATTTGGGACACTTGTGCTCCGTGCCACCAAACCCGTTTAGTTCCTTCCGAAGCCCTTCGTATGCCGAGTTTACCACCGTAATGTACTTGGTCTTCCTTTCGGCTATGAGATCCAATTCGTCCTCAATCCTTTTGGTGAAATCGTAATCCGTAAATCCAAACCGGCCTACCAGGGTATCAACAATCTCTTCTCCGGTAGCCGTGGGAACGAGAAATCGTTTTTCAACGACCAGGTATGCTCGAGTCGTGATGTTTTCGAGGATCGATGCATATGTTGAGGGGCGGCCGATCCCTCGCCTCTCCAGTTCCTTGATTAGCGACGCCTCCGTAAATCGTGCCGGCGGTTTCGTCTTTTTCGTTAAAACCTTGCCCTCTTTCGCAGTCATTGTCGTCCCGGACCCCAATTTCGGGACTTTATTATCCGGTTCGCCTTCCTCTTCCTCAGCCTGGTCAGTCGCCACAAGGGCTTTCCAACCCGTATTTACGAGCGTCCGCCCTTTGGCCTCAAAAACCGCCGTTTTTCCGTTTACGTCCCCGTCCAGAAGAACGATACGAATGGCAAAAACCGCGTCCTCCAACTGGCTTGCAATCGCGCGCAACCGAATGAGCCGGTAAAGCGCCTTTTCCTCTCCGCTCTCACCCGCTTCTTCAACATCAATATGGGTGGGCCGAATCGCTTCATGTGCCTCTTGCGCCCCCGCCTTGACCTTCCAGGTTCGAGGGACCACGGGCACCGGGAAGTCATGTTCGGCGGCCCAACGCCGGATCTCGGCCACCGCTTCGTCCGATAGATTGGGGGAATCTGTCCGCATGTAGGTAATATGTCCCGACTCGTAGAGCCCCTGCGCCAATTTCATGGTCTGCTTGGGGCTGAATTTGAGAGCGCTCGATGCAGCCTGTTGCAAGGTGGATGTTATAAAAGGTGGTGGCGGAGGTACTTTACTTTCCGATTCCTGACAGTCACGCACTTCTACTTTTCTAACCGCCGCAACCTGTTCGGCAATCGACTTATCCAAGACAAATTCCCGGCCCTCGGGGAGCCACCCCTTCTTTGGTAGCCACACGGCTTTCCAGCCATCAAAGCCTAACTCCACCCCGTAATGTACTGTGACGCGGAAATTTCTGATCTCACGCTCTCGTTCCACAACCAGGCGCACTGCCGGGGTTTGCACACGGCCGGCAGAAACTCGCTTACCTACCCGGTCACAAAGGGCTGGCGAGACCATATAGCCCACAAGCCGATCCAAAACGCGGCGCCCCTCTTGTGCTGCGACCAGGGCCATATCCACGACGCGCGGTTTTGCCAATGCAGTTTTAACAGCCTTCTCGGTAATCTCCGTATACGTGATTCGCTTGGCCCCTTTAAGCTTCAGCGCATCCTCCAAATGCCAGGCTATCGCTTCTCCTTCCCGGTCCGGATCGGTCGCCAAATAAACGCACTCTGCACCGGATACCGCCTTTGAGAGCTTTGCGAGTACGTCTTTACCTCGATCAGTTACGCATTAGCGCGGGCGAAACTTCGGTGGTTCAACACCCATTGTTTTTATCGGCAAATCCCGCACGTGTCCGACACTTGCGAGAACCTTGAAGTCATTACCAAGATATCCCTGGATTTTTTTAACCTTCCCGGGTGATTCGACTATTAAAAGGTTCACTGCTGCCTCCCAGCCTTTTCAGCTCTCTTCATTTACATGGATAAGCCAGCACTCTGCTCGACTTCCTCACTTTTCCTTTCGAGCTTCTTTTCCCGAGGGTCTTCTCTTCCATGCTCCAAATGCTGTACACGAGCCTTACCACGTTTCAATTCAGACTCTATTTGGCGTTGAACGGCGCCAAGGCCGCGGCTTCGAGCGAGATCGTTAAAGACGGTAAACTCGACGCCTTTTTCCGAATCAAGAAAGGTGGGGAAGATTGCGTTCCCCTCGACTTCTTTTGCGGCCTCGGAAGCTTTTTCACGTCCTACGTTCGGCAAGGGTGGCTCCCGGTCAGGAAGATGCCGGTCATCATCTCCCAAAATCGTGATGTGTTTTGTAGGATAGGTCTCATGCAAAGATTTTGCGACGGAGAGGAGATTTCCTGAATCCAAAGCCAAGACAACCGGGCGGCCTGTCGCCTCGTATACTGAGACCCCAGTGGCGTATCCTTCGGCAATCAGTATTTCATCTGCGTGGCGCAGTTCCCCGATCGTATGGAAGCAACCTTGTTTTCGAGCATCTTTTTCAAACGGCTTTTCGCCGTTTTCCTTGATTCGTTGCAAGCTCCACAGCTTTCCTTGGGCATCTTTTAACGGCACCACCAGGTCGCCGGAATTGTTTACATATAATCCGTAAACCCCTACCCCTTTTCTCGTCAGGTACGGATGGTCCGGGCTAGCCTCATCGAGACTCGAAAGGCGCGCAGCGCACTCGATAGCCTTTTGCTCCTGCAAACGATCCATCTCATTTTGTCTATCAATGCGCTTCTGAGCGGCTTCGGCCAGTAAGTTCGCCCGCTCTTCGGCGGAAAGGACCGCTCCATTGCTCTTCCACCTCTCTTTATACCCGGTCTTCCAGTTTTGAATCATTCCTGCAGGGCGACCGTCGAGAAACGCTCGGTAAGCTCCGCTTCTCCCCCCTGCCCTATCCCCTTCGACCGGGACCCGGTGGAGTTTTCCATCCATAAGCGGCCGACCTTCAAGTTTTAGACCCGCCGCTGAAAGTGCCGTGGCAAATTCCCGTACCGGATCTGTCTTTTGAGGTAACGGCGCATTGGGAGTCCAGCGCTCAAACGCCCTTAAATCATGCCCCTTCGGGACGTACCAGCTTTTGGCTTCCTTGTTCCACCTGGCTCCCAGGGCCTTGGCCTCCATACGTTCGACATAGGGTACGGCAATGTAGGTATCCTTTGATGCGAGGAGTGTCTTTTGTGATTTACTCTCTTGATATCCGAGGGATTCATACAGTTTCAGAACGTCCTGCCTGCATGCAGGGTGCGCACATTTCAAAAGCCCCTGCAGCCCGAACTCGCGCTCAACGAATGCATCAACTGCGTTCTTATCCATTAGGAGCAGCCGTTCTTTTGCCCCGGCGTCCTCCAAGCGGTCCCATATAAAATCCTGTGCGTAGACCGCGGGATTTTCAAGCAACCCGGCATATGGTTCGCAATAATCCCCGATCGATCCCATTATCCGATTGAACGCCTCCGAAAACGCCTCAGCCTTGTCGCCGGTAAGATGAAAATCGTTCGGTTGAGACATCAGCCTAAGGAAAGCTCTCCGAAGCTTGCCGGCCTCGATTCCTTGACCATCCATTGCCCGACTCCAACCTTCCGATTCCCGGGCCACCGTCTTTTCCTCGCTCACAAGCCTTACCTCCTGCTCTTTTTCGATTTCGAGACCCAGCACGTAATCCATGATCTTTTCAGCCGCGGCCGATGCCCGAAAGAGTTCTTTCGGGTCGTCTTGAAGGATTTTTATCCAGGACTTTACATATGCGGCGTGATTTTCAGGATCGTGGCCTATGCGTAATTCTTCTCCGAGCATAAAAGAGGATATCTCGGCTCTTAGTTCCTCCTTGGCGTATCCTATTGAGCCGAAAGGATTGGTGAGGTCCCGGTCTAGGGCGTCCAAAACGGATTTCGTCTTATGACCGATTTTTGCTCCCTGGCATT
>JBMFWU010000216.1:0-3430 GCA_049964955.1 Syntrophobacteraceae bacterium
CGACCCCCTCCAGTGGGCCTCCTACACCTATCCCGCCCTGCAGGCCTACGGAGAACTCACCATGGCCTGGAGGCTTCTGGATATGGCGCGGGTCGCCTGCGAAGCGGACGCAAACGATTTCTACCGGGGCAAAATCCTTCAGGCGACCTGGTTTGTCGATGTCACCCTGCCCCATACCCTGGTCAACATCGATACCTGCCTGAGAACCGGGCGGGAGATCCTGGAGATGCCCGAAGGGGCTTTTTAGTGCAAGAACGCTCCGAACATCGATTCACGAGTAAAAACACAAGCGCGGGGAGTGCGGCTCGGGACTGTCGCCCAAATGAGCAAGCCCCCTGCGCTTCCCGCCTTCGCTCCTCCAAAGGGAGTGGGGCGGGTATAATGCATGCCTTAACTCAAAGATAAATCCTTGGAGTTTGACGCCTGATAATGATGCCTGCCTCACTTCAATCCTGCATTGTCCATCCGCCTGATCAGGGCGCCACGTCGCGCGCATGCCGCCCGAAATCGGGCAATTTCCCTGGTGAATTCCATTCGACGGCGCTTTAGCAAATAAGCCTCCGATAGATCGACCAAGATGTCGCAAGCCTGGTCGTAAGCTGAAGCGCCGCCTTTTTCCGCAAATTCATGGGCTTTCTTCCAATGTAACTCGAAGTCCTTGGCCAACTCGCACAAATACCGTTCACGCAGCTTCCGTTGTTCCGCATTCCGATGCGCTTGCTCAATTTTTTCCTGCTCGATTCGTTCTGCCCTGGCCTTCTCCACCTCTTTCAACAATTCCCGGACTGAACGCCTATGCTCGTGCGAATCTTCACCAGCTACCCGACCACCGTCAGCCAAGCATGCGGCGTAATCCTGACGAACCTTTCGCTCCGCCTCCCTCGATCTTCCATCGAGCAGCAGCAGAACGTAATTCTTGGCCTCCATTTCGGAAATTCTGTCTACCCAGCGGGACATTCTGCTTAAAACAACCGCCGGTTCCTCAGTCGGCGGGCTCGAAGCAGCGGCAGCGCTCACATAGTCGGAGTCAATTCCCATGAATTCACATAAAGACAACTGGGCAGCGGTGAGAGAACCCAGTCCCGGCGGTACCGGAGGTTCTTCTTCGCCTTCGGGGACATTCCCCATACTGACGCCGTATAACCAACCAAGGTAAAGCGCCCTGAAATCTCCTCTCTCGATTTCGTCGCGCAACGAGGTCAGGCGAGCCATCCAGCCCTCGCCTTCCACCCAGCCACCCGATTCATTGCTACATTCCCATTGAACGATCGAATGCTCGTCAGTGCTCCTAAAGCTGAGCACCTCGTCTGCAGAGTACTGAGCCGGAGCCTCCCGATCTATCACTCCCCTTGAAAATCTGAGCTCCAGGCGGCGGATGCCCCAATTTGAAACGTAAACGTGCGCATCGAAATACCTGTCCATCATCGTGTCGGGCGACCCCTTGAAGTCACCAAAATTATACGTATTTTGAAAGCGGGTGGAAGTGATCTCAGCGCGTGTCGAAAGGCTTCGCAAGGCCGCAGTCTCCGAAGGCCCCAAGGGCCGGTCGATAGCCAGGAATTCATAATATTGATACTCGCTCATAGCTCTCCTTTTTGAAGTCTTGACGGCCGGTATGTCGATTCGCCTGCCCTGCTCGAGGTCGCTTTCATCATGGGAGCCCTCATAATATAGTCCTCCAGAAGGTTCGCAAAGTGATTTTACAATTGCTGAAAACACCTGTTTTCTACCCGACCTCTTTTACCAGGATATATAACAATACGTGACTTCCCGGGACTTCGTAGCGAAGTAGTTCATCTCACCACCAATGCGAGAAAAAATAGGGGCAGGGGGAATTTCAAAGAAGTATGGAACTGATTTGCTTGGAAAATCCCCCTAAGTCTAAGTTGCTTTTTCAAAGGGGGATTTGGGTTCGCATTACCGGACGCGCTCCGGGGTTTCCGGATGGACACTAATCAGGCGGCCTCCGAGTCCCGGCTCTTGCTTTCGATGTAATCGTCTATCGCTTGTTTAAAGCGCACCTCTACCACGGAGGGGACTTCTTGAAGGTAGGAAGAGATTTTTGTCACCATTATGCGGTTGAATTGTTCGATATCTCCTCCGGAGGCGCTTATTCGTGAGTAGGTATCGAAGAACGGTCCCACGCATGCGGGAAGGCCGTGTTTGTGTAATATCTCGACTATCCTTTTCTGACGCGGTTTCGGGCTGTTTTCAAAGGAGGCGTTCAATTCCCCGGCCCTTTGAAATATACTGTCGAGCGAGAGCTCCAAACGCTTGATCATCTCGTCTGAGGTGTCTTTATCCGTATTCATTTTTCCCTCCTCTCCCAATAGTAAAGTACTCAAGCTTTCTGAAAAAGTAAGCACTTTCTCCGGGATGGGGATGGTTCGAGAAAATCCCTCCTGTGGTTCTTTTGCCGCCGCGGCCGGGGCGTCTTTTTCCCGGCCGGCGGCGCTGCGCGCTAACGCAAAATCGGCTGGGGCTCGCTTCGATGGGCCTCATCTTCATCCCGAAGCATTTTTCGAAGCACCTTTCCTAGGGCGGATTTTGGGAGCGATTGCCGAAACTCGACCAATTTGGGGACTTTGTAGGCGGCCAGCCGTTCCCTGCAGAATCTGACGATCCCTTCTCCCTCGGCCGTCTCACCCGGTTTTAACACCACATAGGCCTTGAGGGTCTCCCCCCGGTACTCGTCAGGGATTCCCACCGATACCGCCTCAAGCACCTTGGGATGCTCGAAGAGCACCTCGTCGACCTCTCTGGGATAGATATTGTATCCGCCTGCGATCACCATGTCTTTCTTGCGGTCTACGACAAAGAGGTAGTCATCTTCATCACGCACCACGATATCGCCGGTGCTCAGCCAGCCGTCGCGCAACTGGACGGCCGTTTCCTCCGGGCTCTGGAAATATTCCTTCATCACCAGCGGGCTTCTTATGAGAAGTTCTCCGGCCTCTCCCTGTTTGACATCCTCCACTCCCTCCTCCACATCCACGATCCTTATGTCCGTATCGGGAAAAGGAATGCCGATGCTGCCCGTTTTCTTCATGCCCAGGATGGGCGTGCCGATCCCCAGGGCGGTCGTCTCGCTCATCCCCCAGCCTTCTATAAATAGAATGCCCATGTCCTTCACCCGCTCGACGAGTTCCTGCGGCATGGGCGCCCCGCCCGAGTTGAGCAGGTCAAGCCGCTCGCCCAGATCCAGTTCTTCGGCCCTCGGATGGTTAAGAAGCGCCGCGATCATGGTGGGCACCACGGGGAAGAAGGTGATCTCCTTGTATTTGGAAAGAGTGTCTACGATTTCGTCGATCTGGAACCTGGGAATCAGGATCCGGGTGGCGCAGTTAAACATGGCCCAGTTCATCACGACGATGTTTCCATACACGTGGAAGAAGGGGAGCGCGGCCACCACGTTGCGACGCTCGGGCGT
>JBMFWU010000216.1:3530-7201 GCA_049964955.1 Syntrophobacteraceae bacterium
GGAAAGACATTTGCGTCCCGTAGAAATCGTAGGCCGCCTTGTCTGGAAAATAGTTCGCGGGGATATCGAGTAGATTGTGGAGCGGGATGCGGGGATAACGGATTGTGAGAGGTACGTTGTAGTCGTAATGCCTTTGCCAGGATCTTGATTCCATTGCTGCTGCCTCGTATCGGATCATCTTGTAGTTGCTTTTTTCCTACCGCTTCGGGGCGAGGCGCCCCCGATTTCCCATACCGCTATCTCCACCAGTCTGCCGGATTTCCAAGCGGAATTATCAGACGGAAGTTCAGCCCTTCGCTTCCGGTATCGTTTTTGATCGTAACCGGAAAATTGTAAATCAGCATGATGCTGCACGGACCGAAGTTGTAGCCCAGGATCGGCCCCACTCCATAGTTTACTGCCATAGAGCCGGCCTGGGATCTGTAGCCGGTCGTCCCGATGACCTGTCCGGCGGAGTTGTAGACGAGCGAATCGAACTTATCGTTAAAAACCTGGTTTTGCTGCTCGGCGCCCACCCCGAAGGTCCATCTGCCCCAGGTGTAGGTGAGTGTATAGTCGGCCCAGAACTGATCGCCGGTCTGGTAATTGGTGTCCGTGTCCTTGGTGTAGAAGGTGTAGGCCAATTCAGCGCTCAGGTTCCAGCCGCGGTAGAGCCAGCTCAATCCCAGTGTGGGCGTAAACTGGTAGGAGCCGTTGCTCGACCATGCGTAGGCGTTCCTCATGTCCTTGCTGAACAAAACGAGCTGCTTGAACTGTTCGCCCGGCTGGGCCGCAGCGCTGTCCGCGGGCGAGGTCGTGCCGTCGTTCAGACCGATCGAAAAAGAGGTGGATACGAAAAGATGGCAGGGGACCTGCCAGGACAGGATGAAGGGCACCAGAACCGTATTGTAGGCGCCCCATTGGTTGCCTGTAAAGGTTGCCGGGGTTGCAGGAGGTGATAATCTCAGGGTCACCTGGTCAAACGGCTGGGCTATGGCCGCACCATAGGTTGCGCCCAGAAATTGGCATCCGGGCGTCCACAGCAGGATTGGAATATCGAGGAAACCGTTCAACTTAACGCCGGGTTCGGCCCTTCCACCATTGTCGTATTGATTCGTGGCTCCTCCAAAGATGGCATTGTTAATGAAATAGAGGCCCGGAGGCGGCAAAATGCCAACGGCCAACCCTTCATCCGAGCCCCGCTCGTGGAAATCCCACAGTTCGTTTGCGCAGGCAAAACTCACCATTGTCAACAGCATCAGACAGATACACATCGCCCCAAAAAATCTCCTCATCCCTTTCCTCCTCCTTTTCAATAATCCTCAAACCGGGAGATACCCATGCGAAGCCGCACCAAAGGCGCAGCTGCCCTTCAGGCAAAAGCCGCCCCCGCGGCGCTTGCCTCACGCACCCCTGTGGTTTAAACGCTCGATTCGAGATTCAGATGTTTGATCCGCGCCGCAGTGGAGTTGAATTGAGATTCGTACATTCTTTTTGGTTTAAACTTTACAAGGCGACAGTTTTGATTGCATCTAACATGCCACTGATCGTATCAAGTGTAACTGACTGATAATACGCTTTATTTGTTCGATTCGACAAGGCGCTTCCGCTTCGTTTCCACCAACTTGATTTTGCATAAGGCGAAGGCGTGTTGCACAATGCGAATAGCAGGAACACCCCCGGCTTCTGTTTGCGCAAACCGTGAGTTTCGCATGGAAGCCGATTGGCTCGTAGAACCTTGCGGGTCCATCGATAAACAATTTAAAAGATTTGGCATTCACTGTATGGCATGATAGGTGAATATGTTCTACGGACTGGAGATTGGAGACCAATTTATTGTGCAAAATAGCGTAGTTACATTAAGACAGCAGGAGGAGGCAAAAGACATGATCAACGAACTGGTGGGCACGAAGTGCGGTCCTCTCCCCTACGAGTATACGTTTAAGGACGTTGTCCTGTATGCGTTGAGCGTGGGCGCGCAGGCCGACGAACTGTCGTATATTTATGAAAACGCCAGGGGGGGGCTGAAGGTGCTGCCGGGCTTTGTCAGTGTAATGAGCGGCGGTGTGCTCTGGGAGCTTGTGCGGGAGCTGGAGATCGATCTTTCCAGGTTCTTTCACGGCGAGGAGAAGATAAGGATCTACCAACCGATCCCGCACTCGGGGAGAGTCTATGTGCGGGGCGAGATTCCTGCGGTGTACGATAAGGGAAAGGGGGCGCTCATAGTCTGCCGGATGAGCATTGTCGCGGAATCCGACGAGCTATTGGCCGATGTGACACACGGGATATTTTACGCCGGGGCGGGTGGGTTCGGCGGATATCCAGGGCCGAAAGCCGTGGCCTTCGATCCTCCCGAGTCTGTTGAGCCCGATTTTTCCCTCTCCTGCCACATACCGGAAAATCAGGCGGCCCTCTATCGACTCAACGGAGATTTGAACCCTCTGCACATAGATCCCGAGTTTGCCGCACGGGGAGGGTTTCCCCGCCCCATCCTCCATGGTCTTTGCTCTTTCGGGTATGCGGCAAGAGCCGTCGTTCACTCCCTTTGCGGCGGCGATGCAGTGCGCTTCAAAGAATTGAAGGTCAGGTTTTCTGGCGTGGTCTATCCGGGAGATACTTTTGTGACCGAAGGATGGAAAGACGGGGACGGCCGCTATCATATTCGCTCCCGCACCGGCCGCGGAGCAGCGCTCACTCACGGCTACGTCGACGTGGATTGAATCGGGCGGCTAGCGCCGCTGCCAGTTCGCCAGGCCCATCCACACAGCCATTCTGCAATCGTCATGGCCCCGCCGTCACCGAAGGTAGGGCGCTCCGGCTTGGCAATCCCGGCTGCGACGCCAGTCTCCGGGTTGTGGCACCTATTGTGTTTGCAATGCAAATGATATATTTTTGCAATGCAATTCAGGGAGTGGAGACGGGATGAAACGTCAGCTGACTGTCAGGCTCACGGATGAGCTGGAAGAGCAGGTAGAAGCCCTCGCTCGCAAACTTCACCGAAAACGTTCGGAAGTGGTGCGGCTTGCCATCGAGCGTTTCGTTCAAGAAGACCTGGCGGGGAGAGATAGACCATTCGACCGGGTTAGAGACCTCATCGGTTCGGTAACGAGCGCCATTCCGGACCTTGGCTCAAACCACCGCGAACACCTGAAATCGAGATTTGAGCGCGATGCGTGAAATCATCCTCGATACGGGACCGTTTGTTGCGTTGTTAGACCGTTCCGAACGCAGCCATGAGACATGTGCGGCTTTCTTCAGGGAGTCAGAGGGGCGGTTCATAACGACAGAGCCGGTACTCACCGAGGTGATCTATCTGCTGGGTCCGTCATTTGCCATGCAGAGACCTGCGCTGGAATTCATTCTGCGTGGAGGGGCGGAAGTCGTTTCACAAACGCAGAAGTCCCTTCAGCGGGCGCTGCAACTCATGGAGAAGTACCGCGACGTGCCGATGGATTTTGCCGATGCAACCCTTGTAGCGCTGGCTGAAGAACGAAGCCTCAGAGAAGTGTTCAGTCTGGACCGCCGGGGCTTCATCACATACCGCGTCCATAGCCGAAAAACGTTCATTCTTTACCCCGAAGAAGCCTGATATCCCGCCGGGCGGCCGGCGCCGCTGCCAGGTCGCCTGGCCCTTCCACACGGCCAACTCTATAATCCTGATGGCCCCGCCGCCGCCAAAGGCAGCGGCGCTT
>JBMFWU010000217.1:0-7159 GCA_049964955.1 Syntrophobacteraceae bacterium
TTAGTAATGTCCAGGTGGGCGGCCCCGCCTATGGTTCCCCGTCCGGTGAATTTATGCCCGGCAGGTTCGTTAAGCCTGGTGTGGTTTTTACATCACGTGGCTGTTCTAATCAATGTCCGTTCTGTCTTGTTCCAAGAAGAGAAGGACCTTTTCGCCCCCTGACTCTACAGCAAGGTTGGAATGTGGCTGATAACAATGTGCTGCTTCACACAGAGAAAAACTTGCTTGCCGTCTTTGAAATGCTCAGGGCGCAAACCGAACCGATCATATTCTCAGGCGGCCTGGACGCCCGGCGCTTCGATAGCTTGCATGTCGATCTATTGAAATCAATTCGGCTCAAATATGCGTTTTTTGCTTGCGACAGTGCGGATGATCTGAAGTATTTGGAGAAGGTAGCCGTAAAAATGGCAGACTTTTCGAGGGAGAAAAAAAGGTGCTATGTCCTCATCGGTTTTAACGGAGAATCTCCCCGGCAAGCCGAATCACGCCTAAAAGCCGTCTATAATCTCGACTTTTTACCCTATGCAATGCTTTACCGCTCTTCGGAGGCCAACGCCCGCAGCACCCCCGAATTTCATGATTTAGTCGGTATCTGGCGTCAACCCCGCGTTTACAAAATAATAATGGATGGTCCCAAACGCCCGCGCGAAGGCCTCAAGCAATTATCTATTATACGGAGATGAAAGCATGACACTGCATCCAACAAGGCATGAGGTAGCCATAGGCAAGCGGGTAGAATTTGCAATTCAGATATCCCGAACCTGCAAAACCGCCTGTTGGGCAAACCTGGTAATGTGGGCGTTCGATCCTGACCGGGAGTTCTGGACCTGCTTTACTGGCGGTTGTCAGAATTGCATTTCTAGCGATTACTGCGGAGATGAAGCGCATCTCTGAGAGCCAAAAAAATCAGCCCTTCATTTTCCCTCTTGACATTCCGGCATAACTGGCTAAACTGGCATTAACGTAGCCAAAAGAAAGGGACCCGATGAAAACAATAAGCTTCAGATTGCCGGATGAATTGGCCGATTGGCTCCGGGAAAAAGCCGCCCTGGAGACCATCAGGCGCAAAAAGTACGTTTCCATAAACGTCCTGGTGCAAGAAATCCTGGAAGGCTCCAGGCAAGAGGGAGAAGGAAAATGAAAACGATCCCCAAGAAAATCAAAGGCAAGCTCCCCGGCTCGATCTACCTGCGCGGAACCGTCTATTGGATCAAGTATTACAAAGACGGCAAGGCCTACAGGGAAAGCACCGGCACCTCCGACTATGACGGCGCTCGCGTCGAACTGGCGAAAAGAATCAACGAAGTTGCCCAAGGCAAAACCCCCAACATCGAGGCCAAGCGGGTGAGGTTTGACGACCTGGCCGCCGATCTTCTCTCCGACTACCGCATCAATGAGCGTAAAAGCCTTGTTCGGGCGCAAATCAGCATCGACCATCTCCAGGGGTTCTTTAAAGGGGTCCGGGCAACTGAAATCACCACAACCAAAATCCGCACCTACATCGAAAAGCGCCTGGACGAAGGCGCGGCAAACGGCACGATCAACCGCGAACTGGCCCACCTGAAAAGAGCGATGAACCTTGGCGCACGCTGTACGCCCCCGAAGGTTGACCGCGTGCCCTTCTTCCCCATGCTCCGAGAAAACAATGTCCGAAAGGGCTTTTTTGAGCCTGCGGACTTCACTGCTCTCCTCGAGAATCTGCCCGACTACCTCCAAGAGTTTGCGACCTTCGCCTACAAGACCGGATGGCGCAAATCCGAAATCTGCAACCTCGAATGGAAGCAGGTGGACCTCGGCGCCGGAACCGTCAGGCTCAACCCCGGCGAGACAAAAAATAACGCCGGGCGCATGGCTTTTCTCGATTCCGAACTGGCCGCCATGCTCTCCGCCAAGCTCGACGCCCGCGATAACCTGTGCCCCTATGTTTTCCCCAACCGCGAAGGAAACGGCCCGATCCAGGATATCCGAAAGGCGTGGGCCACCGCCTGCAAAAGGGCGGGCATCGGTCCCCGGCTTCTCCATGACTGCCGGCGCACCGCAGTTCGAAACATGATTCGGTCGGGAAGCCCCGAAGTAGTCGTAATGTCGATCACAGGCCACAAGACCCGCGAAGTCTTCGACCGATACAATATCGTCAATGAAGCCGATTTAAGGCTTGCAGCCGCCCGGCAGGAAGAGTATCTTAAATCCGCTGTGGGCACAAAAACGGGCACAATCCTGAATCTCAAACACAGGCACACCCCGAAAACCCGCACCGCACAAGCTATGGGCGACTAGCTCAGTGGATAGAGCGTTGGTCTCCGGAACCAAAGGTCGTGGGTTCGACTCCCACGTCGCCCTTCATTACTTATCCTGGAAATTCGGTCTAATTTCTCTCGGGTCATTTCGGCTTTTCCAACACTATTTCCAACCCGGAGCCATCTGAAATCCCTCAAAACCGCTCAGGTATATGAGCTGTCGGCAGTAAAACAATAGGGGCGAGCCATCTATGCCCTTGACGATATATACCTCTCTGGGTATATTTTAAGAATGAAATGGGACATCGAGTACACCGATGAGTTCGGCGAATGGTGGGATCGCCTGGCTGAGGGAGAGCAGGAATCGGTGCGCGCCGGCGTTAAGCTCCTGGGCGACTTTGGCCCGGGTCTTCCGTACCCTCATTCCAGTAACGTCACGCAGTCGCAGCACGGTAACATGCGTGAACTGCAAATTCAGCACGCCGGACGGCCTTATCGTGTGCTCTACGCCTTTGATCCTCGCCGGTGCGCGATCTTGTTGATCGGCGGAGACAAGACCGGCAAGGATCGTTGGTACGACGAATACGTTCCCATTGCAGATCGGCTCTATACAGAACATTTGGAAACATTGCGCAGGGAGGGCTTGATAAATGGCTCGTAAATTTGCTCAACTGGAAGCCAAAATGTCGGCGGAAGCGATTGCCCGTTCCGATGCGCGCTATCGGGAAATGGTCGCGGAGATGCCGCTTCATGAATTACGACGAGCGCGAGGGATCTCTCAGGAGAAGCTCGCCAAAGAGTTGCACATCAAACAACCAAACGTTGCAAAGCTGGAGAAGCGCACCGATATCTACATTTCTACCTTGCGCTCGGCTATAGAGGCAATGGGCGGGACCCTCGACATTGTTGCTCGTTTCCCCGAAGGTTCCGTAAAGATTTCGAACTTTTCGTCTATCGACGAGAGCGCGACCACAAGCTAGCTCCGCACCTCGACTGGCAGCCTGGAGCGCCCGGGAAGCAATAATGTACACTCGGGTACAAAGAACATGCCGGACGTAGACCAAAACAAGGACCCCGGCAATCCAGCAGCACGGGCCGGTCCCGTACCAGTATCGCTGTGAGGAGGGGCAGCGAAATCGCAGAGCGCGAGAAGTTTGATATCGCAGCGCTCTAGAATGTAAAATGTAAAGTGCGTCCCCTATTTTCCTCAAAAAAGCAGAAGCCCCACGAGGGGGCTTCGCAGCCCAAGGTCGAAACCTTGGGGGGGATAACAGATTATATACCTGGAAATAAAACATCTGGAGCGGCGTTTCAAGAAGAATCCGAAGACAGTGGCTGTTGGCGTGCGATCCTTATCTTCTCAGGGAATCCACTCGCCGAACCTTCGGTTGACTTTCTCACCCGGCATTATCCTCGATTTTGGTAAAATTGGGCGGGAATTATAATCGTCGCTGATCAGCCCCGCACTCAGCCCTTCAATTTCTATGGCAAAATGGCAGTTCTAAGGCTCAAAAACGCCTCCCTAAACCGTGATTCGTCCGTAAAGTCAAGCGGTTCGTTTGGTACGACCCCGCGCGCGCGACCCCGCGCGAACCGATACCCCGCGCGAACCGATCAGCGCATACAAATGATCGATGTATTCCGGCCTGTCGATCGTACGGGGGCGGGCGCCCTCAATAACGAGGGCATTGCGTTGTACGCCAAGCGCCGGTACGACAAGGCCATCGCCGACTACAGCCGGACCGTCTCGCTCGATCCGTGGAATGCCGAAGGGTACAACTCACTGGGCTACATCATGGCAACGTGTCCGGACCCGCGCTACCGCAACGGAATCAAGGCTGAGGAATACGCAAAGAAGGCGGGGAAGCTGACCGGTTGGAAGGCGGCTTACGTCCTCGATACTCTTGCCGCCGCCTATGCGCAAGCGGGCGACTTTGAGGCGGCCGCGAAATGGCTACAAAGGGCCATTGACCTTGCGTCCTCAGCACAGAAGGTGGAGTTCGAGAGGCGGTTGGATCTATACAAGTCCGGGAAGCCGTACCGATACGACACCGGGAAATGACTTTGCCGCATTACTCGGGCAGGTCGGGAAACGCAGGTCGGAAAACATGTTGACTGCCCACGCAACGCGGCATATAGTCATGCCTGGTCGGCAGTTCACCAAGGCGTCGCCGCCCCGTAAGGGAAGCTAAACCTGCCCGCAATCCCATTGACCGGACACCTTATCCCCCGTGCCGAGTCGGAAGACGGCGACCACCGACACCATCCACCGGACCGGCGCCTTTATCGAGGATAAGTTATGTCCAGAACCCTTTTGTCCTTCCATTCGGATGACATTTCCGCCCTTGCGCGATCTCTCAAAAAACAGCTTGCCGACTCCGAATCCCGGCCGAGCCATCTCGAAGTGTTGAATATGTTGGCGCGCGCCAACGGATACCGTAATTTTCAACACTATCGAGCCCAGATTACCGCACGGGAGCAGTTGGACGCGCGAACTGAGGCGACCAACCCCGAACCCGTCGATTTTGTCCGCGTCAAACGGTTGCTTCGGATAATCGACCGGGAGGGAAAGCTCGTAAGATGGCCCTCAAAGCGCAGTCACCAGGAACTGTGCCTGTGGTTGATCTGGTCCAAAATCCCTGCGCGGCGGGTTTTCACGGAAAAGGAAATCAATCTGCTTCTCCACGACAGTCACCATTTCGGGGACCACACCCTGTTGCGCAGATGGCTCTGCGACTATGGCATGATGAACAGGACCCGCGATGGCCGGGAATACCGCCGGGTGGAAAAAAGACCGCCTGCCGAAGCGCTCGAGTTGATCCGACGTGTTGGAGCGGACAATCCGAACCGATGATGCCCAAGTTGTAAAGAAGCCATAAAACACCTTACGGGGAGAAGCGAGGGTTGCTTCTCCCCGATTCGGGCGACAGCCGTTGTTCCGGGTCCATCCGGGGTCGTACCAAGCGATCATATTGAATTATCGTCATGAACTCGCCAAAAATGCCTGTTTTCGTAGCTTAGAGCGGCATTTTCAGAGTGAGAATGGCCATTATAATAAGCCTGCATTTCTCTGAGTTCGTGGCCGTCCACGCTCGGGACGATTCTTCTGCCCAGCGCCCTGCCGCTCGCTATCGCTTATGCCCAGCAGATGCATCAAGGCGGGCCTGTCGATGATCCTGTAACGCGGGGGAGCGCCCTGAATCTCCAGATAGCCGCCATGGGGCCACTCCGAAGGATGCTTGACGACTCCGGCCCTAACCATGTTTAGATCCATGTAGACCAAACATTGAGCAAGGTGCCTGCCCGCCTGGACCGCCGTGGCATGATAGCGATCTTCCCAAAAAGCGCCCTTTCTGTGTTTCCTGCGATTGTATTCCTGAGCGGTTCTGCCCGCCGAGAGCTGTACACCTGTCGGGACGGCCTCACCGCCATCCGAGTCATAGACGAGAAGGTGAACATGGTTGGACGTAGCGGTGTAATTGAGAATGACTATGCCAAAACGCTTTCCGGCCTCGAAAAGCCAGTTGAGCCACGATTTGCGATCTCTGGCAAACTTCAGCAGGAACTCTTTCTTGTGGCAACGATGGGTTATGTGCCACACATGACCCGGAATGTAGTGTCTGCTCGCCCTTGGCATGCCCGCTCCGCCCCGCACTCAGCCCTTCAATTTCTATGGCAAAATGGCAGTTCTAAGGCTCGAAAACGCCTCCTTAAACCGTGATTCGTCCGTAAAGTCAAGCGGTCCGTTTGGTACGACCCGCGCGGCAACCAGTGTGTGATTTCAACAGTGTGCGACAACAGTGTGTGCGATGGGCATATGCAAAGAGACCACGGCTCGTGGGGTTTATGGCCAAGATCACAAATCAAGCATCCCGGCCGCCACGGGCAGGAATTGGGTCGGATTGAGAATGACGGTCTCCTGGAATTTTCCGGGCGGGAAGTGTTTGGTGTTGCCGGTGATAAGGAAATCGGCTTCGGCCTCGACGGCGCATTCCAAGAACTTGTTGTCTTCGGGATCGACCCGGTGCGCTTCCGATCTGAGGCGGGAAAGAAGCTCCTTCACCTTTCCCTGATCGAGCTTCTTGAATTTCGGCCTGTTCAAAACCTCTTCATATTCGATGGCGATGGGCTCCGACAGAGCATAAAATAATTTTCCCCGAAAGGACAAGGGAAAGAACGAGTTCCGGCACGCTGTCCGGCTTGAGGAGGGCGGATACCAATACATTGGTATCAACGACGACTTTGAGCATAAAGGCCGATCATTCCTGTTTGTTTTTCTTCGCGTGGCGATAGGAGCGAATTTCCGCCTCGCTCTCTTTCGGGGCGGTTTTGTCGAGACCGGCTTTCTGCGCTCCCAGCTGGATTTCGGCCAGAAGGTCGTTCTTTTTGACGATATTCCTGAGATAATCTTCCACACCCAGGATTACCACGGAAGGCTTGCCCCGCCAGCTGACCAGGAAGGGGGTATTCTCTTTCTCCGCCTCTTTCATGACTTCACCCAGGCGGGTGCGGGCGGAGAGTGCGTCGAACGGAAGACGTTTGGAATTGAGTCCCCGATTGAGCAAAATAGACGACATATCCGGTTTTTAGAGGACTTTTTCAAAAGCAATGATATCCTTCCAAGGCGAATGGGGATTTCAATAAAACCAGAGTTTCTCAGTTTGATCCTAATCGCTCCGAAAAGCATCATATCCCGCCCTTCCGGAAATGGTTTCGATACCGGCCCGATAATTAAAGCTGACGCTCTGAGAACAAAAATTGATGAAATGGCAGATAAAAACGGCATCATTTCCGATTTGGCTTCATTCACAAAGATTTCCTCAATTGAAACAGTGGAAGAGTTTGCGAAGAAACTTGTTTCATTGCATCGACCTATAAAAATTGATTTCAGAGCGAAATTTGGTTTGCAGGCAAGACAAGAC
>JBMFWU010000218.1:0-7013 GCA_049964955.1 Syntrophobacteraceae bacterium
CATATATTGCACGTCCCTGACTTTTTCCTGCTCGAAATTGATAGCGTTCTTTGCAGGAAGATGAGACGGCGAGAGATATCCAGAGAAGAGGCACAGGAAGTTCGTTCTGCGATAGCCATTTTCCCCCTGCAGAAGCATCCCTTTCAACTGCTGATGGACTCCGCCTTTGAGCTTGCTGCGCAAACCCGAAGTAGCCCCTATGATTGCGTGTATCTCATCCTTGCGATTGTACTCGAGGCACAGATGGTTACAGCCGACCGGCGTTTCTATGACAGAATTTGCAAGAGCCGGCTCACTGCGGAAAACCTTTGCTGGGTTGAAGACCTGCCCTGAAGGAGGCAGGTGGGCATGCGTGGCAGCCACCCCCTTAAACCTGGTTCAATAACTGTGCAGGGCAAAGCAAATGTTGATATTCCTCCGGGAACATTGGGGAGCATCTTGAAACTGGTCGGCCTGAAGTAACCGGAGGAACAATATGAAAGACATGGTGGTCATGGAGAAGGGCGAGGGAAGCTACGGCGCTCACGTTCCGGATCTCCCTGGCTGTATTGCCGTCGGACACAGTCGGGAAAAATTAGAGGTTTTACTATTTATTTGAAAAATAGGCCTTTACAAAGGAAGGACATTAAAGACTTCTATATAACCACAGAGACAGTCCCTTAATTGATCGATTGGTATTTTCATCTATAAGGGAGTCCTCGATGCCAATAATGTAACGTGCTACCGGAGTGCTGAAATAAGATAATTTGTACTAGGATATTGTCGAAATGCTCAAGCGGGAAGCAAAAAACCGGTTTTCTTCCCGCTTCTCGCTTCCCGCTTCTCGCTTCCCGCTTCCGTTCCTCGCTCCCCGTTCCTGCTCTACTCAGTCAACACGCACTTCTTGTGGTCCTGCGCGTCGATGACTGCGAGGGCGGTGGTGTTGACGATGTCTTCCACGGTCGAGTGGCGTTCGATCACGTGAATCGCCTCGCTTGTGCCCATGAGGATCGGGCCGATCGCCTGGGCGCCGCCGAGTCTTGCCATGAGCTTGTAGGCGATATTGCCCGCTTCGAGCGAGGGGAAGATCAGTACGTTGGCCTTCTTCTTCAGCGTGTTGAACTCATAGCTGCCGTTCAGGATCTCGGGGATGACGGCCGTATCGGCCTGCATCTCGCCGTCTATGATGATGTCGGGGCGGCGCTCCTTTACGATCCGGGTGGCTTCGGCGACCTTATCGGTTCTCGGGTGGCGCGTGCTGCCGAAGTTGCTGAACGTGAGCATGGCGACCCGGGGCTCGATATCGAGCCGTCTTACGGCGTCGGCCGTAAAGATCGCAATTTCGGCAAGCTGCTCGGCCGTGGGATCGATATTGACGGTGGTATCGGCAAAAAACATCACGTCTTTTTGAAAAATCATCATGTAGACGCCGGCGATGACCGAGGTGCCCTTCTCCAGCGGAAGGGTGTGGAGGGCGGGCCGGATGGTGTCCGGATAGTCCTTGTTGACCCCTCCCACGAGGCCGTCGGCATCGCAAAGCTTTACCATCATCGAGCCGAAATAGTTGTTGCTCGTGGTCATGAGCTTTTTTGCCTTATCGGGCGTCATGCCTTTCCGGCAGCGCGACCTGTGAAGGTCTGCGGCATACTCGTCTACCCGGTCGGAAGTAGCGGGGTCTACGATTTCTGCCTCCTCGATCTCCAGGCGCAGTTCGGCCGCCTTGTTGAGGATTTCGGTGCGGTCGCCCAGAAGAATCGGCTTTGCGATCCCTTCATCGAGAAGGATCTGGCTGGCTCGCAGGATCTTGGGGTCCGAGCCTTCGAGGAAAACGATCCGCTTGGGGTCTCGCTGTGCCTTGTGAATGATGCGGCGCATGATCTCCTGGGCGCGCCCGAGGCGGCTTTCCAGTCGGTCGCGGTATTCATCCCAGTCCGATATCGGCGCCATGGCGACTCCGGAGTCCACGGCCGCCTTGGCCACCGCAATCCCTTCCCGGATCAGCACCCGCGGGTCGAACGGCTTGGGAATGATGTAGTTGGGTCCGAACTCGAGCATGTCGCTTCCGTAGGCCTTCAAGACCGAATCCGGTACGTCTTCTTTGGCCAGATCGGCGAGCGAGCGCACCGCCTGGATCTTCATCTCGTCGTTTATGGCGCGGGCCCTTACGTCCAGGGCGCCCCGAAAAATATAGGGAAAACCCAGCACGTTGTTGACCTGGTTGGGGAAATCGGAGCGCCCCGTGGCCATGATCAAGTCGCTTCGAACGCTCAGTGCGTCGGGGTAGCTGATTTCGGGGTCCGGATTGGCCATGGCGAAAATGATGGGCTTGTCCGCCATGCTCTTTACCATCTCCTTGGTCACCAGGCCCGCGGCCGAGACGCCGGCGAAAACGTCTGCGCCCTTCATAAGCTCTACAAGCGTCATGGGTTTTTCGCCGTTTGCGAACCGTTCCTTATAGGGGTTCATTCCCTCTTTGCGGCCGTGGTAGACAAGACCCTTGGAGTCGACCAGGTAAATGTTTTCCCTTTTTACCCCGAGCCGGACATAAAGGGTTGCGCAGGCTATTCCGGCAGCGCCTGCGCCGGACATCACCACCTTGACCTCATCGAGCTTCTTATTCTGGAGTTCGACGGCATTGAGAAGGGCGGCTGAAGAAATGATGGCCGTTCCGTGCTGGTCGTCGTGGAATACCGGGATGTTCATGGTTTCCCGCAACCGTTCTTCGATGTAGAAGCATTCGGGGGCCTTGATGTCTTCGAGGTTTATGCCCCCGAAGGTGGGTTCCAGCAGCTGCACCGCCTTGATGATCTCATCGGGGTCCTTGGTGTTCAGTTCGATATCGAAGACGTCGATATCGGCAAACCTTTTGAAAAGGACCGCCTTGCCTTCCATCACCGGTTTTGCAGCCAGGGGGCCGATGTCTCCCAGTCCGAGAACGGCAGTTCCGTTGGTGATAACCGCCACCAGGTTCCCCCGGATGGTGTAGTCGAAAACCCGTTCGGTTACGCACTCGATCTCTCGGCAGGGTTCGGCCACACCGGGGGTGTAGGCCATCGAGAGATCGCGCTGCGTGTAGCACGGTTTTATGGGCTTGACTTCAATTTTTCCCGCCCTCTCTTCGCAGTGGTATTTTAGAGCGTCGCTTTTCAGAACCATCGGGGTACTCCTGGTATTTTTAGATCCATCAATCGAAAGTGTCCAGCCCGAACTCCCGGGAGGTGCACTTGGCAGTTTCCATTTCAGAAACGAGCTATTTTGCAGCTATTGTAACCCCATAATCAAGAGTTTTTTATGCCATGGCGAGTAGAATATTGACAGGGGGTTGTATTATCAACATAATTGCATAGGTGAGAGTTGCACTAAACCCATCCGATACGTTTCACACCACAAGATTCCCGAGGAGCACCGGTTATGGCGAAAAAATGGGTCTATTTGTTCGATGAACTCGATCAGGCGGCGTCCTATGCGGGCGGTGACTGGGAAGACGTGAAGGGCCTTCTGGGGGGCAAGGGGGCCAATCTGGCCGAGATGACGAGACTGGGTCTGCCGGTGCCTCCGGGGTTTACCGTGACTACCGAAGCCTGCAACTGCTATTTGGCCGAAGGCATGAAATTTCCCGAAACGATGTGGGAGCAGCAACTTACGGCCTTGGTCGAGGTGGAAAAAAGAGCCGGGAAAAAGTTCGGAGATCATGATAGGCCTTTGCTCGTATCCTGCCGCTCGGGGGCAAAATTTTCCATGCCGGGCATGATGGATACGGTGCTCAATATCGGGCTGAACGACGACACG
Organism: Syntrophobacteraceae bacterium; assembly: GCA_049964955.1. Lineage (GTDB taxonomy): Bacteria > Desulfobacterota > Syntrophobacteria > Syntrophobacterales > Syntrophobacteraceae > SbD1. The sequence goes on from JBMFWU010000218.1 coordinate 3,769, forward strand.
GTAAAAGGCATGATCGAGGCGACCAGCGATCCTCGCTTTGTCTATGATTCCTTCCGCCGCCTCATTCAAATGTTCGGCTCCGTGGTCATGGGGGTCCCCGACGAACCCTTCGAGGAGATTATAAGCAAAGCCAGGAAGTCGCGTGGCGCTAAAAGCGACGCGGAGCTTTCGGCCGATGACTGGAAGGTCGTCATCGGCAAATTCAAGGACGTCTTCCTGCATCACAGCCACATGCCTTTTCCAACGGATCCCTACGAGCAGCTTCACCTGGCTACCGAGGCGGTCTTCCGGTCCTGGAACGGGAAACGCGCGGTCGATTACCGGGAAGCGGCAAAGATTGCCCATGATCTCGGTACGGCCGTAAACATCGTTGCGATGGTCTTCGGCAACATGGGAACCACCAGCGCAACCGGCGTAGCCACCACCCGCAATGTCACAAACGGCGAAAAAAAGATCGAGGGCGACTACCTCATCAATGCGCAGGGCGAAGACGTCGTGGCGGGAATCCGGGAAACGCTGCCGATCGAACAGATGGCGGTCGCGATGCCGGAGACCTGGAAGCAGTTCGGGCAGGTTTGCGCCACACTCGAAAAGCATTATCGCGACACGCAGGATATAGAATTTACCGTCGAACGCGGGAAGCTCTGGATGCTTCAGACGCGAGACGCCAAGCGCACGGCCATGGCCGCTGTTCGCATCGCGGTCGATATGGTGGAGGAGGGGCTCATCACCCGTGAGGAAGCCGTCGAAAAGCGCGTTACGACCGACCAGGTGGACTTTTTCCTCCATCCGCAGTTCAATGCCCAATCCAAGCGGGAAGCCAAGGCCGAGGGCAGGTTGCTTGCGCGTGGTTTGAATGTTTCTCCCGGGGCCGCGGTGGGGATGGTGGCCTTTACCGCCGACCTTGCGCAAAACTGGGCCAAAAAGGAAGGCAAAAAAGTGATCATGGTGCGGCCGGAGACCAAGCCCGACGACGTGCACGGCATGCTCGCGGCCCAGGGAATCCTTACGAGCCGCGGGGGGCGCACCAGCCACGCCGCCCTCGTCGCCCGCCAGTTCGGAAAGCCCGCCGTTGTCGGCGTGGCTGCCCTCGACATCGATCTCGGGCGCCATCAGATGACGGTTGGCGGCCAGGTCATCAACGAAGGGGACTGGATTTCGGTTAGCGGCACCACGGGCGAGGTGTTCCTCGGAAAGCTCGAAACCATGATCCCGGACATTTCGGATCCATGGCTCATGAAGCTGCTCCAGTGGGCCGACGACGCTGCCCGGCTGCAGGTTTGGACCAATGCCGACTATCCCAAGGACGCCCGGCGCGCGAGAGAATTCGGCGCCAAGGGCATCGGCCTTTGCCGCACCGAACACATGTTTTTCCAAACCGAACGCCTTCCGCTCATTCAGAAGCTTATCATGACAAACGACCCCGTCGAGCGGCGCGAAGCCCTGGACGACCTGCTGCCCTACCAGCGCGAGGACTTCAGCGGTCTTTTCCGGGAGATGAACGGGCTGCCGGTAATCATTCGTCTCATAGACCCTCCTCTGCATGAATTCCTGCCGGGATCGGAAGAGCTCCTTACTCAGCTTGCCGACTGCAAAATCAGGCTCCAACACGCACGCGACCTGGCCGAAATCAATGAGCTCCTCAAAAAGATCGAAGAATACGAGCGCGTCTTTAAGCTCGTGGAAACGCTTCACGAGGCAAACCCGATGCTTGGGCTTCGGGGCGTGCGCCTCGGGATCAGAATGCCTGAGCTCACCCAGATGCAGGTTCGCGCCGTCTTCGAGGCGGCCTGCCAGTGCGCGGCGGAAGGAATAGATGTCCATCCTGAAATCATGATTCCGCTCACCGCGCACGCCAATGAGCTGAAGATACAAAGAGACGCCCTCGAAGCGGTTGCCCGGGAAGTCATGGAAGAGCACGACATGGCTATCGACTACAAGTTCGGCACCATGATCGAGGTCCCTCGGGCCGCCCTTACGGCCGATGAAATGGCCGGGTATGCCCAATTTTTCTCCTTCGGCACAAACGACCTTACCCAGATGGTCTTCGGGATAAGCCGGGACGATGCCGAAAAGGGCTTCCTCATCGACTACATGCGCAGGGAAATTTTGCCGGAAAACCCGTTTGTGAGCATCGACGAGCACGGAGTTGCCAAAATCATGGGCATGGCGGTCGAATCGGGCAGAAAGACTCGCCCCGATCTGGAAGTCGGCATCTGCGGGGAACACGGAGGCGATCCGAAGTCTATCGCCATCTGTCATAAACTCGGGCTTAACTACGTCAGCTGTTCGCCCTTTCGCGTGCCGATCGCAAGACTTGCCGCAGCCCAGATCGCATTAAAGGAGCGAAGATTGGGCCAGGAGGTCCGAACGGCCAAAGGGGCCCTCGTCGCCGGATAAGCTGTAACCAGTATCGGGCATCGGAGACGCCCTCCGATGCCCGATATCCTTTTTTTGTACTCGCCTCTTTTCCCCAGCTTTTCCCCCGATACCTGCTGGAAGCCATCGGACGTGGAGGCGCTCCGTCGCCTCGACACCGCCGTGATACATTTTTTGCACATGTCCCCCGCAAGTGAGAAGATTTTGGTTTCCCCGGGGCCGCCCATCTCCGACAAAGCTTGGAGCGCCCCTGGGATAGAATCAGTTTATAGCGCCATATCAGCTACTTGCCTTCCGTTTGCGGAAAATTGGGCCTCTGGCACGCGCTTTGCCTTAGTACTGGCTCACCGGGCGATGCAATGGGTTGCATGGGGACGCCCGGCAACTAACTCAAATGGAGAAGAAAATGAAGAAATTGGCTTACATTTTTGGCGCGGGCGTGATTTCGATGGCTTTTGTTTGTAATCCTGTTTTTGCCCAGACGGCGCAAAAACCGGCGACTCCTGCGGATGCGACAAAGAGCGTGGTGCAAGAGAAGCCCGCGACCACGACCCCGGCCCCGGTTGTTACGGAGCAAAAAGCTGCACCGAAGGCTGTGACAGGCGCAACGACGAAGAAAGCCGCGAAAGAAAAAACCGTGAAATCAAAAAAAGCGGTGAGGACTCTCGCACACAAAAAGGCTTCCGTGGCGAAAAAGCACGTTTCAAAAAAGCACGCTGAGAAAAAGATTATGGCGAAGCATGCGAAAAAGCACCTGGCCAAAGTGAAGAAGGAAAAGCAGTTATAACTGAATGAAGGGCTTACGCCCGGAAAACAGTGCGTGTCGAAGAACCCTCCCTGGTCCCGGGGAGGGTTCTCCTGTTTCA
>JBMFWU010000219.1:0-6990 GCA_049964955.1 Syntrophobacteraceae bacterium
CAATAGCGGCTCGGTCACAACCTCCGGGATTGGCGCCTACGGGATCTTCGCGCAAAGCGTGGGCGGAGGCGGAGGCTCGGGCAGCGATGGCTCAAACGGCCTGGCGATCCCATCCGAAGATTTGACCAACTGGAAAAGCTGGGTCTTACCGAGTCTGGACCTGGCCTTCAGTGTGGGAGGCAGCGCCGGCAGCTCCGGGGCAGGCAGTAGTGTCACAGTAACCAATACCGGCGCCATCACCACCACAGGCGACGGCGCAGATGGCGTATACGCCCAGAGCCTGGGCGGCGGCGGCGGTGTTGCAGCCTACGATCAGAGCCAGATGTTTACCGATAAGGAAAGCAACGGGGGCGGCACCGATAACGGCCTCCAATTCGGCACGATCGCCATAGGCGGCTCGGGCGGCGCGGCCGGCAACGGTGGCGCGGTCCAGGTGACCAACGGCGGCGACATTGCCACCTCCGGGCAGCAGGCGTACGGCATCTACGCCCAGAGCATAGGCGGGGGTGGAGGGGCCGCCAGCACACTGGGGGGCCCGTGGCACGGCATGAACTTTACACAGTACTTCGGCCTGGCGGTAAATATCGGTGGGAGCGGCGGCGGCGGCGGCTCGGGAGGAAATGTCACTGTTACCGACACCGCCAACATCACCACCTCGGGAAACGACTCCGACGGCATCCTGGCACAAAGCGTCGGGGGCTCGGGCGGCAGCGGCTCGACAACCAACGAATTCCTGTGGGGCAATCTGTATAACGGCAGCAATTTCAGCGGCGCAAGCGGCACCGGCGGCAATGTGACTGTCACCCAGACTGGCAACATCACCACCTGTGGGCAGGACGCCGACGGTATTGTCGCCCAGAGCACCGCGGGCGGGGACACGGCCGGCAATGTGACCGTCACATTGAACGGTCCCAACACTTCGGCGGACCCCGGAAACATTATCGCCAACGGTCTGGGCTCCAGCGGCATCGTGGCCCAGAGCCTCGGCGCCAACGGCGACGGCAATATCGACGTCGTCATCAACGCGCCGGGGAACAGCGGCACCGTTCAGGGCGGCCACTCCGGCACGGCCACAAATCCCGACGGCTCTACCACCACTTACAATGCCTATGGCGTCCTTATTATGGACGGAAATCAAAATACCCTGAATAATCTTGGCACCATCACCACCCTGGACGGAGCGAATGGTACGGCGATTATGCAGCAAACGTCCTACGGCGCTCCCAGCCGCGCGAATCTGGACGTCTACAATCACGGCACGATCACCGGCTCGATCACCTCGGGCAATCAGGCCGCATCGTCCATGAACAGCGGACTCAGCCTGCCCGGCGGCACGAGCAGTATCACGGTCAACAACTATCAGGGCGCCACTTACAATGCAGGTCCAGTAGTCAACCTCGGCGCCGGCACGCTGATAAACGGCGGCTTCGTTTCCCTCGGCACAACGGCCACCACCCTCACCGGTAATTACACCCAGACCAACACGGGACAATTGCAGGTCACCCTTGGCAATAACGGCAGTTGCGGCAGCTTGAATATCTCCAGCGCAGCCAACCTGGATGGCCGGCTGCAAATAAATTTGAATAACACACAGCCGCTGCAAAACGGCATGACATACTCCGTGCTCACGGGCAAATTAACGGGAAGTTTCTCTAACTTGAGTTTGGCAATTCCCAACACGCCGTTATTGAGCTTCAGTGTGGCATACGTCGATCCGCCCGGCGCCGATACGGTCCAGATAAAACCCCTGGTAAACAGCTTCAGCTCCGTCGCCTACGACCCGACGACCTCGGCGGTGGGGGGTTTCCTGGATCAACTGTTCGCCAAGGACCCGAACGGCCGTTTCGCCCTGCTCCTGGCTGAATTCCAGAGGCTTGACCCCGCGGAGTTCCGCACCGCCTTCGACAGCCTTACCCCGAGCGTCTATTGGGCGGCCACAAACGCCACCTTCGACATCACCAGGGAATACGAGCGCTCGCTGCAGCAGCGTTTGGAGTCCATGCGGTCGCTCGAACGCGCGCAAGATACGCCCGGCACGGTTTCGGAGAGTTCGTTCCCGCTCCTTGCGTCCGTGGGTGCGCAAGGACTGGCCGGCGCGCCGCAGGCTCCCGGCGGAATCGGCTTCTGGATGCAGGGTTTTGGCCAGTGGGGCTCTCAAGACGCGCCTGACAGCGATAACGGCTATGATTTCGGCTCGAACGGCTTCGCCCTGGGCCTCGATCACGCCTTTAGCAAAAATCTCATCCTGGGCGCCAATTTCGCCTATTCCTACACCACGCTGGATATGTATGGCATGCCCGGCACGAGCGACATAAACAGCCTGTACGGATCTGCCTACGGGACATGGTTCAACGATCGCTCCTACGTCGAGAGCATTCTCACCTATGGTAATCATCAGTATAGTATGAATCGTATGGTCACTATCGGTTCACTACCACAATCCCTCAACAGCAGCAATCACAGGGGAAACGCTTTTTCGATACTGACTGAAGCGGGACACAGCTTTCCAGTCTGTCAATGGGACGTGGAGCCTTTTGCCTCAATCGGCTATTACAATCTGGGCGAAAGCGCGATCGATGAAGCGGGGACTCTTGCATCCATGAGAATCGGCAGCCGCACAACCGACGAGGTGTTCTCCGAAGTGGGAGTAAAGGTGGAGCGCTCTTTCCATACCTCGAAGGGCGTCCTCCTGCCGATGCTCAAGGCCGGTTGGCAACATGGCTTCGGTCTGTCCCCGGACACCCTGCCGGTCTCTTTTGCCAACACGCCTGTCAATCTGGCGGTCCCCGTCCCCGATATGAGCCAGGACATGGCCGTAATCAGGGCCGGTTTGACCTTCAAAGCCAATAGCGGCCTCACTACCTCGCTTGGATACATTGGCGTTGTCGGCAACAAGGCCCAAAGCAACGCAGTGGTAGGCGAACTGCGCATTCCATTCTAAACCGTTTACCGGTATGGATTGAAAACCTGCATTGCCCGCGGTTTCCAGTGAAACCGCGGGCAATGCTTTGGACCTCCTTCCCCAACTCCCGGACAAAATTACTTTCGACTGTCGATTGGACAAAGTCCAGTCGACCGATTTTGACGAATCCCTTCAACTGTGGTAATAATGCGGTAATTTTTTCAAAGCCTGGGTGGTGGAATCGGTAGACACAAGGGACTTAAAATCCCTTGGCGCTTGTCGCCGTGCGGGTTCGATTCCCGCCCCAGGCACTGGTTTGGAGAATCGATCGTCATTGCATTCGAGATCATGCCATGGAACAGGAGAAATGGACGCAAAGAGCAAAAAATCCAATCTTCCATCGCTCGTTTTTCAATTGAAGGTCATTTTAAAAGGTATCGAACCTGCCATCTGGCGTAGCATTTTGGTTCCCGGCAGCATCACCCTGCATAAATTCCACAAGATTTTGCAGATTGTTATGGGCTGGGATGAGGAGCATCTCTACAACTTCTCGCGTCGAAAAGACTATGAAAGGCGAAACGGGCAAATTCGTTCCCGTCTGCCTGGGAGGCGCGAGGGCATGTCCACCTGAAAATGTTGGCGGAGTCTGGGGATATGAAGATTTTCTAGCAGCCTATTTCGATCCTTCCCATGAAGAGCATGAAAACCTGCATGACTGGGCAGGCGATGACTTCGACCCTGAACGTCTCGATTTGGAGGCGGTGAACGAGAGATTGAGGAAGCTGAGATAGCTGTGGCCGGGAAAAAGAATTTAATCAAACTTACTCGCCGCCGACTCTTCCGATTTTTTCTCCTACCCGATATAACAAGAATAATCACATACGCTCGTTGGTAAGTAAATCAACGTATTTATGCGGATTTGGAAGAAAATGTTAAGAAACATGCTACGATTTTTGCCCGCCCCGCTCCAGGGAGCCATATTGTTTATGGCGCTCGCCGTCAATACCATCGTCTGCTCGCTTCTGCTCTACGTGGTGGCGCTGGTAAAGCTCCTTATTCCAATCCGGAGTTCGCGTATTGTCTGTGGTAAACTGGCCAACGCGATCGCAGACGGCTGGGTCGGGGTCAACATTCTGGGTTTGAAACTGACCAAAAATATCTGTTGGGACGTCCAGGGCATCGATGGACTGCAGCCCGATGCCTGGTATCTGCTGGTGGCAAATCACCAGTCCATGGTTGATATTGTCGTTTTGCAGAGCATCTTCCACCGCAAGATCCCGGTTCTGAAATTCTTCCTCAAAAAAGAGTTGATTTGGGTGCCGTTCCTTGGAATCGCATGGTGGGCCCTGGATTTCCCTTTTATGAAACGAAAATCCTCGACCCGCAGGGACATGGAAACAGCTTACAATGCCTGCAGCAAATTCAGATTGCTGCCTGTAACCGTAATGAATTTCGTAGAAGGAACACGTTTTACCACGGCAAAACGGGAAAAAGACAGGTCGCCCTTTACCCACCTGCTCAAGCCTAAACCGGGCGGCATGGCCGTTGTGCTAAACGCGTTAGGCCAACAACTTAATGCCATACTGGATGTGACGATAGTATATCCGAAAGGAGCTCCGGGATTGTGGACATTTTTGTGCAGCAACTCCGTGGAAATAAAGGTACGGGTAAAACAGATGCCTGTCACCCCGGAGTTACTCGAATCTGTTACGGATCCGGCACACCGCAGGCGATTCAAGGATTGGCTGAATAAGCTCTGGGATGACAAAGACAAACTCATTCAAACAATGCTCCCGGTATACACCCACGAGTCCAGTGGTGTCGAGGACCATTGACCCGAGAAGATTCATTCAGGGGCACAGTACGATTCGGAAATCGCAGTGATCGCATCCTTCCATGATGGTCCGGGTGCGCCGCAGGCTCATTCGTGGATTAAAGCCGGCGACGAGTTCGAAATCGCGCCCGCAGGAAAGAATCCCTCCCAGATCGGCCATCCCCAGTTCCTTGTACATCTCGGCATATCTACACCTAGTGACGTTGAAATCGAACCGGGTCTCGGAGAGTTCCAGCTGCTCCACTTCGAGGTCCCGGCCAACGCCAAAGCCTTTGAACCCCTCGGCAAAACAGGCGATGCTCGTGCCGCCCATCCGTTTGGCCAATTGCATACCGCTTTCGAACGCAAGCGATTTGATAACGGCCCGCAGTCTTGCAAGCGCCCTATCCCGCCCTACCTCCTCGATAAAGGCTTCGATCAGGGGCCTGATCATCAGCGCTTCGATTTCACGCCTGGTCAGGATATCGATTTTGCTCAGATCGGCACCCATGGATTTATCTCCTTCTTATCTCAGGTTGCGCTTCGCTTCACCCATCGGATTTCGGTTGGGGTTCGCGGGGCTCACCCCAACCTACGACCGTCCCACACAAAGCGCAACCCATAAAGTGCCACCAGGAGTGCGAATGGCGGTGCCTACCGGCCAGGCCATCCGGGTGCGGCGCCAGCCGCTACCACCAGAGCGAACCGGGATTGGGCATAAACTGGTACTCGATTGCCCCGAGGTCCGGGGCCCCCTCGATGGGGTTTCCGAAAAAATCGTTTGTGAGACCCAGGTGGACGCCGGCGTTTACGGCGGGCGAGCTCGACTGCAAGGCAAAGTCGGTGGGTTGCAGATACGTCGAGTTTGAAAGCCTGGGGTCCACAGAAATCGATTGAGCATCATTTCCCGTGACCAGGCCGTTTACGGCCGCCTGCCAGCCCGAAAGTGTCGGATACTGGGTCGATCCCGCCTGCCCGATCATCCCGGTCGTACCGGGGGCGAGATAGTAATCGTTGTTATTGAGCGTGATCCCGGTCCACGAGTTTGCGCTGATGGCTATCGCCTCATAGTTCACATTCGTCTGCGTGCCGTTCACCACGACGATGTTATTTTGAATATCCGCATAATTGCCGTTTGTCTGGCATACGATTCCGTGTCCACTGCCCCACCCGGCGCCATCGGTGTGAATCACGGTGTTGTTGTAAATCCTTACCGGATGGCCTGAGACGCCCGTTTCGTGGTCGAGCCCGTTTGTTCCCCAGGTTACACACAGATTGTAGTCCCAGGTCGAGTCCTGTGAGCCGCCCACATCATCGATGCAGTGGTAGCTCCCGGAGATAAAATTGGCATAAGCGGTATTCCCTGCCCCCTGAGTCGTTATCCCCGATCCGCCACCCAACTGGGCGTAGGTCTTGCCGTCCCAGCAACCCGTCATGGTGTTGTTTTCGATCAGATTGTTATTGCCTGTTACCGACACTCCCCACTTGTTGATCTGATTGAAGGCGCAGTTTTTCACCACCGAATTGCTGCCGCTCAAAAATATGCCGTGAGAATAACCCGACGGGCCTCCCCCCGAATAATCGATCAGACAGTTCTGAATGACCCAGTTGTTCCCGCTGCTGCTGATGCCGCGCAGATTGGCGTTAGTGACATGCAGACCATCCAGGGTGATGTAACTTTGGGCGGGGGAGTCGACTATGCCGTAGGAGGACTGCGAGGCCTCAATGTCACTGTACAGTGTGTCGGGACTGGCCGTGCCGTAGACAAACAGCTGGCCGCCGTTCCAGTAGAAATTGCCTGGAGCGGTCACCGCGCTGAGCGCAGATACGAGAGTTCCGGGAGTTCCGTCGAGATTTACCCGGTAGACCTGCGCCGGGACGTTTGCTTCCCAGGTGTTTGTCTGAGAACTTGGCCCAGCGCCCACCAGTGTTACGGCGCTCAGTCCATGCCAGGCAAACCCGAGACTGGAGTAGCCGGAAGGATCGAGCGTCCCTGCGTTGGCGTAGTCGCCTGCTTTTCCGTAGCTCGCGCCATAATTTATCCCGGCCCCGTAATTGACCGAGTAGGAGGAGTAACCGATCGAGACGATATAGGCGTTGGCCGCCGAGTAGGCAAAGGTAAGCGGATCGGAGGTCACCGACCCGTTTGCCGGGATGGTGACAGTCGTTGCGCCGGAAAATTTGAATTGCGCGGGAGTGCTCTGAAATGCCCAGGCATCTCCGCTCGCCGCCTTCTGCCCGATGTAGGCCCCCGAAACGGTAGTCGAACCGCTGC
>JBMFWU010000220.1:0-6925 GCA_049964955.1 Syntrophobacteraceae bacterium
TCTGGGACGCGTTCAACAGGCATTGCCACGAAGGGCTTCCCTCCGGAAGCAAAGTAACTCGATGACCAATCGAGCTTTTTAGCGCAATGAAAAACAGGATCGAGGAGGAAATCGCAGATGGCGAGGCTCACGACGAAGGAACGGAAAAAGATTGCGAAAAGTGATTTCGCACTTCCCGGAAAACGGTCGGGTTCGGCGGGAAAAGGCAGTTACCCGATAGAGGATAAGGCGCACGCAAAAGACGCCCTGGCTCGTGTCTCCCGGTTCGGGACCCCCGCCGAGAAGGCCGAGGTACGGCAGAAGGTGAGTGAAAAGTTCCCGGGCATCGGGAAAGGGAAAAAAAGCGGCGAGCGCGGGCGAGCCGGCAGACCGGAAGAACGCGGCCGGGAAAGGAGACGATAATGGGCGCCCCGTCGATCTCAGTTCCATCTGTTCCATCTGTTGCATCTGCCCCTGTCACTCCGCCGCCTCCGAGCCTTCCGGACCAGGGCGTGCAGAATGCGACGTCGAACCAGGAGCAATTGGCTGCAATGCAGTACGGTGCGGCCAGCACGATACTGACCGGACCGCAGGGGTTGCAGACCAGGGCCGCCACTACTGCTTCCGGGGCGAAAACCACTTTGGGCTGAACGTGACAATCAGGTCTGAAAGGAGCAAGGCATGCCTTCGAACGTCGATTTGTGCAACCGCGCCTTATCCGTCATAGGGACACGATCCTCCATTGCCGCGATGAGCGAGGCGAGTCCCGAGGCTCGCGCCTGCACGCTCCATTTTGAGGCGACGTGTCGGACGTTATTGCGCCTTGCTCCCTGGTCTTTTGCGAGGACGACCGTCCAGGCGGCCCTTATTGCCGCAGCGCCGGGAACGCCGCAGAACCCGAACGGGACGGCGCCGCTGCCCCTCGTTCCGATAAGCGCGGCAAACCCGGCCGGCAGTACTCCCGCCCGGATCGTGTCCTGGCTGTATGAATACGTATGGCCGCAGGACTGTGTGCGCTTGCGGCAGGTAAATCGTCCCCGGGATATGGTTCCGGGGACGGGAGGAAACTACGTGTCACTATGGCCGGGGATTTCCGGGGCGCCGGTCTTCTTCCCGGGGATCGCGGATATGTCCCTGGAGGACCCGGCTCGCTATCAGATCGCCATGGATCACGACGCCTCCGGGAACCAGATCAGGGTTGTCCTGAGCAATATCGAAAACGCCCTGCTCGTGTACACCGCCATGGTGGATGATCCGAGCATGTGGGACGACGAATTTGCGGAGGCGTTTGTGTACGCGCTGGCCTCTCAGCTGGTGGGCTCGCTCATAGGCGATAAGCAGATGGATAAGGAGCTGTGGACCAAAGCCCAGATGCTTGCCACGACAGCAAGGGCGGTTGATGCCAATGAGCAGCCCATCTCTCCGAATCCCACACCCGACTGGATCCGGGCAAGGGGTGGGATGTCGAATGGCTGGAATGAGGACAACTGCGGGTAAGCGTAGCCCGCAGGGGAGAGATAAAGTTGCGGGAAGTTTCCCCCTGTGCAGCGCAATAAATGCCATTTGCTTCACGGCAGCAGGTGCTGCTGTGGATAATGTGCCCGCAGGGGCCAATTTCGTGTGTCTTCCCCATGTGCTGTTACACTCGCTTACTACTGGAAGGATAGCCATGAGCAGACGATTCTGGACAGTCGGTTTTCCCATCTCGGTAGCCTGCAGTCTGATCCTTTGGGGGTTTCTCTTCTGGGCTGTAGGCGCGTTTGTGGCAACCAGTCATCTCCGTGCGGACAGAGCGGCACCGGGGGCAACCAGGGTAGAGGCGAGCGGCTCCGGATCTCCCCGGGCCGCCATGAACCTCGGCTTTGTTACCATAACCGTAGAGGAACAGGTAATCCTATGCTGACCAGTACGCAAAGTTACGTAACCTATCAGGGCGACGGGGCGACCAAGACTTTCCCGTATTCTTTCGCCCTGGCTAAAGCGGCCTATCTGCAGGTGGAGATAACCAACAACAACGTCTCTCCTGCCATTTCGACGGTTTTGCAAAGTTCGCAGTATTCGGTCACCGGAATCGGGAACGGGGTCCCGGGGGCCCCAAATCCGACGCCGGGGGGAACGGTCACCTATCCTTTGTCCGGGAGTCCGCTTGCGAACGGCTGGTCCATTACGATCCGCCGAATCGTGCCCTACCAGCAGAATACGAGCCTCGAAAACCAGGGAGGGTTTTACCCCGAAGTCGTGGAGGCTGCGCTCGACTATCTGACCATGCAGACCCAGCAGTTGGCGCTTTCGGTATCCGAGGCATCCAATCTTTCACTCTCCATAAGCCAGCCCGTCGTGTTTCCCGCAAACCTTTCGACGCAGAGTCTCGCGGGGCTCGCCTCCGTCTATAAAACCGCCAACACGCAGGCGACGGTGCTCACCGGATTTTGCGATATGACGCCGGGCCACAGATTTAAGATCATCGTTGCAGATTCCTGTACGGTGGTAGATTTCGCCACCTGGTGGAGCGGGCTTCCCGCGGGAGGCATCATCGGCCACCAGGGGCAGACGGTGGCTTTTACGAAGGGAGACGTTCTCGACTGTGTAACAGATGGAAATTATGTTTACGCGATCGATTCAGAGCCCATGGTCCCGGCTATATTGCCTTTGCCCGCCGGTTTATTGATCGCCAATGTCAGTGGTTCCAATACCGACATCAGCGTCAATGCCGGTTCGGTCACGCTGCCCAATGTGGCCGGGTTGAAATTGTTCCAGACCTGGGCGTCACAGGTTGACCTGGCTCCCTTGAGCTTTACGGCCTCCGGCGCCTCGCTCGGGGCCGGGGGGCTCGATGCCGGAAGTCTCGCCGCTTCGACCTGGTACTATGTCTGGCTGATCGGGGACGGTACGAACATAAAGGCGCTTCTTTCAACAGGCCCCTACTGGACTTTTGTCGACAAGACCTATGTCTCCGCCTACACCTACGCCCGCCTTGTCGGTTGCGCCCTGACCGATGCGAACGCTCACTTCGTCCGGTTTCATCAGTTCGCAAACAAGGTCCTCTTCGATGTTCCCCGATTCGTGAGCCTGGCAGCACAGGCCAACTACACGCAATGCAGCGTCGCGCCGTTTCCTCCTTGCGCCGTAACGGGCCTTTTCAGCGCCTACTTTTTGGCCTCGACGGGGTCGGCCACGTTTGCCTTCAGCGCCGATGGAACAAACGATTATTTTCTTCTCTACGCAGTCCAGAACGCGTCTGCAGGCGAGGGGCAGTTCGAGCTTCCGCTCCTTACCCCCAACTGCTTCTGGTACAAAAACAGCAATGTTTCGGCAACGCCGGGCGTCACCGTGCGCGGCTTTCTGTTGAACCTTTAGGGGGCGGATCATGCCAGTAAACTTTATTCAACCGGCTTTCAGCGCCGGAGAGCTGGCCCCGGCGATGGCCTCGCGCTACGATCTGGATAAGTTTCACCTGGGGGTTCGCCTTGTCCGAAACTTCATGGTGCTTCCTCCCGGTGGCCTTTCCAACCGCGGCGGGACGATGTTTGTGGGACGGTGCAAGGTATCCTCAAACGATGTGCAGCTCATCCCCTTCCAGTTCAACCTGATTCAGACCTACGTGCTCGAATTCGGGCACCGGTATATGCGAGTCATAATGAATGGCGGCTATGTCCTGGAGCCCGCAAAGACGATCACGACGATTACCAGGGCACTGCCGGGCCTCATCACAACTTCTGTCGCCCACGGCTTTTCAAAGGGCGATCAGGTCTACATCACCGGGACCGGCACAAGTCTGGATTCGACAGCCGGCCGCCAGTACGTCGTGCTGACCGTTCCGACCTCCACGACGCTCACACTCTCGAATCTGGACGGCTCGGCCATCGATACGACGAATGTCATGCCCTATGGGGGCGTCGGTGGTACGATTGCCCGCGTCTACACGCTGACAACGCCGTACAACGGGGCCGACGTAAAATATCTAAAATGGTCGCAGAGTAACGATGTGTTAACCCTTTGCTGTGTCAACTGGGAAACTCAGACCGATTACCCGCCATACGATCTGTCGCGCACGCAGCACTGGGCTTGGAGTCTTACCGAAATCGATTTCAGCGCCACAATTTCGCCGCCGACCGGGCTTTCGGTCACGCACAACGCCGGGACCAACTCGCCTACCGGGCAACAGTTCTATTACTCGTATGTGGTAACCGCAGTACAGGACTCGCCCCCCCAGCAGTCCATCGCCTCTTCTCCGGCTGCGGTCCAGGCAAATCTTCTCGACTATAATACCGGCTCCGAAAACGTCATAAGCTGGAGCGCGGCAGCGGGGGCCGCGCTGTACTACATCTACAAGGCGAACCCACAGACCACGGCCATTCCGGCCGGCACCATGTACGGCTACATCGGGCAGACCACGAACACGAGTTTTACCGACACACAGATTGGACCCGATTTTTCCAAAGGGCCTCCGACGCATAGAAACCCGTTTTCCGGGGGCGCCGGGAACTATCCCGGGTGCTGCTGCTACTTCCAGCAAAGGAAATGTTTTGCCGGCTCCCTTAATTCGCCGCAAACGATCTGGATGACTCAGCCCGCCGATTATGACAACATGGACGTCTCAAACCCTTCCCAGAGTTCCGATGCCATAACGCTCACGATTGCCGCCCAGCAGGTGAACGCTATAAAGCATCTTGTCCCGATGAACGATCTGATGATTTTTACCTCGGGGGGCATCTGGAGAATTTTGACCGGGTACGTCACGCAGCCCCAGCCGATAACGCCTACCAACACCGTCGTGATCCCCCAGACCTGGATTGGCGCGGCCGACCTTCCGCCGATCGTTGTGAACTACGATATTTTGTACGTGCAGTCAAAGGGGTCGATCGTACGCGATCTCGCATACAATTTCTGGATGAACGTCTACACCGGGACGGACATGAGCGTTTTGGCCCAACATCTTTTTTTCGGCCGCAACATGGTGCGGTGGACCTACGCCGAGCAGCCCTGGTACCAGATATGGACGGTGCGAGACGATGGGATTGTTTTGAGTTTTACCTATCTCAAGGAACAAAACGTCTACGCCTGGGCGCACCACGATTCGCCCGGATGTTTCGGTACCGATCAGTTCCTTTCGGTTGCCTCGATCTCCGAACAACAGGTCCCGGGCGTTAACGTCGACTCGGTGTATTTTGTCGTGGAACGTACCCTCCCCGGCATTAACGGTGGGAAGCCCGTGAAATACATCGAGCGCATGGATTCGCGAAATATGGGGGCCCTGGGGGCTGCCGACGTGACGAAGGCGTGGTTTCTCGACTGCGCTTTGCAGTACTCGGGAAATGCGCAAAACACCGTTTCCGGGCTCGACCACTTAAATGGGGCTACCGTGAGCGTCCTTGCGGACGGAAATGTAATGCCGCAACAAATTGTTGCAAACGGACAGATTACGCTCCAGACAAAAGCAAGCGTGGTAACAGTCGGACTGCCGTATGTCGCGCAGATGGAAAGCCTTCCCATGATGCCCCAGGGGATGGCCATGCAGGCGGTTGACTACCGCAAAACGCTCAAGGCGGTTTCCATCAAGGTGCAAGACACAAGGGGGGTGAAAGTCGGACCCAATTTTACCGATATGACGGCCATAAAGGAATGGGGACCCGCTGTTCCCATGGGCGGTCCGGTCCCGCTTACCACCGGGACCCAGAGGGTGATCGTCTGCCAGCAGTACACCGTTGATGACACTATCTGTATTCAGGCGGACCAGCCCCTGCCATGTACGATTCTGGGAATCAGTCCCGAGATGAGTCTGGGGGATTCGCCCGGATAAACGGGAGAAACGGAGTGTGCCATGAGGATAATCGTTACCGCTCATACGGATCATCTCTTTTGGCTGGCCAACAACATGGGGGAGGAAGACAGGGCGGAATGCGCCGCGATGGGCCTTGGACCTTTGCGCGCTCTGGAATTGGGGCTGGAGCATTCGGTCGCTGCCTGGACGGCCTTGAAGGTCCCGGAACACAGGCCGCTTTGCATTTTCGGGGTGATGCCCCTGGGCGGTGTGCTCTCGGGAGTTGGCGCCCCGTGGTTTCTTTCTACGCCGGAGCTGAGAAAATATGCAGTCCGGTTTCTCAAGGACTGCGACGACTATCTGCTCAGGATGCTCGATATTTTCCCGACGCTTGTCGAGTGGATCGATGTAAGACATACGCGAGGGGTCAAGTGGGTAAGGTGGCTGGGGTTTGAACTGACAGGACCGGAACCGTGGGGGCCGTTTCAAATGCCCCACTATAGAGCGCAGAGGAGCCGTGCCTCGTGACGGCACAAACGAACGTTTGAACGCGACTGAGAACCTCATTTTCGTGGGAAAGGGAGGGTAAACCGATGGGATTCGTAGCCCCCGTAATGGCTGCAGCGGCGCCTTATCTGGCGGCCGGCTCGATTGCGACCGGTATCGCGGGAACTGTTATGCAGTCGCAGGCGTCAGCGCAATCAGCCGACTACATGGCCCAGGTCGCCAATAATAACAGTCTCATCGCGCGGCAGAACGCGAACATGGCCCTTGAGCAGGGGCAGATAAAGGAAGAGACCGAGCGGGAACAGACAGGGGCCCAGATCGGACGCGAGAGGGCTTCTTTCGCCGCCATGGGTGTCGATCCCAACTCGGGATCGGCCCTCGATGTCAGAAGCTCCACCGCCGAACTTGGAGAACTGGACGCCCGGACAATCAAATACAACACGCAAGTCCAGGCCTGGAACGATCTCAATCAGGCCAATGCGTACGGGGCGCAGAGTCAGCTCTATTCCGCGCAGTCCGGATTTGATACCGTGAATTCGATTTTGGGCGGAGCAAGCAGTGTGAGCAACAAATGGCTCAACTGGCAGATGTATGGCGGCAGCGCTGGAGCCAATGGGGGGAGCGGTCTGCTCAATAGTTGATGAAATCAGGGCGACTCTTTGAGAAACCCGGCTCCCC
>JBMFWU010000221.1:0-6924 GCA_049964955.1 Syntrophobacteraceae bacterium
GGAGTAAATGATGAATCAAATGGACTTCGAACCTTGCCTCTCGCCCGCCCGCGACGCAGGCGGGCAACCCGGCAGCGGCGCTAGCCGCCAGCGGGATCTCATGCAGCGCTTCAACGAAAACTTCCGCATCGGCACCCTGGTCACCGTAGAAAAACCCATCCACCAGGCCGAAACGATCGGCACAGCCTTTCTCGACCGCGACGGAAACGCCGCGATCCTTGTCCAAGGCATGCCGTGCCCCGTCCCCCTTTCCATGATCCGCCCTCAGGGCGCGTTTCCGCTTACCGCCGCCGGCTTCCAGACCCAGCCCCGAAAGGAACTCCCATGAACTGTTTCGCCTGCTTCGACATTGAAACGATTCCACACCCGGATCTCCCTCCGGACTGCATCCCGACTTTTGATGAGTCCGCGGTATCCCTGGGCAACCTCAAGGACCCCTTGAAAATAGATGCCAAGATCGCCGAGGCGCGCGCCCGGTTTGAAGCCTCCCTTTCCCGCACCATGGCCACCGACCCCGATCTCTGCATGGTCGTAGCCTTCTGCGGCTGCATCGTGGACGGCTCCTCGCGCCTCTATACCAGCCCCGAAATCCCGCGCGACGAAGGAGACGAATTCATCCTTCTTTCCGAAGCCCTCGGCTGGCTCCGCAACTGCCTTAGAGACGGGCTTCCCATCGTCACTTTCAACGGCGCTTCCTTCGACCTTCCCGTCCTTTTCCGCCGATCCCTCTACGAAGATGTTGCCATCGCTCCCTCCGTCCTCGAAAAGCTAACTCAGCCGCCCGCCCGCAATCGTCATCACATCGACCTCATGCAGGCGCTCGCGGTCCGAAGCCCTTTTTCCGGAAAACCCGAGGTGAAATCTCTAAGCTACTACCTGCACCGCCTTGGCCTCTCCGGAAAAACGCCCGGCATGGACGGCTCCCTTGTCTATCCGCTCTGGCAGGAACGCCGCTTTGAGGAGATAACCGCCTACTGCCGCGATGACGTAGACCGCACCGCCGACCTTTTTCAGCGCGTTTCCCCCTGGCTTTCCCTCCCGGCCCGGGAATTCTTCAACTCACCGGCCGCCGCCGCAGGTTTGAGTGGGCATCCTGTCAGCGGCGACACGCCGCCGCCGGCGCAGCAGAAAGGATTTTCCAATGTCGCCTAAATCAGCAACCGCACAACCCGACGTTCTCATTCCGCAGTCCACGGGCCTGGTTACAACCTCTCACACAGAGGCCGGCCTGCCCGGCCTTCCCGAAGAACTCGGCGGCTTCACCGGCCTGGAGGGACTCGATGCCTCAAGCTTCGTCATCCCCCGCTTCAAGATCGTCCAACCCACCTCCAAGGAAGGGACCCCCGGCACTCTCCGCATAAACCTCACAGGAGATGAATTCGCCTCCCTCCCCATCATCCTGGTCAAGGCCATCCAGGGCCGCGTTCTCTGGGACCCCGATCAGAAAAACGATAAGGCTCTTTGCCGCAGTTATGATTTTCTCACCCCGGACCCTTCGATCGAGAGCCCCTTTTCGCCCGTCTGCGCCAAAAAGGTGCTAAACCTCCGCAGGCAGGAAGTCCTTACCCCCGTCTGTCCTCAGGCCAAGTGGAACAAGGATTCCAAAGGCAAGGACGTAAAACCCGAATGCAATGAAACCTACAATCTCCTATGCCTCCAGGCAGAAGATTTCCTGCCGTTCTGGATCGCGCTCGGCGGCGCATCGATCGCCCCGGTAAAGCGCTACCTGTCCGCCATAGCCCTTCGCCGCTCGCGCCTTTTCGCCTGGGAGACAATTTTAACCGCCGAGGAGCGCAAGGAACCAAATCGCCACTACGTCGCGAGCTTCTCCGCCCCGCGCCCGCTCGACCCCGAACGCGCCGCCTTCGTCGCTCAGACCATAGTCGATCTCGGCCTCGCCTCCGTAGACATCCGCCGCACCTTCGAAGCCGAAGAAGCCGCCGCAGCCGATAGCGCCGGCGAAAGCGACTCGTCTGAGAGCACCCCCGAGCCCCCGAGCTGGCTCGGCAAATAGGTCCTATTCGTCCCATTGGTCCTATCATAGGTCCTATAGGTCTTATCAGTCCTATAGGTCCTATTCTCCCCCCCCACCCCAAAAGGAGAAACCCCCCGTGCCCAAATACCGAAGAGTCCATTTCCGCGTCTCACTTCTCATGGATTCCTCCTCAGGCACCCGCAGAGCAAGAGCCGCCCTGGAAGAGCACCTGCGCTTGGGCTTCCTGAGCGCTCCAGCCCTTTTCAACCTTACTTCCTTTCCCGACTCTCTCCTTGTCACGCATCTGCGCGAGCGCCGGACCTTTCGCGAAAAACTCCGCCGCTTCTTCCAAAAAAGGTAAATCTCATGGAAACGATCTCCGGAAAAATCATTTCAATGCGTGGCCCCTATAACGACGGCTGGTGTATCGCAAATGTGTCTTCCGACTCGCCAACGCCTGAGACCGTGGTAGGGGCTCTCGCCGAATTCCAGCCCGGCGACCGGGTGACTTTCGAAGGCGCCTTTCGCACCCATCCCAAATACGGCCGCCAGTTCGCCGCGGCGAACGCCGTCCTGGACGTCCCGCGCGATACGGCCGGCATCCAGGAATATTTACATCGCTCCTTTCGCTGGATCGGCCCGGTCCTTGCCGAACGCTTGACCTCGACTTTCGGAGAGGACCTCTTCACCGTCATGGAATCCACCCCCGAACGCCTCGCCTCCATCCCCGGCATCACCTCCGAGCGCGCCTCCCAAATCCACGAGGAATATCTCGCCGTCAAATCCGACCGGGAAGACGACCTGTGGTTTTCCCGCCACCACATAACCCTTTCCACAAAATCGCGCCTTGTGGACGCCTACGGCTCCAAAGCCGACGCCATCCGCCACATCCGCCAAAACCCCTATCTGCTCGCCGATGAGGTCTTTGGCATCGGCTTTAAGAAGGCCGACGCGATCGCTCTTTCCATCGGAATCTCCCGCGATTCGGCCGTCCGCGCCGGCGCATGCCTCCGCTTCGTCCTCTCGGAGGCCGCCTCCGAGGGACACACCTACCTTCCCGTTCCCGACCTCGCCGCCCGCGTCCTGGAGATGATCGGGAGCAACAACGACGCCCTGGTTCACGACGCCATAACCGATGGCCTGAGGTCGGGCAAAATCACAAGCCATCCCAACCCCGGAGAAGAACACATCTACCAGTCCCACCTCTACAACGCCGAACAGGCGATTGCCGCCAAGCTCCGCGCCCTCGCCTCCGTCCCGCACGCGCAACTCATGTCCGAGCTCACTTATTCAGACATCGGGAGCCTCGACCCCGACCAGACCAAGGCCCTCGAGCTCTCCCTAACCTCCAAAATCCTCATCATCACCGGGGGCCCCGGGACCGGCAAAACCTACACGATCAACCAGATCATCCGCGCCCTGAGTTCCCCGCCCGCCCCCGCAGGCGGCGGGCAACCAGTCAGCGGCGACACGCCGCAAATAGAGCTCGCGGCCCCCACCGGAAAAGCCGCAAAGCGCATGTCCGAGATGACCGGCCGCGAAGCTCGCACAATCCACCGACTCCTCGAATTCAACCCGGCCTACGGAGGATTTACCCGCAACGCCAATGATCCCCTCGATTGTGACACCCTGATCCTTGATGAAACCTCCATGATCGACGTGCCTCTCATGGCCTCCCTTCTCGACGCAATCACGCCCTCGACGCAGCTCATATTTGTCGGAGACGTCGACCAGCTTCCTTCCGTCGGCCCCGGATCGGTTCTGCGCGACATGATTGATTCGGGCATCCTCCCCGTGGCGCGCCTCGACACCCTCCACCGCCAAGCTGCCCAAAGCCTCATAAACCGCAACGCCCAGTCCATCCGCTATGGCGAAAAGCCCGACCTTCACCGCACAGGCGATTTTGTCTTCGTTCCCGAGGGCTCGGCCGAGAAGATCCCCGATCGCATCCTCCAGGTCATCTCCGCCATCCCGGAAAACTTCTGTCTCTATAACGGCCTTCTCTTCCAGCGCCAGCCAAGCGACGATGCTCTGCCACCTGAGGGGAGTCCTGTCCGCTATTTCACCCCCTCCGACATCCAGGTACTCTGCCCCCAAAAACGCAGCCCCGTAGGCGTCGACAACCTCAATAAAATCCTTCGCCCGGTCTTAAATCCCACCGGCGCCGAACTTGCCGGCACCTCCTTCCTTTCCGGAGACCGCGTTATTCAGACCAAAAACAACTATTCCCTCGAAATCTACAACGGAGACATCGGCACGGTGACCGGCTCTTCCTCGCACTACCTCTACATCGATTTCGAAGACCTCAAGGGAACCCGTTCCATCGAATATCCCAAGGAGGATCAAAAAGAGCTCCAGCTCGCCTTTGCTCTCACCATCCACAAATCCCAGGGCTCCGAGTTCCCGATCGTAATCATCCCCGTTCACACCACAAACTACCTCATGCTCCAGCGAAACCTCATCTATACCGGCATCACGCGCGGCAAAAAACTCGTGGTTCTGGTCGGCTCGACCAAGGCTTTGAACCTCGCAATCAAAACCGTCGATTCGACCAAACGATTCACCAATCTCAAAATGTGGCTAAAGGAGGGGATAAATGAAGGTTAAAAAGCTCGCAATCAAGAACATCGGTATAATCGCCGATACAACGCTCGAACTTGATCAACCGCTCATTCTCTTCTATGGCGACCTGATGCAGGGTAAATCAACGCTGCTAAACGCCATCAAGTATGCATTCGGCGGCTCTTATCCTTCCGACATTATCAGGCACGGGGAACAGGAGGCAAGCGTTGCCATCTGGTTTGATGAATGCTCCATAAGCCGTACCTGGTATAGGTCCAAGGAAGGGCACGTCGCGGACCGCCCCATCAGCTTCATTCGTGACGGCCTCCCGGTAAACCGCCCGGTCGAACAAATAAAAAGGTTTCTCAATCCCTTTCTTCTCGACAACGAATATATCCTCAACAGGAGTTGAATTACCTTCGATCAAATTATGAATCAAGAAAAAATGAACACACCCAGAAGGTTGAAGCTATCCGAAGCGATTATTTGAAATCGGTTCGCACAGCTGACGCCCGAAATACTGAAATTTCAACCCACAATCAAAAGGTGGCCAAGACCCGAAAAGCCCTCGAACAACTTAGACAAGATATTGCCGCATGTGAGCAGTGGCTGGCGGACAATCCGGAAAGGCAAAAAGTCGCCGACCCTGTACTTCCAGTGCTGCCTGCGGCACCCGAGCCTCCCGATACGTCCGATCTCGAAGCCAAAATCAGCCAGGGCGAAGCCAACAGGGTTCTCTTTGTGGCCTACCAGGAACGCCTTGAAAAAGCCGCAAAAAAAACCACAGAGGAAGAACTCCTTAAATCCCTCGAAACCAGACAACGTGAACTGCGATCCGCGAAAATCGCCAGACTTAAGGGCATCGACACTCTCGGCGTTACAACCCTCTCTTTCGATGAAAACGGCGATTTCACGTACGAAAACACAGGCGCCGGGATGCTTTCCACCTCTCAGATCATGCGCCTTTCAAGTCAACTGTCCAGCCTCTATCCAAGCGGCTTCGGCCTGGAGTTGATCGACCGCGCCGAATCCTTGGGCAAATCCATCTTCTCGTTTATTGAACGCGCTCAGCGCGAACAAAAAAAGATCCTGGCCACCATCGTAGGGGAAAAGCCGGCGCAAGTTCCCGAGCACGTGGGCGTCTTTGTGGTCGAAGAAGGAATGGTGAAATAAAATGACTCAAGACAACGCACTTTTCCTTGGCGCCCCCGGAACGTCTCCACTCATACTCCTGGACGCCCTGTCGCTGATTCACCGCATATCCCACCTTGTCGCCAGGCCTCCGCATGCAGAAGACGTTAAAGAAATCGTCCTGTACATGGCTCACCTCAAAAAGATGCTCTCCAAACTCGACCTCAAGTTGGACAACGCCTCTCCGATCATTCATTGCCCCTACTGCAATACGCCTGCGACCGCTCTTTTCTGCTCAGTCCCATTGGTCCTATAAGTCCCATCACTCCTACCCCCAACCCGAAAGCCCCTCCCATGTTCATGCGATGGCCAGACCTCACAATAGAGCAGCAAAAGCCCCTGGACTACAAGATCGATGCGGCTGTTTCCGCAATCGCAAGCGCCTTCGCCGTCTCCCCTATTCTTCGCTCTACGATATGGGCTACCGCGACAAACAGGGCGTCTTCCACAAGATCAAACGCAACGGCTGCATCGGATGCGGCACTGATCTTCTCTACTCCAACAACCATATGGCGATGCTGCGGCGCACGCACCCCAAAGCGTGGTTCACTTTCATGTCCAGCGGCATGGCCGCCGAGATCCAAAAGCTTCAAATCCTATCGAGAAAACAGCAACTCTCCATCTACGACAACTTCGACCCGGAAAACATCATGGAGCTAAAGCCCTGTTATTTCGACAGCCTCAAACGAGTCGTCATGTGCGATGACACAAGTTCCGACAGCGATCTTACCGAATACGATCCGGAGGCGATAAACCTATGACGCTCCCGACAACGACAGTCGGGGCTTGCGGGGAATGTGATGAAGCCTAAACTCCTTGATCTTTTCTGCGGCGCCGGGGGATGCACAAAGGGATATCAACTTTAAATTCAACGACTTCATCCAGGCCATTCACCGCATTCAAAGATTTCTTCAACCTCACCCCGTGGAATAGACATCATCTACACGGAAGCCGAAAGCCTCATCCGCAAAACCCTTGAGCGCAAATGGACCCAACACAATCAAATGGTGGCGAAAATGACCGAGATCATCCGCGAATACGGCTTGTCCCTTTCCGCCATGGCCGACCGCCTCACCCGCAAATTGGGCGTCGAGCGCCTGGAAGTCTCCTCCAACCACTACCGCCTGATAAATAACGATTCCGTCCTGGAAACACGTTCCATGCCTTCCGACTCCGTCCACCTGGTCCTCACCTCC
>JBMFWU010000222.1:0-5019 GCA_049964955.1 Syntrophobacteraceae bacterium
ATGTCGTTCCGAGCCTGTACGTCATCCGTGATTGCCTTGTCCGTGTAGATCCCTCAGACCTCGACCCCGCACTCAACCGATGGAACCAAACCTACGGAAAAGAAGACAAAGGCCTTGCTATAGGCGCGGAAAATTCGTGGGCCATTCTCCGTCCTTGAAGGGAGAACAAATCACCCGTGGTCAAGTGGCTCGTTGAATTGACATCTTTCAAGAATCATGATATAGGTCAAAACCAAACTGAATAGCAATAACGGGTGAACACCTACCGCAAATAAGGTTCTTTCTTATTTGCGGTTTTTTTTGGGGGAGGGGATATGTGGTACTTGGTTTGGCCAATCTTGCTTGTCGTCTGTGCAAATACTTTTTATAATATTTGTGCGAAATCAACCCCGGACGGCATTAATGCGTTCGCTGCATTATCTGTAACATATGTGGTTGCGGCAGTTCTTTCTATTATGATGTTCTTTGTTACGTCAAATCATAAAAACCTAATTGCAGAGATATCAAACATAAACTGGGCTTCAGTGGTTTTGGCAATATCGGTTGTATCTCTTGAATATGGATATATAAGCATATATCGTGCCGGCTGGAAGATAAGCATAGCGTCTTTGGTTGCCAATATATCTCTTGCATGCGTACTGCTTGTTTTGGGGCTGCTATTATACAAGGAAACCATATCATTGCGTCAATTTGTGGGAATGATTGTGTGTGTGATAGGTATATTCCTGATAAGAATGTAATCTTATGGAGCGCAGTGGGGTCACACATCATTTGGCCCGGTAACAGCGAGGGGGTCTCCGAGTGGACGGTCGATCCATCCGCCGCCGAGTAAACGCTTGCCGGCGTAAAAAACGGCAGCCTGCCCCGGACAGACCGCGGTAACGGGGCGCTCGAAGCGAACACGCACGACCTGCGGGCTTTCCGGGTAAACGATCGCAGGGACCGGTGCCTGGTTGTAGCGCACCTGCACCGAACAGCGCAGCCGGCGAAACTTCGGGCTAAGAGCGTGCCAGCGGACCGCCGTTGCAATCAAGCCGCGCGCAGCCAGGCTTTCTTTGCTGCCGGTAAGGATAACGGCGCCTCGTTCGGGGTCGATCGATTTCACCCAGGCAGCGGCCCCCAGGGCCACTCCGATCCCTCGTCTCTGGCCAATGGTAAAGCGGTGAATTCCATCGTGTCTGCCCAGCAGGCGGCCTGTTTCGTCAATAATGGGGCCGGGCGCCGCAGGTCCCTTAAACCGCTGCCGCAGGGCCTCCGCAAAGGTCGTCTCCTTCAAGGAAAAGCAGGCATCCTGGCTTTCGGTCCGGTCGGCATTCTTTAGCCCAATTCGGCGCGCCATGTCTCGAACCGTTTGCTTCGAAAGGGCGCCCAGCGGAAACATCGCCTTCGAAAGTCTTTCGGGGGATAGAGCGAAAAGAAAATAGGACTGGTCCTTGCGTGGATCTTCGCCGCGCAGCAGGAAGACCCGGCCGTCTTTTCGGGCACCGGCGCGCACATAATGGCCGGTGGCTATTTTTTCTGCCCCGAGGGTTTTTGCGTACTCGAAAAGCGCGCCGAACTTGATCTGCTCGTTACAAAGGATGCAGGGGTTGGGTGTTCGCCCCTGCCGGTACTCGTGCCAACTGGGTAGCAGGACTTTGCTCTCGAAGCCCTCCCGGCAGTCCAGCACGTAGTGGGGGATGCCGAGGTGGGCTGCTGCGGACTTTGCCTGCGAGATTGCGTCATCTCCGCAGCAGGAACTTTCAAGCGGTGTTTCGCTGCAACTCTGCAGTTGCAGGGTCACGCCGATGACCTCGAAGTCCTGCTCCAGAAGCAGCGCGGCTGCAACCGTCGAGTCCACTCCGCCGCTCATGGCGGCAACGATTCTTCCCTTGGGCAAAACGAATTACCTCTACGCCTTTCACGACAAACCTTCCCAATGCAATTATAACCCGGTCCATGCGGGAGGCGGAGGAATTTTCGGGTACCGGCTTGCCGAAGGCGAAGATTTGTTCCCGGTCCCTACAGATCGAAGCTTGGCAACACTTCGATACCGATTTTTTCGAGGTCCGCAATGATCGGCTTTGCATCGGTCTTCTTCAGGCGCAGGGAATAGCAAAACTCGGTTTCCTCCCCCGTTGCGGGCACCTGGCAAAGACTGATGATCTCTGCCCCGTGGCTTCTGGCGATCTTCGTTATCTCGGGGAGGGGGTTGGGGGAACCCGACACCTTGATGTCGATCCGCGTGGACTGGGTAAAAAGCCCCAGGAAAGTGATAAAGGCCGAAAGGATGTCCGCAACGGTGATTATGCCCGCCAGCACGCCTTTTTCCACTACGGGCATGCCGCCGACGCGCCTGTCGAGCAAAAGGAGCGCAGCTTCCTCAAGAGGCGTTTCCGGTGTTGTGGTCAAAGGATTTCGAACCATTACGTCTTCGAGCGTAAGATCTTCGAGCATCGAGGCGATGAGAACTCCGCGAAGATCGGCGTCCGAAATCCAGCCCAGCAGTTTCTTCTTCTGATCCACCACGGGCAGATGCCGGATCGATTCGCGCTTCATGACAGCCATGGCTTCCTGGATGGAAGCCTCTTTCCCTATCGTTACCAGGTCGGTCGACATCCAATGACGCACTATCACAAGGACCTCCCCCCGGATGAAGCTGCCGGTTTGCTGGCGCCGCCCGGTTTGAGGCGGGCGGCGGGTGATGCACGGAAAATAGCGGTAGGGACTCCGTCAGCTCCTTACCGTCATCGGGGTCTGAGCGTTTCGCTCCATGAGTTTTGCCATGCTCACGGTGCGGTCCCGGAGCATGTTCGTATAGCTTCCCAGTTCATTGTCATACCAGCCGTAGATGACAGCCTGTGTTACGGGGATTTCGATGAATTTTTGCCGCCCCGCCCCCCGGATAGCCTCAGGGGAGAGACTGCCAAGATCCAAAGAAGCCGGACTGTCTTCGCCGATGGCTTCCAACCGCTTTACCGCTCGCGCCACGTGATCGAGGTCGATGCGCACCGCGGAGGTACGCGTGTGGTTTTCGTGGCCTTCGATGACTGTTGCGGCCCGGGGCAGCCCGATTATATCGGAGGAAACGTTCTGTTCGCCGGAAAAGACGAGATAGCCCTCCGGAAAATGGGAAACGGCTCGTTTGTAAATATCGTTGATCAGTTCGCGGTTTATGGGGTCGCTAAGACTCTTGTCCTGAATCATCAGGGCGAGGATAATCAGAGATCCGGTGGTAAGAGGCACGCGCACCGATTCGGCTATGAAGCCGATTCCCTTCATCTCCGGGATCACCAGGCCGAGCGCCTTGGCGGCCCCGGTGCTTGTCAGGATGATATTGTTGAAGACCGAGCGGGATTTCCGCAGGTCGGTAGCGCCCGCACCCGGCGAGTGGTCCAGGACGGACTGGGAACTGGTTGCCGCATGCACCGTGGTCATGGCTGCAGAAAGGACGCGTTCGGCCCCGAAATAATCGAGAATCGGTTTGACCATGTATGCCAGGCATGTGGTCGTGCAGGAGGCGTTGGAGACGACCAGATGCTTTTTGGGGTCGTAATCGGTATCGTTTATGCCCATAACCGTAGTGACGGCATCCGAAGGCATGGGAAGCGTCTTGTCTTTGATCTTGAAGGGGGCGGAGACGACAACCTTTTTTGCCCCGGCGGCAAAATGACCGCGTAAAGACCCCTTGGGGTCATCCGGGGATACCGTGGGGTCGAGAAACTTGCCCGTCGCGTCCACGACGAGTTCGACTCCGTAGTTTCGCCACTCGATGTTGGCGGGGTTTCTGGCCTTTCGCAGGAAGGTCGTCTTCACCCCGTTGATCACCATGCTGCCCGCTTTTTCATCGATATTTTCGATCACCCTGCCGGCCCGCGAGCCGTAGAGATAGGTGTGCAGGGCCCCGTAACTGGAATCCCTCTCCAGGAAGTGGGCTATATCGGCAAGCCTTGTGCCTACCTCCCGGCCGATATTGACGACGATTTCCGAAAAGTATTTTCGCTCCACATGGCTCCAGATGGAGAGTTTTGCGATTCTCCCAAGCCCGTTTATCCCGAGTGCCCGTGAAACGGTTGTTTCTTCACCCATCTTCTTGCCTCCGTCAGAAAAACGTAAACACAAATTTCCCCGGCAAGATCATTGCGAAAGCCGGCCGCACGAGGCGGGCAATGGATCCTTCAATTCTATCTAAGCTCAATAGCGAGCAGATGTCAAAAAGTATTCTAAAGTTTCCAGGCGCAATGGTTGTATTTGAATAAAAAACCCGGTAGGATAACTCAATTCCCCGGTAACGGGTCCCATGCCCATGCAGGCCACTTATGTTGCGTGGAAGTCTCTTTCTCACACTGTTCTTACGAGAAGAGCCAACAGAGGTGTAGAGCTGCCATGAAAGACGCTTTCAGAGATCTTCCGCGGGAAGTTTCCACAACCCGCTACCCATTTTTCGCCTCCATTCGGGGAAAGCACTTTCTTCTGCTTTTATCCATCCTCATTCCGGTGCTGCTCGTGCAGACCATATACATTTACAACCGATTCAAAGAGCGCGTTGCCAGCCAGTCGACTGCGAACCTGGAGTTGGCCAGGGCGGTCGGGGCCACTTTCCACAATTTCATTGCAGACATCGTACACCATGAGCTTGCCATAGGCGCTAATTTCACCCTGCAGCACCCTCCTTCGGCAGCGGAGATGAATCGGATACTCGTCTTGAACAAGAAGGAGTTTCCCGCCGTTCACAGCTTTCTGTGGATTGATCCCCGGGGCCGGGTGGTTGCCTCCAGCCTGAACTCCGCGGTCGGCCTGGATCTACACGACCGCGATTATGTGCAGAAACTGCTTTCGGGGAAAAAATGGGTGGTGGGCAACCTTGTTCCTTCGCGGGCCACCGGGAAGCCGACCTTTGCGGTGAGCCGGGCGATTCGCGGGGAAAAAGGAAATCTTCTGGGCATTGTGGCAGCGGCCATCGCGCCTGAAAAGCTGGGGGATATCCTCTCCATTCATCTGCCGCCCGATGAAACGATCACGATAATCGACAACCAGGGA
>JBMFWU010000222.1:5119-6904 GCA_049964955.1 Syntrophobacteraceae bacterium
GCGGTGGTCGCCCCGATAGTGGCCCGTCTGCTCCATGGGGCGGTCCTGTTCTTCCTCGTAATGGGTGCTGTCTTCATCCTGGCGTTCGTTTTCTCAGAAAGGATATCCCGCCCGATTCGCAGGCTCCTCGAACACACTCTGGCTCTTGGGGGCGGCGATGGAAAAGAGCCGATTGCAGAGACCGGTCCTGCCGAACTCAAGGGGCTGGCGTCCGCTTTTAATGTCATGGCCGAAAAGATCGGTGCGCGCGAAAAGGCTCTGGTCGGCGCGCAGAAAAGGCTTATCTCGGTTTTGGAGGCGATACCCGCCTCTGTCTATATCCAGGACCGGGACTGTTCCATCCGGTTTGCCAACCGCGCGTTTCGGGAAACCTTCGGAGAACCCGAGGGAAAGCTCTGCTACGAACTGCTGCAGGGCAGGAGCGAACCTTGTGTAAACTGTGACTCGGTGCGCACTGTGAACACGCAGACTCCGCAGCAATGGGAATGGACCGATCCGGCCGGAAGGTGCTATTCGATCTACTCCCACCCGTTTACCGACAATGACGGCGTTCCGGTCGTGCTAAAACTTGTCGTGGACATTTCCGAGCGAAAGCGTGCCTGGCAGGCCTTTCTGGATAGTGAAAAAAGGTATCGCGAACTCGTCCAGAACGCCAACAGCGCCATTATCCGCATGAATAAAGACGGCTCCATCACTTTCTTTAACGAATATGCCCAGTCCTTTTTCGGCTACAGCGAGGAGGAGGTCCTGGGAAAGCATGTGGGACTTCTTTTGCCGGACAAAGAGTCCGACGGGACCGATTTGACGAAGCTTGCAGAAAATGTCCTGAGCCGGCCCGAGCAATACGCGTACAGCGTCAATGAGAATATCCGCCGGGACGGCAGCCGTGTGTGGATGGCCTGGACCAACAAGCCGATTGTCGATGAGAGTGGTGCTGTGGTGGAAGTGCTCTCGGTTGGGATCGACATCTCCGACCGCAAGAGGGCGGTGGATGCCCTGCGAAACGAGGTGCTGGAGCGAAAGCAGATCGAGGCGCAGCTGCGGCTCGATGAAGCTCGCCTGGAGGCCTTATGGCGGCTTAGCCAAATGAGCGAATCGTCGGCCGATCGCATCGCGGAGTTCGCCCTGGAGCAACTGGTGAGGCTTACGGGAAGCCAAAACGGGTGGATAGGTCTCCTTGATGAAGCTCAAAGGATTTTGACTTTGCACGTATGGCCAAAAAGCCTTGCGGGAAGGCAACCCTACCTGAAAATACCGATCGGAAGAACCGACATTTTCGGCGAGGCCGTTCGGGAAAAAAGGGTGGTGGTCGCAAACAATTTCCGAGATGTCGTTTTGCGAGACTTCCTGGAGAGTCGAATTTTTGTGGAGCGTATTCTGGTCGTGCCGGTGTGTGAGAAGGGCCGGGTTGTGGCGATTGCCGGTGTCGGAAACAAGGCTGCGGGCTATGAGATTTCGGATGCCCGGGAAATCACGCTTCTCATGGATGGAATGTGGAAGATCCTGCAGCGCGAAAAAGCGGAGAAGCGGCTGCGGGACTCGGAGAGCCTGGCCGCTATGGGCAGGGCGATGGCCGCTGTCGCGCACGACATGAAAACCCCCCTCATTGCCATCGGAGGCTTTTCGCGCCTTGCGCAGAAGCGCATCGGCGAGGACTCTCCCGTGCAGGAGCTTTTGGAAATCGTCGTGAAGGAAACCGCGCGCATGGAGAGCATGGTGAAAGACATGCTCGATTTTTCGCGCCCCCTGGAATTGGAGTTCTCACGGGTCGATATGGTCGGGCTT
>JBMFWU010000223.1:0-6813 GCA_049964955.1 Syntrophobacteraceae bacterium
TGTTTCTCGTGATCCGATGGAACAACGTTCTACACGACCTGCGGGAATTGCTGATACAGCGGGCACCAGGTTCGTGCCATGCCGCATTTTTGATCTGAAGTGCAATAAGCAGACCTCGGGTTTTGGGGGATAACACTTGTTAGAGATGTCATATCACCCTTGAGAATAAATGGACCCTGACTCTCCGGCTTCCATCCCGAAAAAGAGAAAACCCGAGAAACGGAGAAATATGGAGGTTACTCATGAAACGATTAGTATTTGTATTTTCGCTGGCACTCCTGATTGGATTGTTTGCCTTGCCGGGATCCGTTATGCTTTCGTACGGGGCCGGTAACTCCAGTGACCAAGGACAGCTGACGGAACCTGAGGCTAGAGGGCAGGTGAGGGCCACGACACACCAGAAAGCTTATTCGCACACGCGCAGATATCGCCATTACCATCGGCGGTCATATACTCGATATCCAACCCGTTACTATGACCCCTACTACGATGATTATCTCTACCGGCGTGGCTATTACCACGGAGGGGGGTTATCAATAGACGTTCCGTTTTTAGGGATTAGGATTTTTTAAGAACTGGAGTAACTGATCTTGAGGTAAAACAATAAGGGACTGTTCATGCTGGCATCCTGGGCACGGTGGGTCTACCGCTTCCGCTGGTGGGTACTGATCATTTCGATGCTTTCCCTGGGGCCTGCCGCCTGGATGACAAGCCAGGGGGGGCTTCTGGGCTCGACGATAATCCCGGCCAACACCAAGTCCGCACGAGCCCTCGATCTGATCAAAAGTGAGCTGCCTCCCACCCTCCCCTCCTTTGGGCTGATTTTTCGAAGCCCGGCTCTTCTCGTCACCGACCCGGCCTTTCAGGCCGCAGTCGAGCGGGCCGTGACACCACTGCGCAATGACCCGCGCGTCGCAAAGGTTCACACCACCTACGATGCGGGTGAGCTAAATTCCCGGTCCGTTTCCCGCGATGGGCACAGTATTATTGTCAAGGTGGAGCTAAAGGATGCTTCCGCAGACGATACCCTGCTTGCGATGGACATTTATCCGGCATTACGCGCCGAAGTGCACTCCGACACGCTGAAAGTGGTCGCCTTCGGCACACTGCCGCGCGTCCACGATTTCACCATCATCCCGGAGAAAGATATCAGGCGTGCTGAACTCGTGATTCTTCCATTAGTGGTGCTGCTCCTCGTTTTTGTGTTCCGATCCGTGCTCGCGGCCGCGCTGCCGCTTGCGGTCGGAGTGCTCGCGGTAACCGGCGGCATGGCCTGCACGCTCGCGCTGTCCCACATCACCCCCGTCGTGGTGTTTGCCACAAGCATCATCGTCATGGTGGGCCTTGGGGTCGCCATCGACTACTCGCTCTTCATCGTCAGCCGATTTCGGGAGGAAGTACACCGGAATTCTGTCCCCGACGCGCTGGCGCGAACCATGGAGACTGCCGGACGAGCGATTCTGTTCTCGGGAGGGACGGTCGCCATCGGGTTGCTCGGTATGTTGCTCCTGGGGCTCGGCTCTCTGAATTCCTTAGGCCTGGCAGGCACCATCGTCGTGAGCTTGGCCGTCATTTATGCCATGACGTTTCTCCCGGCGCTGCTCGGCATCTTGGGGCTCAGGATCGACACCTGGAGCCTGCCGTTCCTGAAAGCCGACAAAGCCGACAAAGCCGGCCATGGCGGATTCTGGCGCCGCCTGGCGAATATGGTAATGGCCCATCCCTGGCGGGTGCTCCTGCCGGCAACCACGTTTCTCCTCTTGCTCGGCGTGCCGTTCCAGCATATTCGGCTTAGCCCCAGCGATGTCACCGTATTGCCTCCGACGGCGGAATCCCGTCAGGGCGATGAAATGTTGCACCGTGAATTCCAGGAACCCGACACCAGCCCTATCGTCGTCGTGGTCCACTACACCGACGGTTCCCCCCTTAGCCCCGAGCATGTAGGCCAAATCTATGACCTGAGCCGCTGGCTTGCAAGGCTTCCCGCCGTCGCCCGCGTGAATAGCATCGTGGATCTGGCCCCCTCCATCGGCCGCAACCAGTACCTGCAGCTCCTCACTCAGACAAAGGCTCAGCTTCCGCCTGGCGTGCAGGTTGCTCGTCAGCAGATGGTGGGCGCAGACATCGTGATGCTCGTGGCTCAAACGTCGCTCAGCGCCGGCAGTGATGAGGCGATGGGCCTCGTCCGAACGATCCGCGGGTCGCACCCTCGGGTGGACGGCGACCTCATGGTTACCGGGGAAAGCGCGTTTCATGTCGATTTTATGGAGACCATGAAAAGGAATACTCCCGCCGCGATCGGGATGATCGTGCTGGTGACCTATCTGCTACTCTTCCTGCTGCTTGGATCTCTATTGCTCCCTCTTAAGGCGGTGCTGATGAATATGCTGTCCATTAGCGCCTCCTATGGCGCCCTGGTCTGGATCTTCCAGTACGGTCATCTGGCCTCGTGGCTCCGCTTCACGCCGGGTCACATCGAGACAATGACCCCAATTATGATGTTTTGCGTCCTGTTTGGCCTCTCGATGGACTACGAAGTGCTGCTGCTAAGCAGGGTACGCGAGGAGTACGAGCGGATAGGCGATAACACCCGAGCGGTCGCGGAGGGCCTGGAGCACACCGGACGACTCATTACCGGAGCTGCATCCATCATGGCCTCGGTGCTCTTCGCTTTTGGGTTCGCCCAAATGGTGGTCATCAAGGCGATAGGCATCGGGATGGGCATTGCCGTCGTGGTGGACGCGACCATCGTGCGCGCCTTGATTGTCCCGGCGACCATGCGACTGCTTGGCCGTTGGAATTGGTGGGCGCCCGGGCCTCTGGTTCGCTTGTACCTGCGTATAAATCTCGGGGCGGCCAAGCGAACTCCCACCCAGTAATTCTCTCGATGATCGAAGAGACACCAAATCTCAACGCAGGCCGGCCCCAAGCCGCGCGATCCCTCGTGGACCCCGAAACGTTTGTAAAGAGATGGGCAGAAACAGACCAGTCCATATCGAGCTCTCCGGTAGCCAGGCGAAGGATCTCAGGAAGACTGGACCGGGCGGTATCCAAAGAAACGGCGAGCATCGGCCAAAGCATTTCCAAAGTCCCCGGTTTACGACTGCGACTGCAACGCCATTCTCGACAACATTTCCACACAAAAGCTACCAGCCCATCCAAGGGATACTACGTGACTGAGACCCCCAGGGATGCCGCAGGCGCCCGTTTCCACACTTTAAGCCCCGGGGGATGCTCCGTACTCCGCGACAATGCGCAAAGACCCGATACCGCATGCCGACAATGCCGTGCAGACACATAGGGATTATGTGGGGCACTAACTCTATCGCGAATGTTTCAAGGGAGGGCAACCATTCTCTGTTGCTCTTCATCCCACACTTTCAGTCGAATAAAAGAAAAACTTTTCATGATGGGGAGCGGAGCCTTGGCTTGCAGCGCAGGAATCGTATCGAAACACTTCTTCAGGTGGTAATTGGGGATTCTGGGGCTCAGATGGTGGACGTGGTGATAACCTATGTTGCTGGAAAACCAACGAAGCATGGCCGGCAAGTCATAAAATGAACTCCCTTCCATGGCGGCGCGCAGTGGGTCCCACTCGCTTTTGCGTGCCCAATATCCTCCTTCGAACTGATGCTGTACGTAAAACAGCCAGATTCCAGCCACCCCCGCAAGCCACAGCACCGGCAACTGAATCAAGAGGTACGTCCGCCACCCGATAAAATGGGCTGCAGCCAAAAACAGCGCAAGAATGAGCAGGTTGGTGTAAATAACGCTCATGCGCTCCTTCCGCTTCATCCTTCGGTTCGGAAGCCGGTTGCTCAGCATGAAGATAAATATGGGACCCAGTCCGATCAGCACTACCGGGTTGCGGTAGAGCTTATAACTCAAGCGCCTGCTTTTCGGCAGATCTACATACTCTTTCAGCGTCAGTGTCCAGATGTCGCCAAATCCACGCGCATCCAGGTTCGCGTAGGTCACATGATGCCTGAGATGGCTGAAGCGCCAGTCCGCAAACGGAGTGAACACCAACGTTCCCAGAAGGTAGCCGAGAATAGAGTTGGCATAACTCGGCTTGAGGAACGAACCATGCGCACAGTCGTGAAATAAGATGAATATCCGGACTAGAAATGCTGCGGCAGGCAGGGCGAGAACCAGGGTCAGCGCGTAAGAGTAGCCGAGTTGAATCGACCGGATCATCAAGTACCATAGACAGCAGTAAGGGACCAACGTGTTTATCAACTGCCGGATAGCTTTCCGGTTGTCGGAATACCGGAAATTAGCCAGCACCGGATGCCAATCCGGCCACGTGCGACCAGGAATTTTCCTTTCCCCTCCGCTGTTTGTCCTGTCCGATTTACTTTCGACCATGTTCAACAAATCTTCGTTTAGCTGCTACACCTTCAAGAGACCGCTTCGTTCCGCAGCAGCCCCTTTTCCTTCAAAACGTCTCGAAGACCAACAACTCATGGTCAGAGAACATGAACTCGTATCAGCAGGATATGATCATATAGAAAAGGCGTCAATTCCAAATGTCTGCTTCTATGCATTTTGGGAACGGCAGACTTTTTCGGAGTTACCCTCGCCCCCCTCCACAGCTCCCAGCGAGCGGAAATGCCGCACTGGGCTCCGAACGCGCGGGTAGCGGCGAGAAATCGCTCTTCAGGCCAAGGGATGCAGATTGGGTGATCCGGCGCAGGTCGAAGGCTCAGTCCGCAAAAATACCGATGCGGCAAGGAGGTAAGTGATTATATTATTCTTTGATGAACACAAAGCAAGAGAAGACAAATGGTCATCCTCGATATCGTTAAATTCATAGCCGCATTGAGTTGCACCCTGTTTACAGGGGCCGCCATTCACGTCAACCTTGTCGGACACCCTTCGCGTCTTGGATGCTATAGGCAAGCCGATGCAGCTGAGTGGGAACCAAGTTTCAAACGAGCGACAATGATGCAGGCTTTGCTGGCTATCCTGAGCTGTTTGGCGGGGGTAGGAGCATGGCGGTTAAGTGGCGACATCATCTGGCTGATCGGCGCAATAATGATCGGCTTAGTCGTGCCGTTCACCCTTATCGCCATCATGCCTGCGAATCATAAACTTCTTAAACGTAATCGAAATCTTGCATCCGATGAAACTCGGGAATTGCTCGATAAATGGGAAAAGTTGCATTCCGTTCGCAGCGTTCTCAGCCTTATTGCATCACTGATTTACCTCGTATTGTTGGTCAGGGGGTAACCAGGTCTCAAGTTCGCCAGTCTATTTGCGGTTTTACAGACAGGCCGCAGTCTCGGCATCGATGGGAAAAGGCTCGGAACAGTCGGTGAGATGGCTGGCCGCGGCTCATTTTTTTGTTGACGTGCAACATGTATCCATCTAGAAATATTCTCCTTATGAACCATGATGCTCCAACATCCGGAGAGGAACTCTTCCGGTACCAGACAGCGCGAATCAAGGCCCTCATCGAGGGTATCGTTCACTGCTGCCATATGCAAACCAATTTCTTTTCCCGAAAGTTTGAGACCCCGCAGGCCGAAATCCGATGCCTGTTTCTTTTCAAAGGCGAACGCTACCTTACGGTCAAAGGGCTTTCACAGAAGCTCGACGTCGCCAAAAGCCGGGTCACAAGGCTAATGAGTGGATTGGAGAACAAGGGATACATCGATTCGGTCGTCGATCCCAAGGACGGAAGGGTGAAGCTGTTCGGCTTGACAGCGAAGGGACACAAAAAGTGCACGGAAATAGATGCCTACATCTGGAAAAATCATGAGAAGCTTCTGCTCGAACTCAGCCCGGAGGAGAGGCGCAGCGTTCTCCTCTCCCTGGAAGCGCTGAGGGCCGGAATGGAAGCGGTCAAGAAGGATCTCCAGTAAATTTCCCGGTCATTTTCTGCCCGCGTAAGGATCCTTTAGCACCCCGAGCCTCACGAGGCACTCGATCGCATAATAGGTTGCCGGCGGAGTGGAGCCCAACCCCACGCTCGGTCCAAATCCTCCGTTTTCCGGTATATACTGGTTCTCGATGAATTTATGAATCTTATCGGTATCAAACCGGTTCACCGCATTCAAAATAGCTCCTGTTTCCAGTACGTCTGCCTGTTCGTCCAAGTCGATGAGAGCAATGTTTTCGGCCTTCTTGAAACCCGCATAGGGAGTTTGCAAAAGGTATCGCATTACGCCGGACTTCGTGCCCTCGTTAAGGCTTCCCAGCAGTTTGAGAGATTCAACCGCCATAAAAGTCGACTGAGGGGCGGAGGGCCTTCCCGGAAGCACTCCAAAACCCTTTTTATCGTCCCGATGAGAGTTTATGTATTCAATGGCTTTATTCTTGTCTATGCGGTCGAGAGCATTAAGAAGATAGAGGCAGCGAACACCGTAATAGGTGGTGCCAAGATTGGCATTTCCGCCACCGTTCAGCCTTATTCCTCCATCTTTTTGGACAAGCGACAGGACGTAGTCGGCAGCCTTCTTCGTATCCACGGCGGAAGGGTTGTCGATTAAATCGAGAGTGGCAAGAGCAAAATAGGTAGCGATGATATTTGGACTTTCGGGGGTCCCTTCTTTTAGATCCGGGTCCGTCACAAAACCACCATCGGGCTTTTGGCACTTCTTCAAATACCGGGTTATCTTCTGCCTGGCGGCGTTGTCCACCTGGTGACCAAGAGCAAGAAGGCAATACACGTTCATATAGGCGAAAGAGGGGGAATCCGGGAACGTATCTCTCCCGGCCCAAATAGTGACGTACTTCAATGTTTTTGAAAGGTCGATCTTCTTCGCCGCCGCTTCCCTGCCCCATGCTGTTGAGTAGCCAAGCACGCTT
>JBMFWU010000224.1:0-6797 GCA_049964955.1 Syntrophobacteraceae bacterium
GCATCTGCTTTCCGGCCTGATCGACATGAAGCTCATCGGCGTACGCGCTTGTCGGTGAAAGAAGGTTTGCAACGCCATCGACCATCCTCGAAATCACCGAGGGAGATCCGGAGGAATTGTACGCCCGCTCAAACTTGGCGACGTAGGCCGGGACATTATAGGCGACTCCCGCACCATTCACCCCGGTTCGTCCCTCCCAATCGGGGCGTCCGCAGTTCCAAATGGATGCGATCTCATTCGGGCTGTAGCCCTGGGACACAAGCCCCCGTATGCGGTCCTTTGCAACCGCGTCCTGATAGGCCGGTGTCATAGGTAATGGCCCCATCCCAAGCCCGTTTTTCTGCGCGTAGGCGCTCGACCACGCGTCCCATGTCCCTGTGAATTGATAAGCGCCGTGGCCGCCGTCAGGAGAAGTCGCGCCGTAGTCGCCGCCGCTTTCAATCTGCTTTATGGCGTCGGCAATCCTGCCAACACCGGCGTCATCGCCCTGGATGTTTCGCGCGTCAGCCGTTGAAACCGACTCCCCCGGGTCAAAGTTCGAGTCGGAAAAAGGAACAACCTGTGACTGATCCATCGGTATCATTGCGCTCCCTCCCCCGTGGTGACAAGCCGTCCGTCAGGAAGCCGGTAGACCGGCTGCCCGGTGTGCCTGTCCGTGCCAACCAAGGCGGGCTGTTTGGTGCTGTCGGCGACGTAAGAACCGTCCGGCAGCTTGTAGACCGGGTGCATGGTTCCCTTGGCCATGCCGACAATCTGAGGGGTGTTCGGCGTCTGAGCGTTTTGCGGGCCGCTTTGCGGGGGCGGTGGAAGCGGCCTTGTGATGCTTGTCGCGTCTTTTGGTGCGAGAGCATCCCTCATCATCTGCGTGCCCTGTTGAAGAATGGCCGGACCTGTCAGCGGTCGCCCCTCCCTGTCTTTCGCCGTAGCCAGACCGATTATGAAATTATTTCGCGCCTCGGTGATTTTTATCGCCGCGGCAGCGTCGGAGGGGTCCGCTTCCTTCCAATCGTTTTCGTGCAATTTGTCATAGGTGCGAAGCGCCATCCTGAAATACGGGTTTTTCTCCGGGTCCGCCATGGTCTTCACCAGGGTGGTTAAATCATTCCCCGCAGTCACCCCGACCCCGTGCCCATAGTAGGGGGTGATCTCGCGCGGGTCGGTTATCTGCCCGTCTAAAATCTTATTCCGGAGATCGGCGTAGACGTTTATGTCGGTCCGGTTCTTCATCCGATCGTCGCTGTTTTCCCATCGAAGGGCCTTTTCAATGGCCGGGGTGCTAGGGGCAATCCCCGTGTTCGGGTCCTTATAGTTCCCGAGCTGCTGAGGATCGACTTTGCCGAGATACACGCCTCGAAGAAAGCCTTCGTCCACGTCCGCCTGCTGGTTGGCGGCCTGTTTGGCCATCCTCGAACCCATGCCGCTGATTGTGTTTGCAACAAAGTTCCGTTGTTCTACCGTAGTCAGGCCGAGAGCCGCCGCCTTCTGCGGGTCGATCGCGTCCTGATAGGCCTGGGTGAAATTTCCGTCCGGACTATTCAGCCCGTAGGCAGCGGTAAGGCTGTTCACCGCCCCCGTCATCCGCGCCCGGTTTATCTGCGGCGCGAAGGCTTCCATCATTTTGGTTTCCGCGTCCCCGGAAATAAACCCTTTCTCCACCCCCTCATGGAAAAGCGATTGTGCGCCGTCCGCGTCTCCGGCCAGCAAGCGCCGCTGAATCACCATGGCGAAGAGCTTGTTGGTAAACCCCGCCAATCGGGCGTCGGACGCCTCCGGGCCTACCCCTGTCTGCCGAGAAAAATTGAAGGTGGTTTCGCCTATGCTCCGAATTGCGTCTTGGATAGCCTGCGGATCGTTCCACTTGTCGGCGGCTGCGTCTATCTGACGGTTGATCGTGCCCTCGAAGGTCTGAGCCTGGAAAAGCTTGTTCTGCTGATCGGCATAGCGGCCCATCCCGGCAAACTCGTAGCGCAACTGCCGCCCGGTCTGCTGGTCAAACATCCTTTGCTGCATCGGGTTCGTCAGCCCCTCCCGGTACTGCTGGACCATATCCCGCATCGAACCGGAGGAACCCGCATGGCTCGAATAACCTGGAAAGCCCCCAAATCCATCGATCGACTCGTCATCGCCGTGAAAGGGTGGTTCATGGGCTGCCTCTGGCGCGACGCCTGGGCCTGGGCGGTAAAGTTGACCTCTCCGAAAGGATAGCACCATGGAAGAACAAGCCCGGTATCAAAGCACCATCCTCATGGGCTGGAAGGCCATAGCGGCATACCTCCAACTCTCGGAGCGCACCATGCGCAACCGTAAATATGAACTTCTGCAGGGGGATTTCATTTTCATTCGGCGCACCGCCAAGGGCAAGCGGATCATCTGCGCCTGGCCCGAAGACCTCCGGCGCTGGTCGAAGAAAAGCAGCGCAATCGTAGCCACTCCCACCGGCGTAGCCCATGGAGGCGCTACCCATGCGTAGAAAACCCGAAGCCGTCTTTCAAAGCAGGATCATCGCCCACTTGCGCGAACTCTACGGCGCTCGCTTTTGGTGCGCCAACCAGGTCGGCGGCATCGGCGCAAGGGCCGGAATCCCCGATCTCCTCATCTGCATCGACGGACACTTTATTGCCCTGGAAATCAAGAACCCGGAAACGGGCGGCAGAATGGGGCCTATGCAGGCAATAGAAATCGCGGCCATCCGCAAGGCTGGCGGTCTCGCCGAAGTCATACGCTGCTTGAATGATCTCAAGTGTATCACGGATCGGTTCAAACCGACCCAAATGTTCATCCCGCGATAACCCCGAGGAGGAAAGCCATGAGAACCACAAGAGTCTTGAGAGTCAACTATGATGATTTCCCCGTCCCCGCGGACATGACCGAAACCGAACTCAATCAGGGCCTGGAGTTTATGACCAGGTTGGGCATGGCAAAAAAAGAGATCGAACTGCGTACAACCTACCTGCCCGATGAACCGGAAGCAAACATGGGACCTCTCGCAATGCGCGTCGCCAACCTGGGTGAACTGGACTGTTAATTCCATGACCGGGAAAGGAAATCAAATGGCAAAAAAGGAGATTGAATATCTTTTGGGCTATTGGGGGGCCGATTCCCGACTATGGGCTCACGAGGAAATGCAAAGAATCGGCTCGGAGATGCTTTCCGAGATAGCCGCCCTCCAGGCCGAAAACGACGCGCTCTTTGACCTTGCCCAATACACCGGGGGGTGCTCGGCCTGCAGGCACAGCAAAAACGATGACTGCGAAGAATGCGAATGGATACCGGACATCCCGGGGGCTGAATAAGTCCTATTCGTCCTATCAGTCCTATCAAAGAAAGGAAACCGATGGAGCAAAAAGCCTTCAATTCCATAGTCAGAGGGGAAATGTCCCGAAGCCTCGACACCCTCTCCGCCAAGGCCGATGAATATGTCAATGGCGAAGATCGGCTCTCCAACTTTAAACAGGCCGCCGTTCTCCAATCCTGCACGCCCGTCCAGGCCCTG
Organism: Syntrophobacteraceae bacterium; assembly: GCA_049964955.1. GTDB lineage: Bacteria > Desulfobacterota > Syntrophobacteria > Syntrophobacterales > Syntrophobacteraceae > SbD1. Next base: position 3,494 of record JBMFWU010000224.1, read on the forward strand.
GGCGGCATGATGGCCAAACACGTGGTCGCCCTCTTCGACTTCATCGCCCGTGATGAACCCGATCCGGAACGATGGACGGAAAAAATAGGCGATATCCACAACTACCTCTACCTGCTCACCGCAATTCTTGCCGAGAAAGGAGCCGAAAGCCGCCCATGGAACCGTTAATCGACGCCGTGCGCATCCCCTGCAAATACGGGGAAACGGTCAGAATCAAAACCCTTTGGGACTTGCACGTTGGAAACGCCGCCTGTGATCTTCCGGCCCTCAAAAAATTCCTCGACGATAAGGAATCCTGGTTCATCGGCGGGGGCGACTGGGCCGACTCGATCATAACCTCCGACCTCAAACGCTATCAGAAATCCATGGATGCAACCGAAGGCGACGACATAATAGACGCGACCACTCAACAGCTCTACGATCTGCTCTCCCCCATCCGTGACCGCATCCTTGCGGCCGGGGAGGGAAACCATGAGCAGACAATAGAGCAGCGTTGCGGCACGCACCCGGTAAAGCGCCTCTGCAAAATGCTCGGCGTCCCCTTTCGCGGCTATTCCTACTTTCTCCCCATCGTCTTCAAGGTCGGCGCAGGCGAAGTACACCGAACCTTCGAAGTCACCATCAAGGCCCATCACGGCTTCGGAGGCGGGCGCACCCTCGGGGCCGATCTCACCCGCTATTACCAGGACCTGGCGCCCTATGAAGCTGATATCTATTGCTTCGGCCACACGCATCAAAAGCATTGGACCCCAATCGACCGCCTGGGGCTCTCACGCCTCCATAATGGAAAACGCGCTCTTGTCTCCCGCGAACAGCACATAGTCGTGTGCGGCACGTTCCTGAAAACCCTTTCGGATTCCACCGTCTCCACCTACTCGGAGCGCAAGGGCTACCGGCCAACCAGCGTCGGCAATGTCACGATCTGCATAAAACTCACCGAAAAGCCGCCCCGGATATGGATCGAACGATGAAAATCCTAATCGACACCCGCGAACAGCTCCCCTTCACCTTCGCCCCCTGGCCCGATCTGGAAAAGGAATCGGTCGCCCTTCCCGCCGGTGACTATTCCCTGCCCGGCTTCGAGGATCGGGTAGCCATCGAGCGAAAGGAGTTAAACGACCTTATCGGATGCCTCATGAACGATAACCGCGACCGGTTCGAGCGCGAACTTTCCAAACTCCGGTTCTACGAACTCTCCGCGGTAGTGATCGAGGCGTCCCTCATGGATGTCAAAAACGGAAAATTCCATTCTGAGATGAAGGCCCACGCCGCCCTGCAATCGATCTTCGCCTTCCAGGTCCGCTACTGTGTCCCGTTTCTTTTCTGCGGGACCAGGGGGGCCGCCGAGTATGTGACCTATTCCCTGCTCGAAAAGTACCTGGCCGAGATCGAAAAGCGGTTTGTGCTCTCGTGTAAATCGGTCGGCAACCTCAACTCGAGAAAAAAGGAAAAATCATGATTTGCACGCCCGAACAGGCAAAAACGAAATTGTGCCCGAGCAAAGTCAGCGGGCCTTTTCCCGTCAAGGAGGAATATATCGAAGCCGGTACGACTCGATATGCTGTCTGTCAGGCCACCAACTGCATGGCCTGGCGTTGGGTCCAGGATGACCAGGAAATCGAACTCGGTTGTTGTGGCCTGGCTCATGCCAATTTGGAATTAACACAGGAATAATGTCGATGAAATCGATATCCCCGGAACTCCTGAAGCGCCGCATTGAAGCGCTCAACAAAAAGCACGCCGTCGTCATGATCGGCGGCAAGTGCTGTATCCTGAACGAAGTCATCGACCCCGACTTTGGCCGCCCCGACATCACCCTGTCTTCACCCAACGATTTCAAACACCGCTATCTCAATGACCGGGTGCTGATCGAGGGGGCCAAAAACATGCGCTCTATCGCCGATCTTTGGCTGCAGAGCTTTGAAAGGAGACAGTACCAGGGTATAGGCATGTTTCCGGGCCGCGATATCCCCGGTTTCTACAATCTCTTCCGGGGCCTGGCCGTGAAACCCAAGCGCGGAAAATGGGACCTCTTCCGGCAACACATCTATGAAGTGCTCTGCAGCTCCGACGAACAGGCCGACCAATGGCTCATGAACTGGTTGGCCCTTATCGTCCAAAGCATCATGAAGGGCACCTATGAAAGAACTGAAGTCGCGGTTGTGCTCAAAGGCGGCAGAGGTTCCGGAAAAGGCACTTTCGCCCGTGGTTACGGCTCGATCTTCGGCCCTCACTTCCAGCACATCACAAACCCCTCTCAATTCCTGGGGCGCTTCAACCAGCACCTCAAAGACTGCCTTCTACTCTTCGCCGATGAAGCGTTTTGGGCAGGCGACAAGGTCGGAGAAGGCGTTCTAAAGGCCCTCATCACCGAACCCACAATCCGCGTCGAACCCAAGGGGAAAGATTCCTTCGAAGTCCGCAACCATGCCAATCTCATTATCGCCGGTAACAATGACTGGGTGGTGCCCGCAGGCCTGGACGAAAGGCGCTTCATGGTCCTGGAAGTAAATGACTCTCACCTCCAGGATCACGACTATTTCAAGGCCCTTCGACAGGAAATGGACAAGGGCGCAATCGCAGCCATGCTCTACGATCTGCTTCAAATGGACCTGGCCGGCGCAAACATTCGCGCGGTTCCTCAGACTCGTGGCCTCTTCGACCAAAAGCTCCTATCCGCCGATACCGTCACCAAGTGGTGGTATGCACGCCTTCAGGAAGGTTGCCAGCTTCCCGACGACGGCCTGTGGACTTCCTACGAAGAAACCCAAAAGCTCTTCATCCATTACTGCGAATACGCCAAGCTCTTCAGTCGCCATCCCGACGATCCCGCAAGCTTCAGCCGCAAACTTCGGGCGCTCTGCCAACACGAGAGCGCCGAATCACCGGGAATCACCGGACCCAAAAGAATAAACATTGCCGGTAAACGGCTCAACGTCTTGATTTTTCCCTCCCTGGCCGAATCCCGCAAAAGGTTCGAGGAAGCAATCAAGTTCCCCGTTCAATGGGGTAAAGACGATGAATAGTCAGCAATTTCCGCAAGATGTCAGAGTAGTCAGGGTATGTCGGGGTATGCCTTGCCAACCCTGGCGCCGTATTTGCCGGCAATTCCAACAAGATGTCAGAGACGTCAGGGTTGTCAGGGTATTTTCGGCAAAATCGAAAAAGATTTTTTTTCTTGGCGATTTCGAAAATAACCCTGACTACCCTGACTACTCTGACAAATATCTGGAAATAAAAAGAAATTTCCGGTCAGGGTAGAAGTTGTTAACTCTGACTACTCTGACAGGTTAACCATTCAACC
>JBMFWU010000225.1:0-6719 GCA_049964955.1 Syntrophobacteraceae bacterium
GATTCTGGGGTGGCTGTCCATACATCATTGATGCTTGAAACCGAGAAAATCGGAGCCGAGTTAATGTTCCGAAAGCGTTGCGCACCTATTATGTTCGCAACAGGAACTCTTGCACAAGGGTTGAATCTTCCAGCCATCGCTGTGATTATCGCCGGATCACGCATCGGCGATACACGAGGCGAGGATCAAGGGGTTGTGCAGCGAAGGAAATTTTCACAACTGCTCAATGCGGCGGGGCGTGCCGGTCGCGCTGGCTTTGCAAACCAGGGGCTTGTGGTTGCGATTCCCGACAGACCGGTCGCCTTTGACAATTTTGAATCTGTCAGAAAAGCCCGGGCACAGGTGGATTATCTGCAACAGAGCGATGATGCAGTAATCGTAACAAGCGGTCTATCAGCATTTCTCGATTCAGTCTGCCAGAACGCTCTTCGACCTGACCAGGCAACTGATATTGAACTTCAAGTCGTTTCTCAGCTGGCAGGCGGCGACGAAAACCAAATCGAGCCAGTGCACATACTTCGCCGTACATATGCTGCCTATCTCCGGCGCAAGGCTGGTGCCGCCGATGTAACACAGGAAAACGCCCAAAATCTAGTGAGGATAGGGAAGGAATTCATAACAGAAACGGGCGCGCCTGACTGGCTGACTATCGCAGCTCAACGCGCTGGGCTTGATTTCTTCCTGACATTGGCTATCAGTCAGGCATGGGCGCGAGTGCGTCCACAGTTACCCGCTGAGTGTAAGGACTGGAGCGTCGCAGAGTGGCGTGAAGAGTTACTGAGGCTTATTGTGCACATTCCCCCAGGACTGCTCAAAAAGCAACTCCCTCCAGAAAAACTGAAGCATGTTTCAAAGCAGTTCAAGGAGATTGAACAGAATCACCAGGATCTTTTCGATAGCCGTGAACTGAACTGGAAACCACCATCTATATGGGTCGAAGCATGGAGCACTGCGATTGCTCCTCTGAATGCCTGGATGGCGGGGCAAAGTTTTCTCGAAATTGCCAGCATCATTACCGGAAAACAAGTGGCAGAAATTCCATCGGATCGATTATCAGGAAAACCTATCCCTAAGGCTCTTTCCGTGTCTCAAGACGCATGGTCATCACTTTCTTTGATTGCAGGCGGTTTTTTGGCTATCGCGGAACAGATCCTGGGAGGAGATGTACCACTTGCACTTGCAAGCCTACCTATGTGTATAAAGTACGGCTGCGATTCTTCGGAGAGTTTGGCGTGGTTTCGTTTTGGTATAAGACTGAGACGGCCTTCCAAACTTCTCGCTGCTCAATTTCCGCCTCCACCGCTGGAGACGGATGAACAACTGAAAGAGTGGGTCCTTTGGAGAAGACGAAAGTGGTTGGCTGAAGGTTCGGCTGATGAGGGGATAATGGCGACCATCCGGGAATTTATTACAAATGCGTGAACCGTTCGTGCGTGAAGAGCTGAGTTGCTTTTGAATCCACATCAAATGCTTGTTTTTGTCCTCTTCAAATGTAGACACTATGACGTGTTACTCCAACATTAGTCCTGTGTCATGAATCATAAAGGCGCACCGTGGAAGGGCCGGCCTTTTCCTTCATCCTGCCTGTTTGCGGTCAGCCCGACTCTCACGCCTCTCCCACCCTATATTTGAACGGCGATCAGAATCGGTGATAGAAGCGGAAAATGTAGGCAGTAAAGCATATCGTTCATGCGAGCAAGCTATGATCTCCCATTCCGGGTTCTGCCCTGTTTTCCACCGGGAAAACCATCTTTTACAGGAGCGGATTCCAGCCGCACTTGGCTTGGTCGCGGCTGAAATCCGCTCCGACAAGGAAAATTCGGCATAAAAACCCTGGGAGCTTGCGGTAATCTTATGATTTTATGGCATGATCGTGGCTGAACAGTTTCCCTTGGTGTCCCCTGCAACTATTCTTGACTTGCGCAATTGTCTAATGGTAGATTGTCGACAATTCAACTACGCTCGAAGCTCGTCTCTTTGTCAGGGAGATACGCCGATGCCCCGGTGGGGGCCGAGGCGCCGTGCGAGTCGGGGAGGATGCACTATGGGAAATATTTGATCGCTGTTGCTTATCGCACCATCCGTTGTTCCCCCTTTTCTCGCTCTTACGATCCCGTCCTTGTGGAATCCAAGCGAATCGTCGAACAGACGCTCCTTTAAGTACAGTCGCCTTTCCTCATTCAATTGACCGGTAAGATTTTGTGCTTTCCCGGAAAAACGCTCAACCGGGAAGAGAAATGGCAGTCGGCCGCTCGGCGCATTGGGATATGGCCGGCACAATTTGAGGTTACTGGAGGGATTTCGAAGCCATGATGGATTATCCTCTTTGCCTGCAAAACATACTCTACCGTGCTCGAAACATTTGGCCCAAGAAGGAGATCGTCTCTCGGGATTTCTCGGGAGTCTTCCGCTACAACTACGGGGAGATGGCCAAAAGGACGGGTCGGCTTGCCAACGTACTGAAGGAACTGGGCATCGAGCCCGGCGAGAGGGTGGGTTCGTTTGCCTGGAACAGCCATCGCCATCTGGAGCTTTATTTCGCCGTGCCCTGCTATGGCGCGGTTCTAAACACCCTCAATATCCGGCTGTCGCAGGAGCATCTGATCCATTGCATCAATTTCGCCGAAAACAAGGTGATTTTCGTAGATGAAGACCTTGTTCCCGTGCTCGAAAGCATACGCGATCGTCTGACAACCGTCCGGGCCTATGTGGTCATGACGGACAAGCCGCTAAAAGAAACCGTGCTCGCTCCTGTCTATTCCTACGAAGAACTCCTGGCGGCGCAGCCCGAGGAGTACGACTTTTCCTATCCGGACGAATGGTCCACCGCCATTATGGCCTATACGACGGCGACTACCGGTTTTCCCAAGGGGGTGACCTACAGCCATCGGGGACTCTATCTATTGAGCCTGACCAACACGAGCGGCGAGTGGGGCATCTTTGAAAGGGACGTGGACTTGCCGATTGTGCCCATGTTTCACGTGAACGCCTGGTGCAGGCCCTACACGGATGCGATGGCGGGAGCAAAGCTGGTGCTGGCGGGGAGCCGCCCCACGCCGGAGGACTACTGCCGGCTCTTCGACCAGGAGAAAGTCACCCTGAGCGCCGGGGTGCCGACCATCTGGATGGGGATCTTGAAGCACCTGCTGGAAAATCCCGGCCGCTATGATTTGAGTTCGATACGGTATCTGGTATCGGGCGGCGCTCCTCTGTCGGTGCAGTTGGCGAAGGAGTTCGACACCAGGCTGGGTCTCACGTTGTTGCAGGGGTACGGACAGACGGAGACAACGCCCACCACCCTCGTTTCCGTGCCCAAAAGTTATCTTTCCGATCTGCCCGCTCCCGACAAATACCTTCTACAGACCAAAACGGGTCTTCTCTATCCCGGCCTGGAGATGAGGGTGATAAACGAGCAGGGCCGGGAAGTGAGGCATGACGGGAAAGAAATGGGGGAATTGCAGTTCAAGGGTCCCTGGGTCCTGAGAGAATATTACCGGGACCCCAAGGCGACCGAAGCGGCCTTTTCGGACGGTTGGTTCTGCACGGGAGATATCGTCACCGTGGACGAAGAGTCCTACGTGCAGGTCATGGACAGGACGAAGGATCTCATCAAAAGCGGTGGGGAATGGATCTCCTCGGTCGATATGGAAAACACTCTGATGGGGCATCCCGCGGTGGCCGAGGCCGCAGTGATCGGAATACCGCACGAAAAATGGCAGGAACGGCCGTTGGCATGCGTAGTCCTGAGGCCCGAGGCCGAGGGCAAGGTGTCCAAGGAGGAATTGCGCGAATTTTTGAGCGACAAACTCGCCAAATGGTGGTTGCCCGATGATTTCGTCTTTTTGCACGAGATCCCCAAGACCAGTGTGGGCAAATTCTCCAAGCGGGTTTTGCGCGAGTTGTACCGTGAAGGCAGGCTGGCGATCGGTAAAGGGTAAAAGAGAAACCAGAGAACACAGGAGGAAGGCATGAGAGCAGCTTTTGAAAGGATGTCCATTCCGGCAGTTTTGGCGGCTTTTTGCATGATTTTCTGTGCGATTCAACCGGTTCGTGCGGCCGAGCCGATCAACATCGGGGTAATCGCCTTTGCGTCTCCTGCGCCCGGCCAGTCGATATTCGACGCCGCGAAGCTGGCTGCAGAAGAGATCAACGCCAAGGGCGGGATAAACGGACGCCCGGTCAAGTTATTCGTATACGACGACCACGGCAAGTCGGCGGACGCCGTGGAAGCCTTTCAGCGTGCGGTCTACAGCGATCACGTCGTGGCGGTTGTGGGCGTCTGGATCAGTGAAGCGGCCCTTGCCCTGGAACCCTGGGCGGCGCGCCTCCACACCCCTCTCATAATCACCGGCGCAGCCTCCACCAAAATCAGCGAATTGGTGCACCAGAATTACGATACCTATAAATACAATTTTCAGCTGCAACTGAATTCGGACCAACTCGCCAGGTCCGTAGCCGATTTTCTGGGCAGCAAAATGTTCAAAAAACTCGGATACAAAACGGCCTACATCGCCAGCGAGAATTTCGACTGGACGAAATCCTTGGATGAGGCCTACATGAAGTATCTTCCGGCGGCCGGTGTGAAGGTGGTGGGCCACGTGCGGTTTTCCCCCGACACAAACGATTTTACCCCGATTTTCAGCATGATCGAAAAAAAGCATCCCGACATTGTCGTAACCGGCTGGGCCCATGTGGGAGTAAAACCCACGGTGCAGTGGCATGAGCAGCAGGTCCCCGTGCTGCTTGCGGGGATAAACGCGCAGGCGTCCACCTCTTCTTTCTGGGCGGCCACCAACGGGGCAACCGAAGGGGTTTTGAGCCAGAACGAGGCCTCCGAAGCCCCGATAACTCCCAAGACGCTCCCGTTTGTAAAGGCTTACAAAGAAAAATTCGGCGCGAGCCCGGCATACTGCGGCTACAACACCTATGACGCCATGTATATCCTTGATAAGGCGATCGAACGCGCCCACTCGACCAAGGGCGATCAAATAGCCAGCGCTCTCGAAAAAACGAATTACCTCGGCGTGCAGGGCCGGATCGCATTCGAGGGGAAAAACAGTCCCTATGCGCACAGCATCAAGTACGGGCCAAAATATGTTCTGGGCACCCAGGCCCAATGGCAGAACGGAAAACTGGTAACGATCTGGCCGAAGAAGGCGGCGACCGGTTCCCTGATTATTCCCGAATTCGTAAAGCAGAAAAGAGCTGCCGAGTAAGAAGCGGGAAGCGGGAAGCGGGAAGCGGGAAGCGGGAAGCAGGAAGCAGGAAGCAGGAAGAAAACCGCGTTCCGGGCTTTTTCATGGTTTCCCAGGTGTCCCCCTGGACATCGAATGCCGCTTTGCGGAAACTGGAGAGTAAAGGAGGGGAAATGAGAGGAGTTGTCGAAAGGCTTTCTATTTTGGCGGTATCCGTCGTATTGATCACCGCCTTCCTCGGAGTCCCGCCTGTTTATGCTGCCAAGCCGATCAATATCGGGGTGATAGGCTTTGAGTCGCCGCCGCCCGGCCAGTCCATATTCGACGCCGCGAGGCTTGCGGCAGAGCAGATCAATGCAAAGGGGGGGATAGACGGCAGGCCGGTAAAACTTTTCGAGTATGACGATCATGGAAAGTCGGCCGACGCCGTCGAGGCCTTTCAACGGGCCGTCTACAGCGACCATGTGGTGGCGGTTGTGGGCGTATGGATAAGCGAAGTGGCCCTGGCCCTGGAGCCTTGGGCTGCGCGCCTTCATGTGCCCTTTATCATTACCGGAGGGGCTTCGACCAAAATAAGCTCTCTGGTTCACGACAATTACGATTCCTATAAATACAATTTCCAGCTTACGCTCAATTCGGACCAGATGGCCCGTTCGATTGCCGACTTTCTGAAAGAAGATGTGGTCGACAAGCTGGGATATAAGAGGGCTTTTATCGCCAGCGAGAATTTCGACTGGACCAAATCGCTCGATGACGGCTACATGAAAAACCTGCCCAAAGCCGGCATCACGGTCGTCGGACATATTCGATTTGCTCCCGACACGAATGATTTTACGCCGATTTTCAGCCAGATCGAAAAGGCTCATCCGGATATCGTCGTAACCGGCTGGGCTCATGTGGGAGTAAAGCCCACCGTTCAATGGCATGAACAGCAGGTTCCCGTCCTGTTGGCAGGGGTAAACGCCCAGGCGGCCACATCCGCATTCTGGGCGGCCACGAACGGCGCAACCGAGGGAGTCATCAGTCAAAGTGAGGCTTCCGAGGCCCCGATAACTCCCAAGACGATCCCGTTTGTAAAGGCTTTCGAGCAGAAGTTCGGCATAAGCCCGGCATACTGCGGCTACAACACCTACGATGCCATCTACATGGTAAAAGGGGCGATAGAAGCGGCCCATTCCACCAAGAGCGAAGCGATGGTAAGTGCGCTGGAAAAAGCGAGCTACACCGGAGTTCAGGGCCGCATCCAGTTTCAGGATAAAAAGAGCCCCTTTATGCACAGCATCAGGTATGGCACGAACTATGTCACAGGTATCCAGGCGCAGTGGCAAAAGGGAAAACTGGTAACGATCTGGCCCGACCGGGCGGCCACCGGCACTCTCGTCATCCCGGATTTTGTGAAGAACAAAAAGTCGGCTCAATAGAGCCTCGGCAGGTTCCCCCCTTTTTCAAAGGGGGGCAAGGGGGGATTTGAATTCTCTGCACCATCCTAAGTGATTGAAATCCCCCTCGATCCCCCTTTTAAAA
>JBMFWU010000226.1:0-6707 GCA_049964955.1 Syntrophobacteraceae bacterium
GGAGACCGTCGATTCCCGCCATCTGAATGTCGGAAATAACGAGTTCGAAACCGCCCTTTTTCAGAATCGACAGCGCTTTGGCCGGTTCTGTCAGGCTCTCGCAGTAATAGCCCGAGGATCTGAGAAATTTGGTCAGCATGGTGCACATGCTCTGCTCATCATCAACGACAAGAATCCTGCTGATTTGCTTTTTCATATTCCTCCAGCCCGTTGGTGATCCTTAATAAAGCCCTGTGTCCGATTTCCGACACCCGCTATTCCCGTTCCTGAGACACCCGGGAGGCCGTGTATGGTTTGCGGGCGCCGTTTCCGGGGAGGTGCAGAAGGCTTCTACTCCACAAATTGCAACTCAAGCAATAGTCGTGCCGAAAGCGAAAAAATCCACCGCAGTCCTTCATGTTCTCCCGGAACACCCAAATCAATGAGAGGTTCGCGGCGCGCGCGTTTCTTTTTGCTTCTTTTCAGAGCAGAGCCCGGTCGTGGACGAGACATGGGGAGACCGCAGAGAAAAAGGGAACTCAGCGCTCTTTGCGACTCTACCGGTGGATTCAGGGTTTCCCGCCCGGGAACTGCAGCGCAGGGCCTTGACTGGCCGCAACATCTTTCTTAGTATGCGAATTTAGATTCGCATGAGGAGTGTCGTATGGCTACTCGCAAACTGGGAACTGAAGTGAGGAAGGAACAGATCGTTCAGGCAGCCCTCTCTCTGGTTGCGGCCCAGGGGGTGAGCAGTCTGAGCATGGCGGCGTTGGCGAACCTGGTGGGGCTGGGCGTTTCCTCTCTGTACAGGCATTTTACGAGTAAAGACCAGGTGCTCGATGCGGTTATCTCCCTGCTTCGAGAAAAACTTCTGGGGAATGTCCGGCGAGCCGTTGAGGAAGCGGCAACGCTGCGGGAACAGCTGAGGCGTCTTTTGGAGATGCACATGCGGCTGATTCTGGAGTATCAGGCGATCCCGAGGCTGTTTTTTTCCGGCGAGTTGTATGCGGGGCACCAGGAAAGAAGGGAAGCGCTTTGCGGGGTGGTGCGGAGTTATCTCGCAGAGGTCGCGGGCATCTTGCGCAGGGGACAAAAGGAGGGGGCGTTTCGGCCCGATCTGGACCCGGAGGCCGCGGCAGTTGTGTTTCTCGGATTGATTCAGCCCCCTGCCATCCTGTGGCACCTGACCGAGGGGAAATTCGATGTCGGCAGGCAGCTCGAAAAGGCGTGGCCGCTGTTCCTCGGGGCGATAGGCGCCGGGGAGGAACTCGGATAGGACATATTCGGCTTGACTTAGGTCAATGGAGTCCAGACTGCCGGGTGGTATGAGATGAACGAAACGATCGAATCACTCGGCAGATATTTTCTAATAACCCGTAAGAGAGCGCAAAGAGGAGAACACAATGTTTTGTTTTCAGTGTCAGGAGACCGCAAAAAACAGCGGCTGCACCATAAGGGGTGTGTGCGGAAAACCGGAGGAAACCGCCAACCTTCAGGACCTTCTCATCCATGTTCTCAAAGGCATTGCGATCTATGGGGAGCGTCTCCGGGATTTTGGCGGGGTGGATAAAGAAACCGGTCTATTCGTAGCCAAAGGGTTGTTTTCGACCATTACGAATGTTGGCTGGGATGACGAGCGTTTCGTCACGATGATCCGAGAGGGGCTGAAGCGGCGGGAAAATTTGCGGGCGAGGTTTCTTGGGGCTTACCGCGCTAAGACGGGCAAAGAATTCGATGAGCCTTTGGCGGACCCGGCCACCTGGACTTCCGACGATCCGGCCGTGTTTGCGGAAAAAGCCCGCTCGGTGGGAGTGCTTGCCACCGAAAACGAAGATGTACGCTCTTTGCGCTATGTGGTGATCATCGGGCTCAAAGGGGTTTGCGCCTATGCCGACCATGCGGCAATCCTGGGATTTGAAAAACAGGAACTCTATGATTTCGTGATGGAAGCCTTGGCGTCTACGACCAAAGAACTTTCGGTGGACGAGATGGTCGGGATGGTTATGAAAACAGGGGAGGCCGCGGTCAAGGCAATGGCTTTGCTGGACGAGGCCAACACCTCGACCTATGGCCATCCGGAGATTACCAAAGTAAACATCGGAGTGCGCAAGAACCCGGCAATTCTAATCAGCGGCCATGACCTGAAAGACATGGAGGAGCTGCTCGAGCAAACCAGCGGCACCGGGGTCGATGTATATACCCACGGGGAAATGCTTCCGGCCAATTATTACCCGGCCTTCAAAAAATACGATCATTTCGTGGGCAACTACGGCAGTTCCTGGTGGCACCAGAACAAGGAATTCGAGTCTTTTAACGGCCCGGTGCTTCTTACCACCAACTGTCTGGTTCCGCTGCGAAAGGAAAACACGTATCTGGACCGGCTCTTTACGACCGGAGTGGTGAGCTATGAGGGTGCCGTGCACATTGGTGACCGGCCCGCAGGCGGGGCCAAGGATTTTTCGGCTTTGATCGCAGGAGCGAAGAAGTGTGCTCCCCCCGTTGAGATCGAAACCGGTTCGATCGTCGGGGGATTTGCGCACAACCAGGTGCTCGCCCTGGCCGACAAGGTGGTGGAGGCGGTAAAGTCGGGGGCGATCAAACGCTTTGTGGTCATGGCGGGCTGTGACGGCCGCCAGAAGGGGCGGGAGTATTTCACCGAAGTTGCGGAGAGCCTGCCCAAAGATACGGTGATCCTGACCGCTGGTTGCGCCAAGTACCGTTACAACAAGCTGGCCCTGGGGGACATCGGCGGCATTCCCCGCGTGCTTGACGCCGGTCAGTGCAACGATTCCTATTCCCTGGCCCTGATAGCCCTGAAGCTCAAGGAGGTGTTCGGGCTGGAAGATATAAACGACCTGCCGGTTTCCTACGACATCGCGTGGTATGAGCAAAAGGCCGTGGCCGTCCTTTTGGCGCTGCTCGCTCTCGGGGTCAAGGGAATTCGACTGGGTCCGACATTGCCCGGCTTTCTTTCCCCGAACGTGGCGAAAGTCCTGGTCGAAAAGTTCGATCTCAAACCCATCGGTGCGGTTGCCGAAGACATCGCGGCCATGATGGCCGGAAGATGATTTTGGGCACGCGAAGCCGCGAAGCCGCTAAGAGAATAAACCTCTCATGGAAGGGAATGCTATGGCGCAAAAAGTCGTGCTGGATGAAGAATGCTGCGTGGGGTGCGGTGCCTGTGCCGAACTTTGTCCGGATGTTTTCGAGATGAGCGAGGATGGGGAAAAGGCGCACGTCATCCTGCCCGAGGGAGGGGACGAGGGGTGCATCCAGGAAGCCATCGATACATGCCCCAACGAGTGCATTGCCCGGGAGAGCTGAGGGACCGGGTGTAAAAGATGAGCCGCGCAGCGGCGTGGGGGGGCAGGGGGCGATAGCCCCCGCGCTTTTGCCGTTTGAAAATAGGTTTGAAATGGCGGATTCCATTTGGAGGTGAGATCATGTTTGTGGTTGTAATTTCTTTCCCCCCGATCAAGGCAGGTAAGGACGCAGAGTTTCGCGAGTGGTTCGCCCGGTCGAACGAGACCTTTTCCCGTCACAAAGGGTTTATCCGAAGAAGGCTTCTAAAACCGGTCAAGGAAGGCGACTACGCAGCGATCGTCGAATTCGAAGATCGGGAGGCTTTCAATGCGATGCACGGGAGCAGCGATCATGATATGGCAGGCGAGCGCGTAACGCCGTTATTCGACGGAAATCCAACACCTCATTTCTATGAGGTGCTCATCGGATAGATGGTGAGGGAGCCGCCTCTGCTTCTCGGCCCGCCACATGAGCCGCGAAGCGGCGTGGGGGTGCAGGGGGCGAAAGCCCCCGCTCTTTTCCCTCAGTGAAAGAGGTATTTTTATGCAAAATGCTAAACGGCGGCGAATTGGCTTTCTGGTAGTGATCGGGGTGATTGTTGGCATAGCGATTTCGGCCGCCACCTTCGAGATCTCGGAAACTACGTCCGGCGCCGATTTTTGCGGCTCCTGCCACACGATGCGGCCTTTCGTATCGGCCTTCGAGATGCACGTGCACGGCGGGGACAACCGGTACGGGTTCCAGGCGCAGTGCAACGACTGCCATCTTCCCCACGACGGCCTGGGCCATTATTTGCTCGCCAAGGCCGTGGCCGGCGCAACCGACGTTTGGGGCGAAACCTTCGAGAATACGGCAAAGATCGACTGGGGCCAAAAATTGAAAGACCCGGGCCGCTACGTCTATGACAGCGGGTGTCTTTCGTGCCACCGCAACCTGGAAGATAAGTCCCTGTCCAATCCGCGCGCCTTTTTGCCACACAGGATGTATTTTGCGAAAGCAACCACAAAAACCTGTGCAGACTGCCACAGCAATGCAGGTCATAAACATTTGGCGGAATATATCAACAAATAGCAGGGGAGGGTTTCATGCGTAAAGCGGGGGGATTCGTTTCGGTTTTTCTGGTGCTCATCCTGGGCAGCCTATTTTGGCACGTCGCCATGGCTGCCGACAGCAAGCCTTCGGCCGATAGTACAAAAGTCAGCCCGGCCAAGCCCGCCGATGGTTCCAACTTGTATTACCCCAATATCGCCTTCAAGGAAAAAATGACCATTGCCAAGGGCACTGCGATAACGAAGCAGGCAGCAGAGTGCATAGCCTGCCATTCCAATAAGACGCCGGCCATCGTGCAGGACTGGTCGAAGAGCGCAATGGCTCATGCCGGAGTCAGCTGCTTTGATTGCCACACGGTATCGAAAGACAACCCGATGGCCAATCAGAATTGTCCGGGCGTCAAGGGGACAACCATTTATGTGAGCTCCATGGTGTCGCCGAAGACCTGCGCAAAATGCCACCCGAACGAGGTGAAGCAGTTCCAGGAAAGCGGCCACGCCCGCGCTGCGATGCAGGCGGTGACCCAGCCTTTGAACCAGGCGCTCCTTGCCCATGAAGACATGAATATGCCTCAATTCAAAGATGCCGTTTTCATGACCGGGTGTGCGCAGTGTCATGGTTCGGTAGTGAAGATGGGGGCGGATCACATGCCGACGGCGGGTACCTGGCCGATCCACGGGGTCGGCACCGTCTATCCCGACGGCGGGGTTGGAAACTGCACGGCGTGCCACGAAAACCACCAGTTTTCGATAGCCCAGGCGCGCAAGCCCTCCTCGTGCGGATCGTGCCACCTGGGGCCCGACCACCCGGATATCGAGATTTACAAGCAGTCCGTGCACGGCATGCTGACGGAGGCGCGTGGAGATAAATGGCACTGGGACAGCCCTCCGGGCGCATGGCAGCCGACCTCCGATTATTCGGCCCCAACCTGTGCGACCTGCCACATGAGCGGCATAAACGGCCTGCAGCCCACTCACAACGTGGACTTGAGGCTCAAGTGGAACCTTTGGGCCCCCGTTTCCAACGAAAGAACCGGAGGCTACGACACCGCTGTTTCTACCTACGAGAAGACAGGAAAACTTACGGCGGGTAATCCTCTGGCCGGAAACCCCGCAGGCCCCGAGGCCGCGAGAAAAGATATGCTGCAGGTGTGCTCGGCCTGCCACTCGTCTACCTTTGCCAATAACTATATGAGCATGGCCGATAAGCAGATCGAACTCTATAACAAATACTCCCATGCCGCCTCAGAGATGATCGAGACGCTCCAGAAGAAAAACCTGATGATGAAGGACCCGTGGGCCGATCCGGCCTTCCGGACCTATTACTACATGTGGCATCATGAGGGCAGAAGGATGCGGCAGGGCGCGGCCATGGAAGGGCCCGACTACTCACACTGGCATGGGGTGTTCCAGCTTCAGCAAAGCCTCAGAATCCTGCAGGCGATTTACAACCAGCGCATAAAGGATGGAAAAATCGACTACAACCAGGTCGGCGGCGTTGGAGTTGGGGAATAGCATCTGAACGGGAGCTTTTTAAATCCCCCCTGCCCCCCTTTTTCAAAGGGGGGGAATTGGGGCCCCCTTGGGGGCAAATTGGCCACCCCTTTGGGGGCAAATTGAGCCCAGTTCTCGGGGCAGTTGGTGTTCATCCGGAAAACCTGGAATGCGCCGGGTGATTCGATCCCAAGTCCCCCTCTGACAAAGGGGGATTTAGGGGGATTTCGGTTGGGGTGGGCGGTCCGAACGAAAACTGGACGGTGTGGAGTCGATTTATGCGAAAAGAAGAGCTTTTCTCTGCGTTGCGCTTCTTCAAGCCCCATGGCGAGAGGGGGGGCGCACAGAAGGAAAAACTGGCGGAAGGCTGGGCGGAGGTGCGGACCGGGGGGCGTTCCTGGGAAGATTACCATCGACGACGCTGGCAGTATGACAAGGTGGTGCGCTCGACCCACGGGGTCAACTGCACGGGATCGTGCTCCTGGAACGTGTACGTAAAGGACGGCATCATCGTCTGGGAGACGCAGCGCGGAGACTATCCCGGCTGCGGGCCGGAGAGCCCCGACTATGAACCCCGGGGCTGCCCCCGGGGGGCGACCTTTTCCTGGTATGTCTACAGTCCGCTCCGGGTGAAATACCCTTACATGCGGTCGGTGCTCCTGGAAATGTGGCAGGAGGCGATGGCGGCTCATTCCGACCCGGTTGCGGCCTGGCGGAGCATCGTCGAGGATCCGGTAAAGGTCCGCAAATACCGGCGCGCTCGCGGCAAAGGCGGATTGGTGCGGGTTTCCTGGGAACAGGCGGTGGACCTCATCGCGGCTTCCCTCGTGCACACGATTCAAAAATACGGTCCGGACCGCATCTTCGGGTTTTCTCCCATTC
>JBMFWU010000227.1:0-6627 GCA_049964955.1 Syntrophobacteraceae bacterium
TTAAGTGTTGCGCGTACCTCAGACAATGCAACGCTTCCGTTTCTTGCAACAGTTTTTAGAACCACGACCACAACCTTCGACGGGCACCCCCTGCGGCTAAGTGCATACATATATTTACAAACATGAAGCGGCGACGTTTTTTCAACACCTGGCACAGAACATGCTTAAGTATAATGTAACTTAGCTTATTCCAACCCAGAGAGGCGGTGATGATATGTTGGGAACCATCCTGATAATAGTTTTATTGGTTGTGCTCTTCGGCGGCGGCGGCGGATACTATTGGTCGAGGCGGCGCATGTAGACACTCACCCGTCAATCACCAGAATGAGAAGGTGGACAAGATCCGCGAACTGGTGGTTGACGTCCGAAAGAATCGTGTGGCCTGAGCGCTGCGCTCCTTTGGGGATAACAAGAGTTGATCGGTGTTCCCCACAAGTTCAGGCGAGGCGGTATTTTGACCGAAACGGTTGCTCCATGCAGGTCTTTTTTTCTGGAAACATAAATCTGAGGTTGTTGCGTCAACTCAGGCAACGCTTCATCCATGGGACGCAGGTCTGCCTCTTTATCCGCCTCATAACTTACCGAAAGACGCAGGATATCTTCGGGCGCCCCTTTGACGACGAGCAGCCTGGTCGCGCCGTTTTCAAGGAGCACCGTACCCCGGCGGCGTTCGAAGTCGAACGGCACTTCATCGATCTTTCGCCAACCCGTTGCGTCGACTTTCTGGTGTTCGAGGATGGCGTCATCCAGAGGACTTTTCAAACCTGTTTCAAAAAAGCTGTTGAGATAGGCCAGCTTCAGAACACGTTCGCTTTCCCGTCCAAGGGGGTCCATGGAACGTTCCAGATGGATGCCGGCCTCGGTAAGGGTAGCGGTCTTGTCGGTGCAGAATACATCCATGCTCCCCGGGTTGCGTATCGAGGCCAGCCGCTTTACGATTACCTTATTGGCCGCCATACGCAGCGCCCCCCTCGACGGGGTCACCGAGACCACCATGGGGAGGAGTTCAGGAGTCAGCCCTACCGCCAGGGCCACGGCAAACAGGAACGATTCCAGCCATGGGCGGTGGAATAAGGCGTTGATCAGGAGAACAAATAATCTCCAAGCACCCGTCCGTCACAGGGAACCAGGTCGCCTGCGGCAAGAAGCGCCACATCTCCGGGCACCATTTCCGCGAGAGGTATCTCAAGGGGTTTCCCTTCCCGCACGACCAGCCCTCGCACCGCCACCGACTGGCGCAGACGTTCCGCGGCCTGTCCCGCCCGGTATTCCTGGACGAAATCGAGGGTCACGCTGAGGAGGACTATCATTGTGATGATCAGAAAGCTGGCGGCATCTCCCGTAAAGCC
The DNA here is from genome assembly GCA_049964955.1 of Syntrophobacteraceae bacterium. Classification (GTDB taxonomy): domain Bacteria; phylum Desulfobacterota; class Syntrophobacteria; order Syntrophobacterales; family Syntrophobacteraceae; genus SbD1. The sequence goes on from JBMFWU010000227.1 coordinate 1,350, forward strand.
CCACCGCAGCAGGAATTCATGCGTGCGCTGCTGCTCATCTTCGTGAAACGCCAGGTGAATACGCCTGACCCGCAACGGCTTGTCAAATAATAGCCGGACTTTCTGCCGACCGTGTCCTGTAGCCCGCCAGCCCGATCCCACGTCGGGTTTCAAAGCCGACTCGATCGGACGTTGCGCATCCGTGGAGGTTAACGCCGCCTGCGCTACGTTCTCCAAGTCCAGCCGGTCTTCATCCGGGGGCATGATACCTTGAGCGCCATGAGTGATTATACGTTTGCGCATTTGATTACCTCCCGTAGCTTTTGACGTTAAACCTGTCAACCGGTTGGGGAATTGTGCTCCGGCCTCCATCGAGGCCGGAGCCGCACAATTCCACAATCCACGTTGGTTACTGCCGGGTCCCCGCCCCACAGGGATGCTAAGCCCGTGTAGCCGCGATGGCAGGATTGTCACTAAGACCATTAGAAACCGGCCGTGCCCATTTCCTCCGGTGCGGTCGGACCCCTGGAATATGCGCCCTGGCAAGTTGCGTCTGCTCGGTACGTATCTCTTGCAGACACGCTGTTCACGTTTTTCGAGACGCAACCGATCCCGCAAGAAGAAGTAAAGTGCCAGTTACAGGGAGAGAGGAAGGCCAGGGAGCCGGGACCGCAATTTGCCCGTGCGCTGAATAAGCCGCCGCTGAGAAGGACCATGGCAAGTGCGATTCCAATAATCAGTGTTTTTCTCATTTTAATTTCCTTTAAATCCTAATTGTAGTTAAATGCAGAACCCATGTCGAAACTATAGGAACAAACAAAATCCTTTCAACTTCTTAGCGGTTTTTTCGTGTTTAATGCCATTATGTCTCCCGTATTCCGCCGGCCAAATACTCCGGTACTCCGATAAATGTTACCATAAACGTGCGAATTGCAAACCAGTCTACATGATGCTTCAGGCACGTTCTGTGCCAGAGGAGATGCAAAACGGTAATGGGTTAGTTTTAGATAATATATATAGGTACATATGGAAGTAGCTCGTCACACATGATGCAGTTGGAATGAATAGAAAATGCGTTGCATGCAACAGACGTGTTGCATGTCTACGGTGTCACATGTAACGCTTCAATGCCATGGAACACCTTATCATAAGGCATAGGACTTGCCTAAAACATGTAACACTTCAACATCGGGGGGCATCTTTAGTGAGGTTGTATCGTTTGATTTTCCGGTAGAGGGTCACGCGATCTATACCCAGCAAGCGGGCTGCTCTAGCTTTGTTCCAGGCGGTTTTGTCCAGGGCTTCCAGAATTGTGTCGGAATCGACCGTTGCATGTGCTTCATCGGGAGAGCTCTGCTCGATGCCGGGAGCGCCCAGGAAGTCAGGCGGCAGATGGTCGAAGGTGATGATGTTTTGGCCGCAAAGGACGAAGGCATGCTCCATGGTGTGCTCGAGTTCCCGCACATTGCCCGGCCATGGATATTTGAGAAAGGCTTTCAAGACATCGGAGGATATCGCCTCGATGGTTTTCTTGAATTTGGCGTTGAACCCGTTTCGAAAGTGATCGACCAGAAGGGGGATGTCCTCGCGCCGGTCCCTTAAGGGCGGCAACCTGATCTCAACGACTTTGAGCCGGTAGTAAAGGTCTTCTCGTAATTCGCCAAGGCCGACTTTTGCCAGGAGATTCTTGTTTGTCGCAGCGATGAGCCGCACGTCCACCTTCACCGGAGCGGAGTTTCCGACTCGCTCGAATTCGCCCGTTTCAAGGACTCGCAAGAGCTTGAGTTGTATCATTGGCGAGATATCGCCGATCTCATCGAGGAAAATGGCGCCGCCGTCGGCTCTGTGGAACCGCCCCACATTATCTCTAACAGCGCCTGTAAAGGCTCCCTTCACATGGCCGAACAGTTCGCTTTCAAGCAGATTTTCGGGCAATGCCGAGCAGTTCACCTTGACCAGGGGTTTGTGGCTGCGTTCTCCGGCGCGATGCAGCGCCTCGGCCACCAGCTCTTTGCCCGTCCCACTTTCTCCCGTGATGAGAACAGTCGTTTGAACAGCGGCCAAAGCCCTTATAAGAGAATAGACCTTCTGCATCGGCCGGCTTTTTCCGACGATGCGATAGAACTGCCGGTGTTCTATGAGTTCCCTTTCCAGGTCGGCCACGTGCGTATCGTCGCGCAACACCATCACGACGCCGGCGAGCGCGCTCTGTGGGCCAAGCAAGGGGTATGTCCTGACGCTGATTACCCTTGTTGCACTATTGGCAGGCCGGCACTCGATACGGTCCACCTCGACAGGCGCCCCGCTTTTGATCGCTTCCCCAAGAATCTCCGCGCATCTCCCACCGCAAATTTCGGGTAGAGAGTCAAAGGATTTTCCTATGTCATCGGAAGAATACCCGCACATGGTCATGGCTGCCTCATTGAGCTCGATGACGACAGCTTCTTTATCTACGGTGATGATGGCATCCCTGACGCTCCTGAAGATCGCCTCAAGGTTTGTACGGTATTTTTCCTTTTCTTCATTTAGCGCCTTATATTTCAAAGCCGTTTGGGCCGCATGCAGCAACGACTCCTGATTTATGGGCTTGGGGATGTAGTCGAACGCATCCAGACGAATCGAGGCGGCGGCGGTCTCGACACCCGGATCTCCCGTGATCATGATCACCGGGCAACTCAGTCCTCTTGCCCGGATCTCGCGCAGAATATCGATTCCCGTCCCGTCCCCCAGAATGATGTCTGCAAATACCACATCAAAACTCGTCTCGTTCAGCCTGGCTAAAGCCTCGCTGCAGTTCTCGGCAGTCGTTACGCTGTATCCCTCGGTCGTGAGAAACCTTTCGAAGGTGAACCTGATCGATTCCTCATCGTCGATTACAAGAATTCTCCCACTCATTTTTTCACCCTGTCACCGCTCGAAACAGCCGGCAAATCGATTATGACCCTGGTAAATTCCCCCCGGGAGCTTTCGAAGCTGAGCTGCCCGCCATGATCCGTGATGATTTTTTGAGTGATGTTCAACCCAAGGCCCGTCCCTTTCCCGAAAGGCTTTGTGGAAAAGAAGGGCTTCGTGAGCATGGAGAGCGCATGAGCGGAAATTCCCACCCCTCGGTCGTAAAACACGATCCGCACATACGGATGATCGCTGAGGATCACTTTCTCGCCGATGATTTCGAAGCGTTTATTTTTATGCCTTCCCGGATACTTCTCGTTTAAGGCATAGCGCGCGTTGTTTATGATATTTATAAAACCCTGCTGGAGCTGCTGAAAGTTGGCATCTACTTCAGGAAGGTCGTCGGGAAGATCTATCTTCAGATCGATACCCTCCTTGCGGATTTGCGCCTGGATTAGAATAATGGATTCTTCAAGAACGGCAGGAACGCGAATAGGTTTTTTCAGTTCCTGCCCACCGCGGGCATAGGAAAGAAGGGTCTTTACAATACGGCCGATACGCTCGCCTTCCTTCACGATGCGCTCCCCGATGTCCTTTTCCATGCTCTCGGGACTGCACTCATTTATCAATATTTGACCATAATTTATGATGCCGGTGATGGGATTGTTGATTTCATGAGCGACTCCGGCAGCCAACTCCCCCAGTGAGGCCATATGAGCCGCCTCCATCGCTTCTGCCTGCATCGCCATCTTTTCGGTAATATCACTCACCAGAAGGAGCACGCTGCTGACCCGTTCAGCCTCTTTGATCGGAAATGCCCGTATGTCCAGTACTGCCCCGTTGTAGTTAACGACTGCAGCTGTCTTTTCTACCGAATCGAAACATCTCGTTATCGGACAGTCCTCGGAGAAGGCAAAACGATCATGTAATAATTTATAACAGTATTGCCCTATCGGATCGGATGCCGTTTCATGCAACTCCAAAGCATTTCCGCGGTTTGTCCACAATACCTCCATTTCGGGAGAAACCAGGATCAAGGTATCGCTCATGGCATGGAGAAGAGTCTGGAATTCCTGTGAGAGTTTTCTAAACTTGGCTTCGTTTTCACTGAGCTGTGCTGTGCGTTCCTCCACCCTTCTTTCCAGCTCGTCATGAACCCTGTTTACCTGCTCTTCGGCCTCCTTCCTGATGGAGATATCCGTTACCGAACTCCGGCATGACTCCCTACCGTCGACATTCAGCACCCGGATACTGTCCAACTGTACGGAGAGTTCCAAGCCGCTCGGTCTTTGCAGTCTCAGCTCACAGGTTCTCCGTTCGCCGGCTTTAAAAACCTGCTCGAAGTGCGACCGAAGCCTGGCTCTGTCCGGCGTTGCCACGTACAGCCAAAGAGGGGTTTCGATCAGGCGGCCTCTTTCAATACCAAGGTGACCGGCAAAGGTGAGGTTTGCTTCCAGAATGAGCCCCTCTCTATTCGAAGTGATGTAGCCGACCGGAGCAAAGTCATAGAGATCGGAGTATTTTGCCAGCGCTTCGGTGATTTGCCCCTGGGCCATACGCAGCTCTTCGTTTTGCATCTCCAACTCAATCTGATGAACCTGCAACTCGTGAACCAGCACCCGGTAATCCTGTTCGGCCATTGGCCGAGCGGTTTCACCCGCACTTTTTCTACTGAGCTCCTCTGCAAGGCGACGCAACCTGGCAGTGCGATCCTCCCCGGATTTGTCTTCCGTCATACTTGCACCCCCGGTTTACTCCAGACTTTATTCTATCTTAGTGTAACACGTGGCTTCAAAGCTACACATCACTTCTGTTGCGTGCAACACTTTTCTCAGACGATGCCGCACTCCGGGTTGCGGTCATTCTGTCCCAGGCCGCCGCTATCATTACGTAAACGGGGCATGCGTAAATCTCCCCGCCGCCCGGCATGAAGCTTGCTGGAGATAACCTCGTGGGAGTCTCTGAAGTGATCCCCGTCGTGAATCAGACGACAAGGGCGCTGCGGAAGCGATGCAGCTAATGCAACCAATCACAGTCGTGAATTGGCGATAACGCTAGTTGCTTACACAAGTGAGTCAAGCGAAGCCGTCACAGCGCAGGCTCAGCTGGAGGTTCCAATGATGAAAAATATCAGAGGCTCAAAAGGTCCCGAAGATCTAAGAAAGCGTGCCGAGGAAACGCTGAAATCCGAACCCGACAAGCCGGATGATATGTGTTCGGAAGAGGCACACCGCCTTATTCATGAACTGAGGGTGCATCAGATCGAACTCGAAATGCAAAACGAAGAACTCCGGCTGGTACAACAAGAACTCGAAATTTCCCGTTCACGATATGCAGACCTTTACGATTTTGCTCCTGTGGGCTACCTTACCATGAATAAAAATGGTCAAATCGTTGATCTTAATCT
>JBMFWU010000228.1:0-6542 GCA_049964955.1 Syntrophobacteraceae bacterium
CCATCTCAAAAATGGACCCTAACCACGGGGTCAAGTGTGTCTAATTGCCAGTTTGTAAAGGGGGGCAAGGGGGGGATTTAAAAGGGATATGCAACGGATTTATTTGAAAAATCCCCCTAAATCCCCCTTTTCCAAAGGGGGACTTAGGTTCGAATCATCCGACGGGTCCCGGGGTTTCCGGATGGACATTAATTCAGGAAATTCCTTACAGGAGCAGAAATTTGCATTCTTCGCTGCAGGCGATACAAAAACTCATGGAAAGGGGGTATCCCGACTGTTCGGAACTCCGTTTCATCATGGCGACCGACAGGGGAAAGAGTTTTGTAAAAGATTTCGCACATCGAAGCGTGGGGGGGATACTGCCCTCTTTTACGAGCTACGAGGAGTACAAGGCGCAAGCCCTTTCCGAAAAACTCGGACTGCGGAAAATCGAACGAGCGGAAGAGCTTGTCCAGCTCACTCTATTTCTGCTGGAAAAGGACCCGGGGCGAAGGCAGGATGCCGGATTCGAGGCCTTCGCCATGCTGCCCGCGATGCGCTATGCCCGCATGTTTTCGCTGGAGCGCGAAAGACTGAAACAGCTAAAAGGCCTCCGCGAGGAGCAGGAAAAAAAGATCGACCGGCTCTTCGACACGATGGCCGAGTTCGACCGGTATCTCGAAGGGCAGGGACTTTTCATGCCGGTTTTGCGCGAACAGGAGTTCGGAGGTCACACGCCGGGGGAAAGGGATTATTTCGTAAACCTGCCGCTTTTTACTCCGGTCACCAGCTCGTTTTACCGAAAGATCCCCCCTGAGCGCAAACTGGTCGATATGCCGGTTTTCGCCGATTCCTTTAAAATCTTGCGGCCGGATTACCCTTCCGCGCTTCATCCTATCGAACAGGCGCGCATCGCGATGGGCGAAAGCGTAAAGCCCGCGCTTTCTTTCCAGGAACTTCACGGGAAGGCATCTCTTCCGGCCTATGTCGGGGAACGCATCGCCGAGTTTCTCGAAGCGCGAAAGGCCGGCGAGCAGATGTTTTTGCTTCTGCTCGATGAAACGCTTTCTTTCTACCTGTGGCAGACGGTGTTCAAGCCCTTCGGGAATCTCGTCAATTTTTCGCTTGGAATTCCGCTCGGCATCACTTCGGCGGGTGCGAAGGTGCGCGAATTTTTCGGGCGCATGGAGCGGCGCCGCAGTGGGGAAGAGTTTTCATACTTCCGGATGAGCCTTGCGGGCGAACTCTACAGCCACAGAAACGAGTACGTGAGGGAAGAACAGTGGGCCCTGGAGGCGGCGATCGATTTTGTCGCAGGCCTCGAAAAATTCGCCGAGCCTCTCGGGGGCGCCTTCGGCCAGGTCGCAGGCCTTCTTTTGCAGCAAAAGCAGTTTTTCATGAAAGGAGACAGGGGCGCACCGGTGCAGGTCGTAGGGCTGGGCGAGACGGGGGCGCCTTTTGCCCGCGGCATGATCGTTCCTGTAAACGCCGACGTTTTCCCCTCCAGGGTCTACAATGGACCTTTCCTGAACTTCATCCATACCCCGCAGATCAAAAACAGCCATTTCGAGATGGAGGACCTCGCCCTTCGCCAGTTCATGAGCTTTGGCGAGCGGATCGATATCGTTTCGGTGCTCGATGAAGCAAAGGACATGACTCCCGGCTTTTTCTTCACCTTTCTTAAAAACGAGTTTGACGGAAAGCTCACAATTCGTTCCGTATCGACTGTTTCGGCGCGGCCCGAGGGGCAGGCGCCGTTTATCGAAAACGATGCGGAGGTACGGGAAAAAATCTTAGGGCACAAATTTTCCTATACCTCTTTAGGGGCCCTTCTGAGTTGTCCCTTCAGCTTTTACTGCGCGCACATCGAAAAGCTGCCGACTCCCGAGATCATGCAGGACGAGGTGAATGTGAACCTGGTCCTGGGGAGCTTTGTTCACGACTTTTTGAGGCGCCTGGCCGAAGAGACGGCCCCCCTGGAGAGCTGGAAGAGCCTCTTTGGCAAGCTTTGGACGGAAAGCCCCGATATTGCGCGCATGGAGGGAAGCGAGGTATTCAAGCTCCTTCTGTTTAGCCAGATCGATGCGCTCGCCGTGCAGGAAGTCACAGAGGAAAGGCTTCTGGTATTCGACAATTCGCAAAAAATTACCGAAAAGAACCTGGAGACCACCTTCGGAGAGTCGGGAAAATTCCGGCTGACCGGACGGATCGACGCCTGGATCGAAAAAGAGGGAATGCACACCATTCTCGACTACAAGTATAAAGGTGGGCAGTCCTTCAAAAAGGGGGCGATCGCCGAATCCATTTCGGATGCGAAAGAGCTCGACGGGAGGTTGCAGATCGCCCTCTACGCCTATCTATTGGCCAAAGTGAAGGGTGTTTCTCCGCAGAAGATAAACGGCTGCTTTGTCTACATACGGGAAGAAGACCCGCGGAAGCGACTCTTTACACTGGAAAGAGCGGAAATCGACGGGGTCGATCTCACCATGGAGGCCATTTGCGGCAGGCTGGAGAAGATTCTTTCCCTCGAAAGGCTCGAGCCCAACTACAACTCTTCCGCATGCAACTTCTGCCTTTTCAAATCGCATTGCAGGCGCGAAAACTTTTTCCGAAAATCTTCGAGGTGATCCGAATGGCCAGAAGCGAAATGTTGGGGGCCTCGGCCGGTTCAGGTAAAACCTACCGTCTGACCGAGAGGACCTTTGATTCGATCCAATCCGAAAATCCCCTGGTCATAGCCGTCACCTTCACGAGGGCGGCAACCGCCGAGATGCGGAAACGGATCCTGGACCGGGTCGATGGCGCAGGGCTCGCCTATGGCGAGAAACTCCGGCAGATCATGCGGGCCGGCGGTGTGCGATTTTCGACTTTCGACTCCTTTTTCTATCAGCTTCTTGCCGCCTGCGGGGATACGGTCGAGATCGCAGACGAGAAGCAAACGCTGATCCTTGTCGAAAGAATCGCCAATGGCTTTTTCAAGAAAATCGCAACAACCGGCAGGATCGATGAAATTCTCATTGCGTGCAGGCTTCTTGGAACTCCCATTGAAAAGCTCACGCAGGATCTGGCCGATGGGCGCGCGGGTAGATTTGCGGAAAACGATGTTTCCGAGGAGAGGTTTTCGAAAATCGTGGCGGAGACTGCCGGGCTCCGGGTAGAGATCGCACATCTGCTCGAAGCCTTTAGACTCGAGGACTCCGAAAAACTCACGGCGCGCGTGCGGCAAAATGTGCTGGGCCTTTCCGGCGTCGACATCCAGGAACTCACCGGAAAAGCGGCGCTCACCCATCGCGATCTTTCCGACTGGACCTGGCTCGGGAAAATCGACTGGACGGCTCAGCCCCACGCGCGCATAAACGAGATCTTTGTTCGGTTGAGACAAAAGCTTGCCGGATACCTGCAAAACAGGGCGATGCTGCGGGAGTTGACCCTTACGGAGATGGAGGAGATCTACCGAGCCGCGGCGAAAAATGTGAAGAGCAAAGAGCGGAAGATATTCTTTGAAGATATTCTCGACCGACTGATCGCACTGGACGGAAAAGAGGCAAAAGAGCGGACCGAAGTGATGGGCCTCTATTTCGAACTCGGCCTCGACAGGGTGCGCCACCTCTTGATAGATGAGTTCCAGGACACGAGTCGGGACAATTTGGAGCTCATATTCCCGTTGATCGAGGAAATACTTTCGGAGGTCGGGGAAAATGGCGAGGGGGAGCGCTCTCTATTTATCGTGGGCGACTGGAAGCAGATGATCTACGGCTGGCGGGGCGCAGATAGAGAGGCGGTTACCGATCGGCTCTCCCGGTTTTCCGGAAGGCAACTGCAGAAGGATTTCCTGCCGTGTAACTGGCGAAGCACGCCTCTTTTGATCGAGCTTTTCAACCGGACCGTCTCCGAAATATTTCCGGGAAGCGGTGCAAGCGAGCAGCAGAAGACACCGCCCGAAAGAACCTATGGGTCCGTTTCCGAAATCAATCTGTTTCCCGTCGAGATTGTCAGGAATCAAAAAAACGTCTTCTATGAGCGCATGATCGAGAAGATAAGGGAGAAGAAAGTCGAGTGGGGATGCGACTACTCGGACATAACGCTCATTTTCCGGACCAATACCGAAAAGGAGTCGATGGCCCGGGAACTGGCCGAGGCCGGCATAGGGTTTGCCGAAGTGCGGGGGCGGCAGCTTCTTGCCTCGGAGGAAGGTGTCGCGGTCTTTTCTCTTCTGGCCTACCTCTTTGCGAGAGAAGGAAGCGGCTTTTTCCAAAAATCGCTCGAAGCGTCCTCTTTTCGCGACGGCCTCCTTCAGCTCGCCGCGAAAAAAGAGGAGGTCCTTTCGCGCTACGCCTCGCCTTACGGTCTCCAGGCCGTGGCCGACGTCCTCGAGATGTGCCGGGGCAACCTTCCCGATTCGGTTATCGAAACCTACGCAGAGGAAGCCGAAAGCCTTTTTCGGATGGAGGGGAGCTCCGCGGAAGAGTTTCTTTCCTACATTTTCAAGGTGCGCGACAAGGTGAGCGTTCCCGAACCCGCCCGTTCGGACAGGGTAAAACTTGCAACCATCCACGGCGCCAAGGGGCTCGAGTTTCCGCACGTCTTCCTGCTCTGGATCGCGCAAAATCGGGCCGGCAGGTTCTATGTCCCGGGTTTCCAATGTCACATGTCCTTCAATAAGGACGAGATCGGTTTCTGGGAAAGCTGCGATTCCACAGAGGCGACTCAAATTCTCGAGGCCCGGAAAAAGGAGGTGGAAAAGAGCGAAAATGAGAAGGCCAACCTCCTCTACGTTGCCATGACGCGGGCAAGAAATTCGCTTAGTATTTTCGTAAAGAAGAGAAAAAACGATGGAGAAAAGACTGGAGATCTGAGCGCGAAGATCGTCTCCGTGATAGAGCAGGGCCCCTTTGACGCCGAAGTGTTCCGGGGCGAAGATAGCATCTGCTGGCGAAAAGATTACGGTCCGCAAAAAGAGAAGGAATCGAAAGATATAGTGAAAATCGCGCCTTTCCACCCTCCCGCTTTGATAGAACCGGTTTCGGAGGTCGTACAGCTCGACCCCTCCTTCGTATCGGAAGACGTCCGGGCCGGCATTGAGAGGGGCGAAAGAATCCACGCCTTTCTGGCAAAGCTCGGAAACTCTCCCGGAATCCCGGCGGGACACGGGCTTTCGGACGAAGAACTCCAGGCGGTTTCCACGTTTCTCGAAGACACAACGGTCGCCGATGTCGTGTTTCGGCCCGGCAGGCTCTACACCGAGCAGGCAATTTCCAACAGGGTGTTCTACGGCGTGGTCGACCGAATGATCGTCGAAAAGAGCCGGATCACCGTGATCGACTTTAAAACGGGCGCTGCCGAGGAGCTTTTGGAGTCCTACCTCGCACAATTGCAACGCTATGGCGCCATAATGAAATCGCTCTACCCCGACCGGGCCGTGGAAGCCTATCTTCTTTTCGTCGACGCGCAAGAAAAGGTCGTGCGGGTTGAAGGCGTCGGGACGAGTTCTGCGGGGCACGCAGAGGCCCGGGCGCCATTTCCCGAGACCTCCGCACAACGCCTATAAGCGAAAAAATATTTTACAGGTTCCAAGACGGCAATAACCTGCTGATTTGGCAAAGAATACTCTTCCAAATTCGCCTCTGTCCAAACCAGTCGTCGGAATCCTTTACACTTATGAGCCGTTAGGCTCTCCTCTCACGTCGGATCCTTTACACGTTCAATTACTCCAGCGACCGCCTCGACGAGTATGCCTACACGCTGCCGAGTTCCTTCGATAACACCACGCTGACCGATATCATCCTGAGCTCCACCTCGGATGCGGGCAACCCCAACGGCGAAGCTTTCCTGGCCGCTGCAACCCTGGTGTCGCCCTCGACCTCCGTACCTGAGCCGGCCACCTTATTCCTGCTGACATCGGGTCTGATCGGCATCGGGGCGTTTGGATTCAGAAGAAGGACGGAATAGGTCGTGCGGGTCGAGTTCGGAGAGCGAGTTTTGCGTCACTGCGGGGGCCATTGCCCCCGCGCCTTTCGCTTTTCGCCCCTGTCCTTTCGCTTTGGCTTGCGTTTCGCCTCCGGCTGCTTCTATAATGAGGGAAAACCGGTCAGGAGACGAAAGGAGACGATATGCTTTTCATGGCTATATTCAGTTACTCTCCGGAGGACAGAAATCTGGTTATCGAACGTGGATTGGGATCGGAAAAAGCGACTGGAATCAAAGTCGTAGGCGAATGGTTCGATATTTCCGGCCACAGGGTGTTCCGGGTGTTCGAGGCCGAAGACGATGCGCATCTTGCGTCATCGGTATTTGGCTGGAGCGACCTGGGAGTAACCGAGATATTTCCCGTGATGGATACGGAAAAGGCGTTGAAGCTGCTAAAGAAAGCCGGGAAAAAATCCTGAAATAGAATTTTTCCGGATTGTCCGAGAGAAATGATCCTCCCGGTCCTGTTTTGGGGACCCGGAGGATTTTTGTTTCCTTGCCTGGATGAGAGACAAAATGTCCGTTTCACACTTTTCGCGGATGCTTCTCCGGGAGATTCCCGAAGAGTGGCTGCATCTTTTCTGCGAATTGGCCGC
>JBMFWU010000229.1:0-2332 GCA_049964955.1 Syntrophobacteraceae bacterium
CCGTCCCGGCAGTCGTAACTATAGTGATATTCATCCCCTTGATCTTGTCTATCTTGTCGTAGTCGATTTCGGGGAAAATAATGTGTTCCTTGATTCCCAGCGTATAATTGCCCCTGCCGTCAAGGGCTTTGGGGGAAACTCCGCGAAAGTCACGCACGCGGGGCAGGGCAACGTTTACGAGCTTATCGAGAAACTCGAACATGCGATCCCCCCGCAAGGTGACCATGCACCCGATGGGCATCCCCTTTCTCAGCTTAAAAGCGGCGATGCTGCTGCGCGCCTTGGTAATGACCGGCTTTTGCCCGGAGATCTGCGCGAGCTCGGCGGTCGCCGAATCGAGGATCTTTACGTTCTGGATCGCCTCTCCAAGGCCCATGTTGAGGATGATCTTGGTGATCCTCGGGATCTGCATGGGACTCTTGTACCGGTATTGCTCTTTTAGCTGAGGAACCACTTCCCCATTGTACTTGTCTCGCAGTGCTGACATTACACCTCCATTGCCGCCTTTCGCGGTGGACGCCGCCGCACGAGGGAGTCGAAGCGAGGGCGAAAATTACCCTTTCGCCCGCCTCACGCCCCCACTACGGCCTAGTCGATGACTTCCTTGCACTTTTTGCAAAAACGCACTTTCTTCGCGTCATCGAGCACTCGATAGCCCACCCGGGTCGGGTCCGTGCACTTGGAACAAATCAACATGAGATTACTCATCTCGATAGGGGATTCCTTCTCCAGGATGCCCCCCTGCCTTGCCTGCTCACTGGGACGAAGATGGCGCTTGACCATATTGAGCTTTTCCACTATGGCGCGCCCCTTCTTGGGGATGATCCGCAAGACCTTGCCGGTCTTCCCCTTATCTTTTCCGGCGATCACCTTCACCGTATCGTTTTTCTTTATCGCATAACTCTCGTGCTTCATCGCATCGACCCTCTCTAAAGAACCTCAGGAGCAAGCGAAATGATCTTCATGAACTGCCGGGCGCGCAGCTCCCTTGCGACCGGTCCGAAGATTCGGGTGCCGATGGGCTCCCTCGAGGCATTGATCAGTACAGCGGAGTTGTCGTCGAATTTGATGTAGGAGCCATCGGGGCGACGGACCTCCTTTTTGGTTCGAACGACAACGGCTTTCACCACATCGCCCTTTTTGACCTTCGCGTTGGGAATGGCTTCCTGAACCGAGACGACGATGATGTCGCCCACCGATGCATAGCGCCTGCGCGTGCCGCCGAGGACCTTGATGCAATAGAGCCGCTTTGCCCCCGAATTGTCAGCGGCGTTAAGTTGAGTTTCCGCCTGAATCATCTCTTACTCCCAATGGTATCGCACATTTCTGGTTGCTAGTCGTTAATCGCGAGTCGCTGGAGCCGAGCAACAGCCACTTCCGGGCAGCGATGGGCGCAAAAACGCCCCTGCAAGCACGCCGGCTTCGGTACGATCCCGCCTAAAAGGCCGCCTTCTCCAGCACCTTCACAACCAGCCAGCGCTTTTCCTTGCTGATGGGCCGGCTTTCCTCGATCAGCACCTGGTCGCCGATTTGGCAGGAGTTCTGCGGGTCGTGGGCCTTGAACGTATTTCTGCGACGAACATACTTTCGGTAGCGGCCTTCCTGGATGAGCCGTTCGACTCTCACCACCACAGTCTTGTCCATCTTGTTGCTCATAACTTTTCCGACACGAGTTTTTCTGGTAGATTTGAGCTCTTCCATCGTTTTTCCCTACCCCTGTTCTCCCGACTTTTTGTCCATCTCCGACAAAACCGTGAGTATCCGAGCTATATCTTTTCTGTTCTTCGGGAGTTGGGCGGTATTGTCCAGTTGCCCGGTCGCCTTCTGAAACCTGAGGTTGAATGAGGCTTCCCGGATCTCCTTGAGCTTTCCGATCAACTCGTCTTTTGTCATATCCCGCAGTTCACCAGCCTTCATAGTATATCCGTCCTCGATACAAAGCGTGTGGGCAGCGGCAGCTTATGGGAAGCAAGACTCAACGCCTCGCGGGCAACCGCTTCGGTTACGCCCTTAATTTCGTACAAAACCCTGCCGGGTCGGACGACGGCCATCCATCCTTCCGGGGAGCCCTTTCCTTTACCCATGCGGGTTTCAGCGGGCTTCTTCGTGAAGGGCTTATCGGGGAAGATGCGTATCCACACCTTGCCGCCACGTTTAACGTGCCGGGAGATGGCGATACGGGCCGCCTCGATCTGCCGGGAGGTAATATAGCCGCACTCAAGAGCCTTGAGCCCGAAGTCCCCGAAGCTCACCTCGCTACCGCGAATGGCAGTGCCTCGCATGCGGCCCTTTTGTACTTTTCTGAATTTAACCCTTTTGGGAGCTAACATTG
>JBMFWU010000229.1:2432-6495 GCA_049964955.1 Syntrophobacteraceae bacterium
ATCCCGGGCCGGGCCGTGTGGATCCGGATCTTAACCTTGTTGGCGGCCCGCTCGATCTCCACCCTGGAGATGCCGGCGTGAAACAGCCGTTCCTTTATATAATCGCGGATCTGGCGATCCTCGAAGACCAGCTTGGAATAGCCCCTGGTTGCGAACCATTTCGAATCCCAGGTCTTGATTACCCCCAGCCGGAACCCTGTCGGATGAACTTTCTGTCCCAAACGTCACCTCCATGAGTGCTAGAGCAAAAAGCCGTTTGGATCCGCGCTTCCTGCTTCCCGCTTCCCGCTTCCAATATTTCTATTTCTCGTCCAAAACAACCGTAATGTGGCTCGAGGGCTTGATGATCGGGGTGGCTCTGCCCATCGCCCGAGGGCGAAACCTCTTGAGCCTGGGGCCCTGATCGACCGTTATCGTCTTAATATAGAACTTGTCGAGCTCGCCCACTTCCCGGTTTTCCACGTTGGCCATGGCCGAGCGCAGCACCTTGGTGATGAGGCGCCCGCTCTTTTTGGGAGTGAATCGCAGCAGCACCAATGCATCATCGACTTTTTTGCCCCGCACCATATCGGCGACCAGGCGAGCCTTCTGCGAGGATACCCGCAGATATTTGGCAACAGCTCTCACTTCCATTACTTTTTCCCTTTCACTTTGGTCTTCTTGTCACCGGCATGGCCGTGAAAGGTCCTGGTCGGAGAGAACTCTCCCAGTTTGTGCCCCACCATATTCTCGCTCACAAACACAGGGATGAACTTCTTTCCATTGTGCACGGCAAGAGTGGCGCCTACAAACTCAGGCAAAATAGTCGATCTGCGCGACCAAGTCTTGATCACCTTGCGGTCGCCTACGTCTTTGGCTTTGGCGACCTTGTCGAACAGGGATTGGTCAACGAACGGGCCTTTTTTTAATGACCGAGGCACCTTATCCTCCTACTTCCGGCGATGGATTATGAACTTGTCGCTAGGCTTTGCCGTGCGCGTGCGATACCCCTTGGTCGGAATACCCCAGGGGGTACACGGATGCCGCCCACCCGAGCTTCTGCCCTCGCCACCACCCATCGGGTGATCGACGGGGTTCATCGCAACGCCGCGCACATGGGGCCTTTTGCCAGCCCAACGCGTCCTGCCGGCCTTGCCCAGAGAAACATTTTCATGGTCGATGTTGCCAACCTGCCCGACGGTAGCCTTACATTCCACGGATATCATGCGCATCTCGCCCGAGGGCATGCGAAGGGTCGCATATTTGCCCTCCCGGGCGATCAGCTGCGCGCTCGAACCGGCCGAGCGAGCCAACTGGCCACCTTTTCCCGGCCTCATCTCGATATTGTGCACAACCGCGCCGAGCGGCAGGTTAATGAGCTTGAGGCAGTTTCCCGGTTTTATATCGGCTTCCGGACCGGTCATCAGCCGGTCGCCCACCTTCATGCCAACGGGGGCCAGAATGTAGCGCTTCTCCCCGTCCGCATAATGGAGCAAAGAGATATTAGCAGACCGGTTGGGGTCGTACTCGATGGTGGCTACCTTTGCGGGAATGCCCTCCTTGTCGCGCTTGAAGTCGATCACGCGGTAGAGTCTTTTGTGGCCCCCACCGCGCTGCCAGGCGGTAACCCGGCCGGCGTTGTTGCGACCGCCCGATTTGCGCAAAGGCTCGACCAGACTCTTCTCGGGCCTGTCCGCCGTGATTTCTTCGAAGGTGGCGTAGGTTTGAAAGCGGCGGCCCGCTGATGTCGGCTTGACTTTTCTGATACTCATACCTGTCTTCCTCTGAAAAGTGAGCAGTGAAGAGTGAAGAGTGAACAGACAGACTCCGGTCACTGCTCACTGTTCACTGTTCACCGATTTCTAGACGCCTTCGAAAAACTCTACCCGCTGTCCGGCCTTGATCGTCACGACGGCCTTTTTCCAGTCGGACATCTTGGTAAATTTGCGGCCGACCCGCTTCAATTTGCCCTTCATGTTCAAAGTGGCAACATCGAGCACGTTCACCTTGAAGATCGTCTCCACCGCCTCTTTGATCTCGATCTTATTGGCATTGCGGTCTACCTGGAAGAACAGCTTGTTTCTCAAGTCCTTTTCGGTAGTGCTCTTCTCGGTGACGAGGGGCCTTTTCAATATGCTGTAGGTCTTCGGGCTCATACCAGCGCCTCCTCGATCCTGCCGACACACTCCCTGCTAAGAATCACCGCGCCGTAGTCGAGCAGGTCGTAGACGTTCAGACCCTCCGAGCGCATAACCTTCACATTGGGAATGTTGCGGGCGGATTTTTCAATGATTTCGTCGTGCCCAGGAAGAACGACCAGGGTTTTCCCCAGCTCGAAGCGAGCGAGCAGCGAAACGAAGTCCTTCGTGCGAATCGCCTCCAGTTTCAACTCGTCGATCACCGTAAAGCTATCGTCGAGCACCTTCTGGCTAAGAGCCATCTTGAGGGCCAGCCGTCGCACCTTCTTGGGAACGCGCATCTCGTAGTCCCGCGGTTGCGGCCCATGAATCGTACCGCCTCCGCGCCATACGGGGGACCGGCTCGTCCCGGACCGGGCGCGCCCGGTGCCCTTTTGGCGCCATGGCTTTTTGCCGCCGCCGGAAACGTCACTTCGCCCCTTGGTCTTCACGGTGCCAGCGCGGCGTTTGGCCAGCTGATACACCACGACCTCGTGCAGCACGTGACTCTTTACAGGCACCCCGAACACGGAATCACTGAGCTCGAGTTGCCCCGTCACTTCTCTTGCCAGGTTATATACATCCACTGTAGGCATCGATAGTCCCCACGAATCTTCGCTTTAGCCTTGATAATCCGGCTATTTTACCTTCTAACGCGCACGGTTGGTCTTGCGCAGAATCACGATCCCGTTTTTCGAACCGGGCACCGCACCGTGGATCAGCAAAAGATTGCTCTCCGGACGAACGTCGACGACCCTGAGATTCAAAACGGTCGTGCGCTGGTTGCCCTTCTGTCCGGGCATTTTCTTGCCCTTGATCACGCGTCCGGGATAGGTGGCCATACCGGTCGAACCGGGCTCGCGCACGTTTTTGGACCCGTGACCGTCCGGGCCCCGGCTAAACCTCCAACGCTTGATCGTTCCGGCGTATCCCTTGCCCTTGCTTTTGCCGATAATATCGACCCGATCGCCTATCTGGAACAGATCGGCCAGCACCTGGTCACCGGGGTTGTGTTCGGCAGGGTTTTCGGCCGGAACTTCCCGCAGGACCTCGAAATAGCCCTTCCCCACCTTGTCCAGATGACCCTTTTCCGGGCGGGTGACGCTCTTGGCCTTTTTGGTCCCGAAACCGATCTGAAGCGCGGCATAGCCGTGTTTTTCAACCGTTTTCACCTGAGTTACCGTGCAAGGCCCCGCCTGTACCAGCGTTACCGGATAGACCGAACCGTCCCCGGCAAAAATCTGGGTCATGTCAAGTTTGCGTCCAATAATTGACGTAATCATGAGCTGCTGCTTTCTTTCACCCGGACCTCGTCCGAAGTCCTAAAGCTTGATTTCAACATCCACACCGGCAGACAGATCCAGCTTCATCAGGGAATCGACCGTTTGCTGCGTCGGCTCGAGAATATCGATGAGACGCTTGTGCACACGGATCTCGAACTGCTCCCGCGACTTTTTGTCGACATGGGGAGAACGCAAAACGGTGTACCGGTTGATCTTGGTCGGAAGCGGAATCGGACCTGCCACCCGCGCACCGGTCTTTTTCGCCGTCATAACGATCTCGTTGGTCGACTGGTCGAGCAGTTTGTGATCGTAAGCTTTGAGCCGGATGCGAATTCTTTGATTCGTCACCATTTGTCTTCCTGTCAAACAGACGACCGGAGCAGTGCCCCGGTCGTCCAGCTGCAAATTAAACCTAGGCAACTACTTCGGTAAGAACGCCCGCCCCAACGGTACGGCCGCCTTCACGAATAGCAAATCGCAACTCTTTTTCCAGCGCTACGGGAGTGATGAGTTCGACTTCGCAACTGATATTGTCGCCGGGCATAACCATTTCGACGCCCTCGGGCAGAGTCAAAACGCCCGTAACATCGGTCGTACGGAAGTAGAACTGCGGCCGGTAGCCGG
>JBMFWU010000230.1:0-6477 GCA_049964955.1 Syntrophobacteraceae bacterium
GATCATCGCAGACCTTTTCCTGGTGTACAAGGTGGGGTTCACCGACCGCTTACGCTTGGATGGCTCAATGGCAATCCATTTCCGCCAGACTGTTCCGGCCCCCGAACACGGGGACATGAGTGCCTGCCGGGCGACCGCCTCTGAGGAATTTTCCAGGGCTGATAACACCAGGGATTCTACAGTCCCCCGTTTCCACGCTGCAACTCCAGGGGGGGTACTATTTGATCCGGGAACCATGGAGGAGGTATCTGACAGGAGTAGATCAGTACGTTGGTGTGGAAAAACTACATGGGATGCCTCCAACTGGCTTGTGCGCTTCTTTAGTTCCGAAGGCTTTAATGTCCTTTTGCAGTCTTGAGATAGTTTTTTAGAGGGTCCCTTGGCCCCCAAAAATGAGCGGCGTTCAAGTTTCCGATGACGATAATTTCTCTCTAGCTTCTTTAAGAATCAAAAACTTACGGTATGCGATCTCATGCACGGTTTGGGGTGATGCGTGGCCTAGGCAAACTTCTACAAAATGGGACTGCGCATCGGTGGTAGGCTTACGCTCACCTGATTTGAGCGCATGGTAAAAACCAATGTATTTAAGGAGTAAAGCAGCCTCATCTTCATTTAATACAGCATTTGATGGCACTTTGGATTTTTTAAGTTCAAATTGCTTACTGTCGTTACAGAAATATTTCGATTTGTCCTTAGATTTCTTGCTAGTTTTAGTACATATTGTATTATTTTTAAATGACCTCCGACTTACATTGCTATCAATAGTATTGCTAAACCGCGCTTTACATTTCATAAATCCTTGAAATGAATCCGTATCGTTCGTGTACATTCTATCAATTTTCTTGACAGTAGGACGTCCCTTTAATTCGTATCCGATCCCATATTTCCACCCAGATCTGCTCTTCTGACCCATGATTCGCCTCTCCTCTGCATGGATACGAACGTGGTAAACATGTTTCATGACATAATCCCATATCGGGTTTCGACTTCACAAACCTATTTTGACTTCATTTCAAATGACGACCCATTTGTGTTTATATTTACCTGCCTCCAGCCTTCACGAAGTCTATTGTCAAGAAGTTTTCGGTCTCCAAAAACTTCTTTATTCGAAAGTCTAAGGAGGGTGATACCCCAATCTATACAGGCTTTGTCCTTCTCTTTATCCCTTTGTTTTTGACTCTTTAAAAAATGGATACTACCATCCAGCTCGATTCCAAGGCGATTTTCAAAAAAGAAGAAATCAAGAATCCACTTGTCTGAAAAACCCACTGAAAGATAAATTTCCCCCTAAGCACGCCATCTCCCAATGAATCCAACAGCTCACGGAATGCTTTTTCTGCAGGAGTTGGTTTTCTCTTCAATTTGGTGGCATTCTTTTGGGCAGTATTACGGCGATGAAAGACAATGTCCGTCAATATCGGAGAGTCGCCAATGACTAAGGAATTATCTCTCCATTTGAATGGTTTGCGGTACTTGGCCATTATGCCGATTCCTCTGGAAAGAATCATCTATTTATAATGCGTCAAGCTCACCGACAAAGCTAAATCGTATTTCAAGGTATGCACGTCCGAAAAAAGCTCTGGGCAACCCGATAGCGAAACCCTTAAGATACGCCATCGCTCATTAAGTTGAAACGTGGATGAAACTAATTTTCTCGATGCCCAGGCCTTGAACCCGTCCATAATTGGTCTACGTAATATGCCTGTTTGTAGCTTACCGAGTGGATGCGGTTGCCCTCCATCTGTCAGACCGGTGAGAGGACCTGAAGATCGACCCCCTGTTCCCAAGAAATGCGTTACCAAGGTGCGCCACGCCAGGATAAGTGTTGCTCTTCTTACCACGTGCCCGGCATCAAAGCAAGTCGAAGTCTGAAATCACTTTTGTTCCGGCGTCAATCCCGAAAAAGTTGGGTCACGACCAAAACGTTTTATCGGTCGAACACCTGTTACGTGAAACAAAAGGGAAACAGGGAAATAGGGGGCGCCCTTTACATTTGAAGCGAAAACCGGGAGGCCGCGCCATTGCCAAAACCTTGAAACTAATTACCTTTTATTTAACCGGGTGGAATTTCAAAGACAATTGGGGGGTAGTGCGATGTTTAATTGCATGCGGTGCAGTCAAGAGGATGTGGAAAGCGGCATATCGCCGGAGTGCTCGGAGTGTCGACAGAGTGAATGCCAGCAATGTTTGGACGATAACGGGGTCTGTGTTCCGTGCAGTCGATCCGACACTTGATGCAACGCGCGGGTTGGCCGAGATGGGGTTGACCGTGTCGGATCTGGTGCGCATCGCCTTAACCAAGGTTGCCAAGGAAAAGGCTCTGCCGTTCGATATGCGTGTGCCGGACAAGTTGACGAGCGATACGCTGGCGAAAAGCGAACGCGGCGAGGACGCCGACGACTTATTCAATCAGTTGGGAATTTGATGCGACCGGGTTGGAACGTTATGCGCACGATTCGAAGGCTTAACGCGCCATAATTTCCCCTCTCCCATGTAAAACTATAGACAAAATTACGATCCTTACCAGACGCTACAAGTCCCGACCATTCTTTACCGTCCTAAGGCCTTGGCGCAGTGGACTCCTCAAAAGACTTTTCGCCCTTTCCAAAGATAAGGCCTATAGAAAGACACCACAGCCCACATAGGCGTTCTCGCCCGGGATCGCGCGGATATAGCTGCTCTTAAGGGAGGGGACGGTCGCACCGGGCTTCGGCCACCAATAGCTTACCCAACCTGAGCCCTCGTTGGAGGCCAATTGAGCCATCTGCACGTTAAAGGCTTTCCCCTTGACGTCCAATACCGCCAAAGCGTTGGTCCCCACCAGATGTGGCGCGAAAGGATGGGCCAATGTAAGTCCATCTTTGGTATTGATAAAGAGAAACCATTCACCGTCGCAAAAGGGGCCGTTTTTATCCTGGGCGGCAGCGACAGTGGCCTGCAGCCCGCTTTTTCTTACCATTTCAATGCCCTTTTTCACCCAATCCATCGCCTTTTTTCTTCTGTTTATGCCCGTCAGGATCTGAAGCAGATTGGAGGAAACGTCGCGCATTTGTTGCACCTGCTCCTCCATATTTTCGGAATTGCCGGCACTCTCCTGTGCCTTACCGGCGTTTTCCTGTGTAACGATATCGATTTGGTTTATAGCCGTCGAGATTTCGGTAAGACTTATGCGCTGTTCGGCTGAGGCCTCGGCGATTTCGTGAATCAGGTTTACGGACTGTTCGAAAGATTGCACCATCTTTTTGAAATCGTTTTCGGTTTGCTTGACAAGCGACACTCCGGCGCCGGTCTTGTTGATGGCGTCTTCAATCAGTTCCTGTGTAGAGCCGGCAGCCATGGCGGAGCGCTTGGCGAGGTTTCGCACCTCTTCGGCCACGACGGCGAATCCCGCCCCGCTTTCCCCGGCCCGTGCCGCTTCTACCGCCGCGTTTAGGGCCAGCAGATTGGTCTGAAAGGCGATGGCGTCAATTTCCTTTATAATCTGACTGATTTTCAGGCTTGCCTCGGAAATCTCCTCGATTGCCTGGCTCGTTTGAGTCATCGAGGAAGAGGCGCGATGCGCCATTTTCTGGGCCTCTCCAATCAGTGCGCGCCCGGTTTCGGCTTTATCGGCATTGTTCCTGGTTGTGGCAGCAACCTCCTCCAGGCTTGCTGCGGTTTGTTCGAGGCTGCTCGCCTGAGTGGAGGCGCCGTCCGCCAGGGAGTTGGACATGCTGTAATATTGCATCGAAGTCTTTTCTACTTCATCCACCATCTCTCTCAGCGTATCCACCGACGAATTCAAAGGGACCAAAATGACGCGAAGTACGTAAGTCATCTCCAAAATAAGAGTACAGCAAGCCAGCGTGGCAACTATAATCAGTCTGGAGCGCACACTGAAAACAGGCGCCGAAGAAGTGGCGATAAGCCCTATCAATGCCAATGTTGTAAAGACTATGAACTTCTTCATCCTGGCGCTCATAAAGTGTACCTTTTCCGTTCAGACGACATCGGTTTCATTCTATCCACCGGTATCAAAGCAAGGTGCAAGCTGTACAGGCAGACCCCGGCAGACAGGTCGAGCATAGACCGTTCATTGAATGCCGTATTCTTCGTAGTCTACTGAATTATCGGAAGGTCTGGTCTTTTTGATAAGCGAAAAGCGCTGCCGGGAGGCAGCCATGAATGATAGCTGAGAAGTCAAAGGTCAAAAAATCGCCGCTTCAGCGGGTTGAGGCGCCTTGCGATGTATCACGTAAAACAAAAGACTCTTTTGGACTATTTCAGGGCCGCCTCGATGGCAGCTTTCAGCACCTCGCTTCCGTAGGGCTTGGCGAGAAAAGCCTGCGGCTTCTCCGGGCGATTTCCGCGGACCGCCCGGGCTTCATCGTACCCACTGGAAAGAATTACCGGAATGTCGGGCCGCAGCTTGCGAAGGACTGAAAGCGTCTCCCATCCATCCATTTCGGGCATGCCTATGTCGAGGAGAACCACGTCGATTTCTTCCTTACGCTCCTTGAAAACGGCCACTGCCTCAAAACCGTCGCGAGCAGAAGCCACCTCATAGCCGAATTTCCGTTTCAGCATGGCTTCGGCCATTCTGCGAAATGGTTCCTCATCATCGACCACAAGGATCAGTTTCCGTCTCGAAACAGGACTGTCGACTGAGGCCGTTTCTTTCGCAAACGCCGTTTCTACCTGCTCCAGCAAAGGAAAGAACAGTTCAAAGCATGTCCCGGCTCCCGGACGGCTCTCAACACCAATCGCCCCATCAGCCGACCGCAAAAGCCCGAGCACTACGGCAAGTCCCAAGCCTCGCCCCGTAAATTTGGTAGAGAAGAAGGGGTCGAAAATGTTATCCAAAATTTCCGGGGAAATCCCGCTCCCCGAATCTTCAATCGAGATGCGGGCGTACTCCTGCGGTCCCGGCATCCACTCCAGAGGAAAGAGTTTCCGCTCCCGGATATCGGCCCCGTGAACTGCATCGAGGGTCAGGGAAATTTCTCCTTTCTGTTCCCGGATAGCTTCCCTGGCGTTTTCTATCAGATTAGTGAAAATCTGCGTCAATTGCGCTTCATCTGCCCTAATGGAATATCTCCCGGACGGAATTTTGACTTTGAGCCTCAGGTCTTTAGGAAATGACGGGCTCAAAAGACTATAGGATTGCCGAAGGGCTGTCGCGGGATCCAGAATTTTCGCTTTTCCGGCGGACTGCCCAAGATAGGTGAGCATAAAACGGCTGATATTTGCAGCCCGCTGCGAGGCATCCATGGCCTCCTCGATCCATTTTTTCAGTTCCGCCCCCTCGGGAACTTCGTCCCGAGCCAGATCGAGGTTTCCGATCACTGCCCCGAGCATATTGTTGAAGTTATGGGCGATGGCGCCAGCCATTCTGCCCAGGCTCTCCGCCTTCCGAGCCTGCTGAAGACGCTGTTGGAGCTGCAGACGCTCTTCCTCCCCGCGTATGCGCTCGGTAATATCCAGAATGGTTCCAATGGCTGCCGGTTTTCCCTTATAAACAATCTGAGACCCGAAAATTTCCACATACACGACCTGTCCATCTTTCCTCAACCCTTTGAAAATATAGTGACTGGAGTGAGTTTTGCCCGATACTCGATTTCTCACCTGCTCCTCTACGACTGGCACGTCCTCAGCGTAAACAAGGTTTTTGAAAGGAAGGTCGTTGAGGCATTCCTCAACAGTGTAGCCGAAGATCTCGGCAAACTTTGGATTTACGTATTTGAAAACATCATCCTGAATAAGGTAAGTGCCTGAAAGTGCCTGCTCGGCAAAGCCCTTGAATTTGTCTTCCGATTCACGAAGAGCTCTTTCCGCCAGTTTGCGCTCGGTTATATCCGTTGCCGCGCAGCAGATCCCTTCGATTGTCCCCGCCTTGTCGTAGACGGGATCGACGTTGAGAAGATAGATGAACGTATCCTCGCCGAAGGTCACCGTTACTTCTTCGCGGGCAGGCACACCGGTTTTCAGGACGGTTCTCTTGATTTTCGAAAGGCATTCGGAGTCTTTACTGGAAAATAGATCCTCGTCTTTTTTTTGAAGCACCATCTCTTTTGTGAGGTGCGGATTCGGATTAAAGATCTCTACGTATACCAACTCTTTATTCTGAGCAAAAACCGCTGTGCCCGCGTTCTTTAATGTAAGCCGGAAGCGCGCATCCCTTTCCTTCAAAGTCTCCTCGACCTGCTTACGTTCGGTGACATCCTCTGCGATTCCGGCGATGCGATAAATCTCGCCGGATGCATCGCGAACAGGCCCTCCCCTGTCAAGAATCCAACGGACAGAGCCGTCAGGACGTACTATCCGGTACTCGACGGTGTGACGGTTGGCACCCCTGGCCCACAATAGCCTCGACCACTCTTTGGCGTTCTTCCGGGTGAATCGATTCAACCCAGGAGCCGGGGTCCGCATACAGGCTCTCACAGGGTAATCGTTCAGCGGGGGTTGATCAGGACGCCCTGACGAGTGAAGGAAGAGGCG
>JBMFWU010000231.1:0-6422 GCA_049964955.1 Syntrophobacteraceae bacterium
GTGGACAAGAATCGTTTCCATGCATGAGAGGAATACACGATTTATCCTGTGAACGTACGCGAAAAATCAAGGTTTGCGGGGTGGACCTGAACGATTACCTAAAAACAAACGATAGCCCTCCTAAAATCCTTGCCTCCCAGCTCTTCTTCCTCTTTGACGTAGAACCGACCGTCGATGGCATCACCGACGATATGACACTTCAAAACGTCGTAGTGGCTGTAGGGAACATCTTACAATCCAAACAGCGGCTCCAGGAAGATGTTCATGCCTGGGCGAATGAGCTGTTTGAAGCCGCAGGACTTCCTTTCGAGATAGACTCAACTTCCGCCGACATCGATGAAACCGCCACCCCGCCCTCTGGTCTTTCCGTTGTGCCTTCTCAACCGGCAACTCCGAAGCCTGTATCGCCAACATCGCCGAAGCGAAAAAGCCGGCGCATTTATCTCGATATGGCGATAAGGCTCCTTGAAGTTGGCGCCTGCACGCACGCCCAGTTGGTAGAGGCAATCATGGGGCAGTATCCAACTCTCAACAGGGAAACCGTCTCAACCTTTGCCTTCGACATTCAAAACCCGAAATACTCGCCAATCAAGGACCGGAAAGTGATCAAGCGGGCTGATGAAACCTTGATCTTCGAGGATTGTGTCAGACCCGCGCTCACGGTGATTGAAAATCCAAACTTCGCCGGGACTGAGACGGAACAAGCAGCGGTGGCGATTGTCAGCGAACAGGCAAGTTCTTCTTGAGGTGATTTATGACCAAAGCGGCAGCGTACGTTCGTGTAAGTACCAACGGGCAAATCGATGGTGAATCATTACGCACACAGCGTTCCGCCATACAAAGTTACTGCGCATCACGGGGCTGGGAACTGGTCAAAGTGTATGAAGACGCGGGCATATCCGGGGCAAAGGATGATAGACCAGCCTTGCAAGCCCTTTTATCAGCCGTAAAAGCCGGGGAAATCGAAGCTGTCGTTGCCCGGGACCTGTCGCGCTTCGGTCGTTCAGCTCGTGACCTGCTCAACAATATCCAGACCCTGAAAGATTGCTCCGTCACCTTCATCAGCCTGAAAGAAGGCATCGACGGGTCCGGCGCATACGGTCAGTTCATGCTCACCATCCTCGCCGCCATAGCCGAGTTGGAAATGGAAATGATCACCTCCAGGATGCGTGAAAATCGGCTTGCTCGCTGGCGAGATAGGCGGATTTTCTGTGGGAAGCCGCCCTATGGGTACGAATGGAACAGCAAGGAAAAGCGGATTGAGATTTTACCGGACCAGGGCGAAGTTTATTCCCGCGTAGTAAAAGAATACCTGGACCTGGGCCGGTCGTTAAATGACATCAGCATAGACCTCAATGCCGAAGGCGTCCAGACCCGCAACAATGGCTCATCCCGATGGTCCAGCGGCACGCTCTCCAAGATTTTAAAGTGCGCCGACTACCTGGGCGAAATCACGGTGAACAAATTTATCACCGATATCAAAGGCCGCATAATCGGTAGTCGCCCGGAAGCTGAGCACATTGTCTTCGAAGCCCCACCATTGATAACGCAGGCCAGATGGGATGAACTTCAAAACCGCCTTAACAGCGCCAACGCCCGTAGCGGCAGACAATCCAAAGCTTCACAGGAGTTCTTGCTCCACGACCTGTGCGTTTGCGGGCTATGCGGGGCGAAAATGCGGTCGGACTACGGAACCAGGCGCATTGACGGTACACGCTCCCGGAATTACGCCTGCTACTGGCACAAAGCAAGCGGCAAGCTCCGTGAAATCAAGGGTCGTGAGAAGTGCTCCTTGCCGCTCATACCGGCAGAGCTTCTTGAATGGCAGATTTTCTATGTGGAACTGGTAAAGCAGCTCGGACTCAACCCGGACCAGCACTATAAGCCTCTTATCGAGAATGGAAACGGAGGAAACGGCAAAATAAAGGAACTTGAGCGGAAGCTGAGCAATACCGAAGCTGCCGCCAAAAGGAAAGAGATTGTGCTCAGGAACTTGGACAGCCTGCTTGAACACGATGACTTTGACCGGGCCGAATACTCTCAAAAGCGCCACGGCTACCTGTTGGAGATCGAAACCCTCAATGAAAAAATGAAGGAAACCCGGCAGGAACTCGATGACCTGAAAAAGCGAAAATCCGATGAAGCCGACTTCGCCAGGTTCGTGTCCGAAGCTGATGCGTTCAAGGCAGTGACCCACAAAATCATGAACCTGCCGTTTTCCGACAAACAGTGCCTCCTCCGTGGTGTGCTTGACGGGCCGATTGTGGTCGGTCATTCCACACTCATTCCACACTCCGGGCAGGAAACCGAAGGCACTCTGGAGGAAATCCTCAAGCACACTACGATGACTGTTCG
Source organism: Syntrophobacteraceae bacterium (assembly GCA_049964955.1). Taxonomy (GTDB): domain Bacteria; phylum Desulfobacterota; class Syntrophobacteria; order Syntrophobacterales; family Syntrophobacteraceae; genus SbD1. The sequence continues at coordinate 2,356 of JBMFWU010000231.1, forward strand.
CCATAACCAGCCATTATTGTTGGAAATCCTGGGCGGTAAGCACACCACGAAATCGTTGTGATGGTTGAAACCACCGGGGACGCCACTGGCGCCCCTTTCCACACTCCACCCCCCGGGGGATACTCCGTGATCCGGGACCATGGAGGAGGGGACGGGCAGGGCGCGACCATCGGGAATATCGCCGGTATTTGTGTGAGCATGAAGATCAGGGGGGGCGGAGTTTGACAGATACTCGTCTCCGTGTTAAAAATTGATCATTGAAGTCTGCCGGAAGGAGGCTTGCAGTGCAACTGACAACAGAGATCGAACAGGAAACAGACGGTCGTTGGATTGCGGAAATTTTGGAGCTTCCAGGAGTCATGACATACGGCAAAACTCCACAGGAAGCCCTCTCCAAGGTCAAAGCTCTTGCTCTGCATACCTTGGCTGACATGATGGAACACGGTGAAATTATCGATTTCTCCGACCTTTCATTTGCCGCCGCATGAATATCTGGCCTTCCACAAAAGCCCGCCTCGTGCTTGACGCTTTGTTGCGTATCGGTTGGACACTTAAGCGCCAGTCCGGATCGCACCGTTTTCTATCGCGTCCCGGCTGGCCGAGTTTCATTTTCTCATTCCACGATGGAGAAGAAATAGGTCCGCGAATGTTGGCCAGGATAGCACGACGAACCGGACTTACCCCAAAAGACCTATCTTAAAAGTCCCCGAGGGATACTCCATGATTGAGACGTTATATAGGGTTATACACCTTATGCTACTTTGATCGAACCGTATTTCTCGAAGTCAGGCAAGTGTGGATCGTTCACTGAACTTCCAAACTGGAACTTCCTTCTTTCCGGTTCTCGTCAGGGGTCGTCAGGGGTGCGTCAGGGGGTCGGACCAAGGCAGATGCTTGATTGATGCGGATTTAAGCCAAATACAATGCCGTTTTTCGGCCTTAGAAGGCTGTTTTTATCCATCAAAAGCCCCATTTAAGCCTGCGTGAAGAGAAAGACCCGGCAGGATCGACCACACGGGATTCGCGCTGGCCTGACCACCTGCCCCCTCCCCCATGGTCCCGGATCACGCGAAATAGGGGACGCCCTTTATATTTTACATTCATGAAGCAGTGGGACATTAAATTTTTCTCCGTCCACGATTTGGCCGCCGGGCTGACGGTTGCCAAGGCGATGTTCAGCCTGCTCGATTCCGGGATTGGAGTAATAGCGGATCGGCTTTCCTGCACTGTGGTCTTTGACAAGAAATTCGGTTGAGCTCCGCTCAACAGAAAAACATCAAAAACAGGGGCAAAATCACGATGGCGAGTTAATGATTCCGAGCACTTAGCGATGGCACCTTTTTGGAAATACTTATAATGCCGGGTAGTTCTTTTAGTCAGACACCGGATGCGAGACCTCGTGCCGGCAGTTCCGAGTGCGCCAGGCGAAGCCTGGGAAATTGGAAAGAGATTGGGCTGACCGTACGCAGGTCTTCAACTTCTAATGAGTCGGGGCGCAACTAATCATCAAAATTAAAACGATAAAATTTGGTATCTACTGCCATTATCGGGAATGCCGGAGGCAGTTCGTTTTGACTGATCTCCGCAAAGCCATTCTTTTCATAAAAGCGATGTGCTGCGTGAAATTGCGCAGTCGTCCCAAGATAGATAGATTTTGTCTTGCGTTCTTTAGCCCATCGTTTTGCTGTCCGAAGCAACGCCAGTGCGACCGCCTTGTTTTTGCCGCGATATGGCGCACTGACGAACATTTTTCGAAGCGCGGTTAGACCAAGCCCTATATCCTTCAGAGCAATTGAACCGACAACTTTTTCATCATGCAAAGCGATCCAGAAATTGCCGTTTCCTGTCTGATAGAAGGCAGGTATTTGCACTAAGTCTGGTTGATCCTCACGCGAGATATTTATAGAAAATTCTTCGCGTTGGATCGGCAATATCAAGTCAAAAACCTGATTACTGTAAACCGGAGAAAATTGTTCAATGGTAATTTCTGAATTCATCTGTTCTAATCCCATTGATCGTATGTGAAAACTAGGGCTCCGTGTGTTCATTTCATTCTGTCGGTAATATCGCATATTTCTCTGTGATATATAAAATACGTTATTAAACGGGCCCGAACCACCGGGACCAGAACCCCCGTTTCTTTTCCCTGCCATCGGTGAGCAGCCCCATTAATTGAGCCTGGGCGCGGCGGCACTCTTCCGACTCTGCATCCAACCGCCGGCGCAGATCGGCGCATTCATTTTTCAGCCTGGCGTTTATCGTGGTCATTGCTTCGAGTTTCGCCTGCATTCCCGCGACATCGGGCAGTGTTTCTCCAACTTTTCTTCTGACTGCATCCTGAATTGCTTTACTTCGGTTCGGAAACACCCTATCGACATTAGCAGTCGATCAAGCTGGCGCAGCGTGAATTCAGCCATAGTAATTGCGATTCTTGCTGAAGCCGTTTTGCACCTCCGGTATGAGGATATGTCATGTCATACTGAGAAGGAGGTCAATCGCGGTCGATGCGGCGTGAAATGTCCAGGTCCCGGATCATGGAGTACCCCTTCGGGCGCTCCAGTGTGGAAACGGGGGGGCATCCCCGGTGGTCTCAGTCACGGAGTATCCTTCGGGCGGTTCGAGAGCAATGGGCGGTTACGTCAAAACAGCCTTGAGTGGCTCACGCGACCTGCTGCATCTTATTGGCATAATCGCGCCCGGATGTTCCGGGTGGAAGTGGCCTGCCCTCCAGGCGATACAACTCGATTGCCTCTTCGACTATTTGGCACAGTTCTTCGAAAACCTCCTTCTCGTCATCGCCGTGGGTCCCACCGTATATCAAGCCCGGCGCACTGCCCACGTAACAATGATCTTCCTCAGACCACTCGACAATTTTTGCGTACCTGGCGCTGTCTTTCATTTTCTCGATTCCTCGATTGCGGATTTCACTGCCCGCAACTGGTATTCTTTTGCGTCATCGGATGGCTTTCCAGCGAGGGTGACAGGCTTTGATACCCCCGGATGGACGAAATTCCTATGACTTCCCTTGCCCCCTCTATTCACAAATCCCGCTCGTTCAAGCTGCCCTATCAGTTCCCTCACTTTTGGCGGCATTCTCCCCTCCGCTCGTCATAGCTGAGGCCTGTCGGTTCCGCTTTCAGGGAGTCGATCCGCTTTTAATATAGCACATTTTCGATGGATTCATTTGACCAAGTTTTTCGCTGTCGGTCTGCTCCACGCTGCCTGCCTCTCCTCCATGCTCCCGGATCATGGAGGATCCCGCAGAACATATAGTGGAAAAGGGCGTCTGTGGCATCCCCGGTGGTCTCAACCATCACGTAGTATCCCTCGGATGGGACGTAAAGAGTTTCCGGTGTGCAAGACGGCCGTTGAGGTTTCATGCATTCATGCTATAATGCGAAAAAAATGGTAGCGTGGAGGAATGCTGTGGAACATAGCCAGGCAGTTAAGATCGTCGGAGCAAGCGGTCAGATTTCTCTGGGCAAAAAATACGCCGGGCAGACTGTCCTCATTGAAAATATCGAGGAAGGGGTGTGGCTGCTCAAGCTCGCCAAGGTCATTCCGGACAATGAACTTTGGATGCACGTTGAACCCTGGTCTTGCCCGATCTCAATAATCCTGTTTTTCAGGACGACCTTTTGGGTCTTTCGAAAGAGGATGCCGCACGAGTCCTTGCCGCTCTTCGCAAGATCAAGAAACTACAATGGCCTCAAGTATATAGAGACAAAGGTTTGCATTGGGAACTTGTCCAATCCAAAACGGGACCAAAGGGAGCGCGTCTATACACCATCCGGCTGAGCCAAAGGTTGCGAGCGCTTGTTTATAGAGAAGGTCAATTCATGCGTTTCCTTTCACTCCATGCCGATCACGATACTGCGTATTCATAAAAAGCCGTGCAATTCGGTGGTGTTTTGCTAAGGTGCTCACCGAGTTTCCGAGTGTGCTTCCATAATCCACACGCTGTCGGGAAGGGGCGGAGGGGAAGCACGCGCCCTGCATCCGCAGATGCCAGTCGTGCTGATCTCCTCCTGTGCTCTGCACCCCGGCAACAAAAAGAGGTGCGATAC
>JBMFWU010000232.1:0-1474 GCA_049964955.1 Syntrophobacteraceae bacterium
CCCGCTTCCTCGTACGGCTGGTAACCGGAGACTTCATCCCGCGGGAGATCCTCACCATTCCCATTCTCACGAACAATGTCGTTGTGGCGGTGATTTCCCTCGCCTGCCTCACGGGCTTTAGCGAAGGCACGATGCGGCTCATGGACGAGGTTTGGGACCTTCTGAACGCACGGTTCAACAGTATACTGGCCCTGCGGCAGATCCGGGTCTATTCGAAAACGCTCGAGCTCCAGAATCGGGAACTGGAGCTGCAGGAAGCGGAGTTGGGGGCACAGAAGGATGCCCTGCAAAGGCGCGCGGACGAAATAAACGAGCAGAACGTGGAGTTGGAGTTCCAAAAAAATCAACTGGAGCAGGCGAGCCGCCTGAAGACCGCTTTCTTATCGAACATGAGCCATGAACTGCGTACGCCCCTCAACTCGGTGATCGCCTTGTCGAGCGTTCTGAAGCGCCGTCTGGCGGGCAAGATTGCCGAAGACGAGCATGACTACATCGGCGTGATCGAGCGGAACGGAAAGCATCTGCTGCTTTTGATCAATGATATTCTGGATATCTCGCGCATCGAGGCCGGCCGGGAGGAAATACGCCCGGGCGTCTTTTCCATTCGGGAACTCGTCGGGGAGGTGACGGAAATGATTGCCCCTCAAGCCAGGGAAAAGGGGCTCGCCCTGGAGAGCTTCTTTGAGGAAGAGCTGCCACCGGTCCGCAGCGATCTCGAAAAATGCAGGCACATCTTGCAAAATCTCATCGACAACGCCGTGAAGTTTACAAAGTCCGGCTCCGTTATGATCTCGGCAAGGCAGGTGGACGGCAGGTTGCGCGTGGCCGTGCGGGATAGCGGAATCGGGATCGCCGCCGATCAGCTGCCGCATATTTTCGAGGAATTTCGCCAGGCGGACGCCGACGCTTCCCGCTCCTACGGCGGTGCCGGTCTGGGACTCGCGATCGCCGAGAAGTATGCGGCAATGCTTCAAGGCGCCATTACTGTCGAAAGCACTCCCGGAAAAGGCTCGACCTTCACCCTCATCCTGCCCTTCACCCTTTCGTCCCTGGAGCCCGAGTCCGCCAAACCGCCCGGAAATGATGTCGGGCCTGTCGAACGCCCGATTCCGGACGACGGGAACGCCCCCCTGCCGGCCGCGGGGAAAACCGTTTTGCTGGTAGAAGATAACGAACCCGCTATCATTCAAATGACAGACATCCTGACCGAGCAGGGGTATGAAGTCCACGTGGCGCGGGGGGGGCGGGAAGCTCTGCTCACGTTGGAAGGCCTTCTCCCGGATGCCATGATTCTGGACCTCATGATGCCCGAAATGGACGGTTTCAAAGTCTTGGAGACGATCCGCTCCAGGGAGAAAACCCGCAGCCTGCCCGTGCTCATTCTTACCGCAAAGCATGTTTCCAGGGAGGAGTTGAGCGTCTTGGAAGGGAACCATATCCACCAGCTGATCCGGAAAGGCAATGTCGGGAGAAA
>JBMFWU010000232.1:1574-6383 GCA_049964955.1 Syntrophobacteraceae bacterium
AAGGACATCCCGGTGGCGGCCATCACCGCCAGCGCGATGAAAGGGGACCGCGAGGATATCCTGGCTCGCGGTTTCGACGGCTACATTGCCAAACCGATTGACGAGGAGCTGCTTCGGACCACTCTGTACGAATTGCTCTACGGGAGAAACGAAGAGATGCCTGAGAGGGAAAGAAAATGAAAATTCTTGCCATCGACGACACCCCTGACAATCTGACGGCGCTTAGAGCGGTTCTTTCCGACAGGCTGCCCGAGTCCACGGTCCTTACAACCAAAAGCGGGTCGAGAGGACTGGAATTGGCGCTTTCCGAAGACCCCGATGTGATTCTGCTCGACATCGTCATGCCGGAGATGGACGGCTATGAAGTCTGCCGGCGGCTCAAAGACAGCGAACGGATGAAAGCGATTCCCGTGCTCTTTCTGACAGCACAGAGGGCCGATCGCGACAGCCGTGTCAAGGCGCTGGAAATGGGAGCGGAGGGGTTTCTTGCGAAGCCTTTCGACGAGGTCGAACTGGTAGCTCAGATCCTTGCCATGGCCAAGATAAAGACGGCAAATCAGCTCCAAACGATGGAGAAGGCGCGACTCGAGGAATTGGTGGCGGAGCGTACCCGGGAGTTGAGGCTGGAGCTGTCGAGGCGAAAGGTGGCCGATGCGGAGCGGGAGCGGTTTATGGCCGCCATCGAGCAGGCAGGCGAGACTATCATGATACTGGGCCTGGACGGCATTATCCAATATGTCAACCCCTCCTTCGAGCAGCTCACCCAGTATACACGCGACGATGTTCTCGGGCAGCCTTTCGATATCCTCAAGAGCGGCGAGCAGGACAGGGCCTTGTACGACTCGATTTGGAAGACTGTTTCCAGCGGCGCCACCTGGTCGGGAACGATCGTCAACAGGCGCAAGGACGGAGTTTTATACACCGAGGAGGCTACGATTTCCCCGGTGCTGAACGCCATGGGAAAGATTGTCAACTATGTTGCGGTAAAAAGGGATATTACGGAACACCTGCGCCTTTCGGAGCAGCTGCATCAGGCTCAGAAAATGGAGTCGGTGGGACGGCTTGCCGGCGGGGTGGCGCATGATTTCAACAACATGTTGGGTGTGATTCTGGGCCACGCCGAAATGGCCATGGAACAGATAGATCGGTCGCACGTGCTTTTCGGCGATTTGATGGAAATACGGAAGGCGGCCGAGCGATCCGCCGTTTTAACCAGACAATTGCTGGCTTTCGCCCGCAGGCAGACCAGTTCTCCGAAACTCCTCGATGTCAATGAAACTCTGGATGGTATGCTCAAGATGTTGCGACGACTCATCGGCGAGGATATCGATCTTGCCTGGCTTCCGGGCAGGAATATCTGGACGATCAAGATCGACCCCAGCCAGATCGACCAAATTCTGGCCAATCTGTGTGTCAATGCCCGTGACGCGATTACCGGGGTAGGCAAGATCACCATCCAAACGGAGAACACCTGCTTTGACAAAGCGGGCTCCAGTGAGCATCCGGAGTTGATGCCCGGGGAGTTTGTGGCGATTACGGTCAGTGACGATGGATGCGGTATGGACAAGAAGACCCTGGAGCATATCTTCGAGCCATTTTTTACCACCAAGGAGGTGGGCAAGGGCACGGGGTTGGGGTTGGCGACCGTGTATGGCATCGTGAAACAAAATCAAGGGTTTATCGAAGTTTTCAGCGAACCGGGCCGGGGAACCAGGTTCAAAATCTACTTACCCCGCACCGAGGAGCAAACGAAGGAAAAATCTCCCGCGCGTTTGAAAAGGGACCTGCGGGGGAAGGAAACGGTCCTTCTGGTGGAGGATGAAGAGCCGATGCTCGCGTTGGGCAGGACCATTTTGCAGCGGCATGGCTACGAGGTCCTGGCGACCAGGAGTCCGGCGGAAGCCTTGGAAATGGCGAAACACCACCCCGGTCCCATCCATCTGCTCATTACCGATGTGGTAATGCCCGAGATGAACGGGAAAGACCTGAGAGACAGGCTCGTCGAAGTCAAACCGGGTTTCAAAAACATTTTCATGTCGGGCTATACCGCGGATGTCATTGCCCATCATGGTATTCTCGATGCGAACGTTAACTTCCTTCAGAAACCTTTTTCCATACACAACCTGGTTGAGAGAGTCAGGGAAGTGCTTGACGCATGAGGCACCGATGTCCAACTCTCCCGGCTCGTCAAGTGTGCATATAAGAACAAATGTTCAGGAGGAAATAATGGTGAATCGCGCGTATCCGGTCTCTTTGGTTATGCTGTTGGCTGTTTTGTTTGCTGCACTCCCGGCATCGGCCCAAAAAGTATCCTCCGAGTCGGCCTCCTATGAAGGCCTCGCAAAGGGAAACAATGCCTTTGCGGTGCAAGTCTATGGTGAGCTTGCCGGTAAGGCCGGCAATATCTTTTTCTCTCCTTGCGGCATTTCGATGGCGCTGGGCATGACCTATGCGGGCGCCCGCGGCGATACGGCCAAAGAAATCAAGAGGGCGCTTGATTTTCAGTTTGATCAAACCCGGTTGAACGAAGCGTTCAAGAGTTATAATCGCGAGTTGATGGACTCCGTCGACAGGAGCGGCCAAAAACTGCGTATCGCCAATGCATTGTGCCTCACGAGAGGTAATGTGAGCAAGCCATACAAGGACATCCTCAGGAAGTTCTACGATGCGGAGGTATTCTCGGGTGGTCTCAACCCGATCAATCGCTGGGTGAAGCGGAAAACGGAAGGAAAGATACCGAACATACTCAAGGAACTCAACCCCAACTCCGTGTGTGTCATTTTGAACGCGATCTACTTCAACGGAACATGGAAGACCCGGTTTTCAAAAAAACGCACCCGGGAGGCCCCTTTCGCAGTCTCTTCGACAAAGCAGGCCACGGTACCCCTGATGTATCGGAGGGGCAATTTCAAGATGTTGGTCGAGAAGGGTTTCAAGGCTGTTTCGATTCCCTATGCAGGAGGCGATCTGTCCATGGTTGTGTTGCTCCCCGATGCGCCATCCGGTCTTGGCGGACTGGAAAAGCAACTGGGTGCGGCAAGCCTTGGCAAATGGCTTTCAGGACTCGATAAGCAGCACGACAGAAAGATCGATTTGTATTTACCGAAATTCACCCTGGATACAGGATATAATCTCAAGCCGCTCTGCATGCGGATGGGAATGCGAAGCGCCTTTTCCAGGAACGCCGACTTCTCTGCCATGGGAGGCCGCAAAGGCGATTTGTGGATCTCCCAGATCCAACACAAAGTGTTTCTCAAGGTAAATGAACGCGGCACAGAGGCGGCTGCGGCCACAGCCGTAGAGATTGTAACAAAGTCTATGCCTTCCTATCCTCAATTTCGGGCCGATCACCCGTTTATTTTCCTTGTAAGAGACGACCGGACCGGCATGATTCTTTTCATGGGCAGAATGTCCGACCCGACGGCCAAGTGAGTTGCATCCCGCCTGACCGGCACGCACCCCGGGCCGATACGATTTGGCCCGACGGGAGTCCGGGGGGCGGAGAGCGCAGAGGGCTTTGACCGGATTTGTGAAAAAGGAGGGAAATATGAAGAAACCAGCCGGATGTCGGGTCCTTTGGATAGCAGCAGTTTTTCTGATCGCGTATCCATCCCTTGCCCTTTCCCGGGGCACCGACAGAGAGACGAAAAAAGGATGCCTGGGAGCCACGATCAACGCCATTCGGATGGAAATAAGGGGTTATAAGCAAAAGCTGAAGCTGGCGCAAAAAGGTGTTGGACCTGCGGGAAACGCCGAAGATTTCAAAAAGAGAATTGCCGGGTTAACGGCAGAACTAAAGAAATATAGAAATTTGAAACCCGAAAATTATTGGCCGGCTTCGGAAAAAGGCCGAGCGAAAAATCCGGATGTTTTCCTGGAAATGCAAAAGTTTGGCCCGATCAGCCCGCCCGAAAAAAGAGAGATTTCCATTCTTGCGGATCGAAAATGTAGAGACGGAATCATTCTGAATGTGCAGGGCATGACACGCTCCGGCCCCTTTTACCACGTCGCAGGCGTTGTAAATGGAGATTATGGCCGAATCAAGCCGAACGGGGCGTACAAGCTCACGATCTATCTCGTGTACAAAAGACAATATTTTGGCTTTATCCCCGATTATTACGTGTACGTCGACCGCATTCAAAAAACTCCCGCGGCGCACGTCGGCGCCGGGGGGGAATAGCGCAACGGCGAACCGATGAGAGGGGGATGTGTGAGAAGAAAAAAATTCCTGTTGGTTCCGCTCATGCTGCTTTTGCTTCCGAATTTTGTTTATGCGGATAAGGGGCCGGTTATCTGGAACAAGGGCGTCCATCTGAGCCAGGAAGCTCAAAAGGCCATCATTTTCCACAATTCACGCGAAGAGATTTTGATTCTCGGTACCGAGCTTAAGGCGAATAAAGAAACAGAGCTGCTCGAATTCATTCCCTTTCCCTCGGAACCGAAGGTCCGCATGGCCAAAGGAGCCGCTTTCGAAAAGATGGCCGAGCTCATCAGGGAAAAAGGCCTCGTTTTTCGAACCGCCACAATCACCCGCGGCGGTGGCGGAGGCAAGGCGACCCCGGTGGAAATTCGCCTCTCGGAAAAGATCGGCCTGCACGAAGTAGCGATACTGAAGGTAAACGACGTAGCGCAGTTTCGGGGATGGCTGGACGATTTCTTCAAAAAAAGGGGTATTCAGGCAGACCAAGAGAATCTGTCCCGGGTATACGCCAATGTGGAGCAATACGTGCGGCGGGGGATCGACTACTTTGTTTTCGACCGTGTGAGGGTTTCGAAAAATGTCAAATTCGTAGAACCGCTGGTCTACAG
>JBMFWU010000233.1:0-6300 GCA_049964955.1 Syntrophobacteraceae bacterium
CCCTTGGGCGCGTAAACCTTGTGGCCCGCAACCGTCAATAGATCCACCTGCAGCTCCCCGATACGAGTCGGGATCTTTCCCACCGACTGCGCGGCGTCGGTATGAAAAATAATCCCCCGTTCCCGAGCGATTTCGCCGATCTCGCGAATTGGCTGGATGGTCCCCACTTCGTTATTCGCGTGCATGACGCTGATAAGGATGGTGTCGCCCCTGAGGGCCCGGCGCACCAGGTCGGGGTCCACCCTGCCCGTACCATCCACAGGAAGGAGCGTAACCGAAAAGCCCTCCTCCCCAAGCCGTTCGAGAGGCTTTAAGACCGCAGGGTGTTCGATAGTGGTGGAAATGATGTGCGTGCCGCGATCCCTGTTAGCCAGGGCGGCCCCTATAAGCGCCTGGTTGTTGGACTCGGTGCCGCCTCCCGTAAAAATCACCTCCGCGGGCTCGCATCCAAGGAGTGCCGCCACCCTTTCCCGCGCAAGCTCCACAGCCTCCCGAGCCTTCTTTCCGTAGGCGTGGCCGCTCGAAGGATTGCCGAATTCCCCGCTGAGATACGGCAGAAGTTCTTCGACCACCTCCGGGTCCGCAGGGGTGGTAGCATTATAGTCGAGGTATATCGGTCGCATCGGCACCTCCAAAAGACGGGGAAATTATCTCACGCGAAGCCGCGAAGGCGCGAAGCCCCACATGAACTTTAAGGAAACTCATCACCCCCCCTGCAGAACACCGGAAAAAGGCGAAAAAGATTTATCCTCTTCGCGCCTTCGCGGCTTCGCGTGCCCCCCGCCTATTCGACCGTAAGCCGGCAAAAAGCGCAAAGACCGGGGATTCCCGTCGCCTCTCCGCATTTTTCACAGGTCTGAAGCTCGGGTCGCTCCACTCCCGGAAACAGCCCCTTCTTCCTTGCCCGCAAAAAACTGTAATAAAAGTGCAGCTTGGTCCCCGGGGAGCCGCTCTCCATGGAATTGAGCGTTTCTTTCAGCCGAAGGCTTGTAGCTCCCTTCGAAAACGGACATTCATCCTCAATATAATCAATGCCGGACACAATCGCATAGGCTGCGGTTTCCCGCTCGTAGAACCTGGCAAGAGGCTTTACCCGTTTCACCAGGCCCGGATCGCCCGCGGGGAGAACCGGGGCCTGCCTCACCAGGTATTCCACCTCCCAGCGAAGAGTGTTTCCCAAAAGAACCGCGGCTTCATCGTCGAGGTTGTGTCCCGTTGCGATGACCGGGTAGCCCAGTTCGCGTGCCGCGCGGTTCATCTCGTGGCGCTTCACCAGTCCGCAGACCGAGCAGAGTCTTTTCTTCCCCCCCCTCCTGCCGGCCATTTCGGGCACGGCCCTGCCGTATGTGGCCGATAGATCCACCACGTGCAGCCGGACGCCCGCCGGGAGCGTTTGCGCAAATTTACGCACATAGTCGCCCGACCGTTTCGAATAGCTGCACCCGTCATCTATCCCCAGGTCTATGTACAAGCCGTCCGCCGCAAAGCCCAGCTTCGAGAGAATGCGCCACAGGGACAGGCTGTCTTTTCCGCCCGATACCGCAACCAGCACCCGCTCCCCGAGTTCGAACATCCGATGCTTTTCGATAAATTCCAGGGTCGATTTTTCGACCCACTCCAAAAAATGCTCCCCGCACAGGGCGAGCCTGTGCTGGGGCATGTTGATAACGCTTTGCGCCGCGCATTTGCGGCAACGATGCACTCCCACAACTTTTGCTCCGTTCAAAAACCGAAAATAAAATCCACCGCGGAGTCGCAGAGAACGCCGAGAGGCCATTCTTCTGCGCTCTGGGCGACAGACGTGTCTATCCGCCCGATATAACTGAAATGAGCTTGATCTCCCCCTCATCTTTCAACCTGGTCTCGTTACTGACAAGTTTTCCCTCTTGTACCGCGAGCACGCTCAGGGGATTTAGCCCGAGTCCCTTTATCAGTTCCCGTATGGTTACGTTTCCGGGCGCCTCGAATTCCGATTCTCTAAAAAATACTTTGACCATAAGCCTCATCGTCTGCGAAAAATGAAAATTTATTATTCAAAACTCTCCCGGCAAATTTTTATGCGCCGGCCGTAGACTAATCGAAGGGCATCGACGTCTTAGCCTGTGAATTCGCCATCGGCGTTATGTAGCACGTAACATAAGGAGGAAAGAATGAATACGAAAAAAATGCTGCTCTTTGCGGCCATCGCAGTCACGCTTTTGATGCTGGCGCCTGCGCCCCGCGCTCAGGCCCATGGTTGTTATCCCCTGTGGCTTCCCTTCGCCGCAGCGGGCGCAGCACTCGGAACGGCGGCCGCAATCGCAAGCGCCCCCTTCTACCCCTACTACGGGTATGGGCCGGCCTACTACGCGCCTCCCCCGCCGCCGGCCTATTACTACCAACCCGCCCCCAGGTATTGGCTCCCCGGCCACTACACCCCGTACGGAGCATGGATCCCGGGGCATTGGGTATACCGGTAGTTTCGAAAATTATATTGCTCCGGGTGGCGGATTCACAAAACAATCCCGACCCGGAGCCGCAAAAAACCAAGGGCAAAAGAGCGGGGGCTTTCGCCCCCTGCCCCCCTCGCCGCTGCGCGGCTCTTTTGATTCTTCATTGACTATGATTTCACGCCAATCTCAGCTATTATAATTTCCGACAGGTAAAAAAAAATAAATCTGGGTCGTTCACGGCCGGGACGCTGGTATGCACTCGAATACAGAGGCTTTCGGGGAAATTTGATGAAAATCTCCAGGGGGATTCGCGGACTAAGGGGACTTGGCAGATTTGGCGCAATCAGCAGGGTGCTCGCAAAGCACGGCTTTGGAGACATCTTCGAAAGGGTGATGCGGGGAAAGAAGGCCCCCGCCGAACCCCTCGAGGTCGAAGCGAGCCTGAGGAGCGGTTTTCCCTCCCCGCGCCGTCTGCGCATGGCGCTCGAAGAGTTGGGGCCTAGCTTCATAAAACTCGGCCAACTCATGAGCACCCGCGCCGATATCTTCCCTCCCGAATACATCGCCGAGTTCAAAAAACTCCAGGACATGGTGCCCCCGGTTCCCTTCAGCGAAGTGAAGGCGGTCATGGAGCGGGAGTTAAAACGGCCTCTTCTCGAAGTCTTTGCCCAATTCGACGAAACACCGATCGCTGCGGCTTCGGTGGGCCAGGTGCATGTGGCAAAGCTTCCTTCCGGCGAAAAGGTGGCCGTCAAGATCATTCGCCCCGGAATCGACCGCCGGATAAAGGAAGACCTGGGCCTCATGTATTTTCTTGCGGCCAGGGCCGAAAAAGCACTGGAACTCGGCAGAGTCATCGGCGCAACCAATATCGTCCGGGAGTTCGAACGCAACATATTGCGCGAACTCGACATGATGATCGAAGCCGGAAACATCGAAAAATTCGCCCGCAATTTCGAGGGCGTAAAAGAGATATACATCCCCGCGGTCCATTGGGACTACACCACCCGCTCCGTTCTGGTCATGGAGCACATCGAAGGCATCAAGATGGACCAGGTCGAGCAGATCCGCGCCGCGGGAATCGACCCCAAAGAAGTCGCCATGATCGGCCTTCGCTCCTTTTCCCGCCAGCTCATGCTCTACGGCTTTTTCCATGCCGACCCCCACCCCGGAAACACCCTGGTCATGTACGACGGCCGGGTGAGCCTGGTAGACTTCGGCATCACGGGCTGCCTCGACGAAGAGACCATGCGCCAGATCGCAAACCTCTTCCTGGGCTACGCCGAACACGACTACGGAATGGTCATGGACGCTCTCCTGGAAGCCGGCCTCATTAACGAAGAAATGGACCTCAAGGCCTTTCGAAACGATCTGAAAGACGTGAGCGAATCCTTCTACGGCCGCTCGTTGCAGCACATCTCCGTAAAAGACGTCTACGACCAGATGATGGAACTGGTGTTAAAATACAGGATACGGCTTCCCAGAAACCTCCTGTTGCTCCTCAAAACCTTCATCCAGACCGAGGCGTTGGGAAAGATACTCGGAAGCGACGCCTCCATCCTGGAGGTAACCAGGCCCTTTGCCAAAAAACTCCTCCAGCGCGAGCTAAACACCCGCAGCCTCTTTAGAAATCTCGACCGGGAAGGACGGGCGCTTAGCGCCTACGCCCGAAGCATCCCCAAACACGTAAGCGACATCCTGCGGCAGACCGCCTCGGGCCGCCAGAAAATAGAGCTGCGCCACACGGGATTCGAACAAGCCCAATCCGTTTTGGAAAAAGGCGTAAACCGGCTGACCATAGGGGTCGTCATTGCCGCCTCCATAATCGCCGCGGCAATGATTCTCAATTCCCGGCAGGGCGTTATCACCTTCACCTTCAAGTTCCTGGGCCTCCAGACCGTCTCTCTTACCGCCCTCCTGGGCCTTGCCGGCTACGCGGTCGCAACCCTTCTGGGACTCTGGCTCATCATCTCGATTTTACGATCGGGCAGGCTCTAGCCCCTTGCTTTCCGCACCGTTTCCTGGTACAAAGAAAAACTCGTGTGCGCCCATAGCTCAGCTGGATAGAGTGCCGGACTACGAATCCGTAGGTCGGGTGTTCGAATCACCCTGGGCGCGCTGGAAAATCAAGGACTTAGCGGGATTGCCGTTAAGTCCTTTTTCTTTGCCGCTTATGGGCTGGATCAAACCTGACGTTCATCATCACGATCTTGCACACCCCAGGCACAGGCCGTTGGAGCTTGGAGCGTCTAACTCTCCGTTCCGCCCCGCCCGCCTCAGTAGATCGAGAAACAGGCCTATGTCCTTGCGGGTTTTGCACCATGCGGGAGAAAGGCGCTGCAACAACTCGTGCAATCGCTCTACTTCGAGGTTAAAGGTATAGAGGTTACGGACTCGATGCCTAAAGGCGAGGAACTCATCCAGCCCCTTGACCGAGTCGTCGGACAACACTGCAGGCCGCACACCAGCTTGTTCCTGCCCCATTTGTTTGAGCAGTTTGCGGTGCCAGTGCTCTCCGTGAGAAAAGGAATCGTCGAGTCTTCTGGCAATTATTTCGAAAATTCGTTATAGAAACTGTGAAGATTAAGGGCAAGTGAGTTAAGGAAAGATCCTGGTGCTCCGGAAACCGAAGGGTGCCTTCCCAAGCCCCGTGCGCGGAACGTACCGCGCGCTCAATGTCTTCCAGTTCAACCTCGATCCTGCAGACAAGATCAAGTATCTCCGGATTCAAAGGTCTACCCCTTCTTTCTCGACAACACTCCATATGCCCGGGGAACAGGAGTCGGGGTCGACGAGGTCTATTGCTATCGTCTCGTCAAGAAGGAAAACCTCTGCGACCGCATCCCAGTAGTCGGCAACTGATATCCCTTCTACGGCCAGGTCCACGTCCGAGCCGGCATGAAACCGCTCAGAGTGCAGAATTGAGCCAAAGGCCCGCACTCTCGTCGCTCCATATCTCTCGCGCAGTATTCGAGCGGCGCTGCGAGCTACATCCCATGCGTAGCGTCTTTTCGAATGCAAGGCCGATGTCGTGCCTTTGGAGACCGCCCGTCTCAGCCACTCAATGTACAGTTTCTGTGCAGTCGGATCTTGACCCATTTTCCCCTACGACGATATGTCACCAAGGTTCCCGACGTTCACCCGGATTTCAAGGGCAGATTTCACAGTCCATTCTTCCTACAATCAAAAGCTATTTTAATCGAGCGCTCCAGTCAATGCATCATCCAAATTTGCGATGACGAGTCCTTTTGATTCAATTTATTTCGCCGCAGGGCGTCCACAGCCCGACAGAAGTCGGAACAGGACAGGCAAAGGACGACAAGGATTTTGAGAGCGCCGCCTTCTCGGTCCTTTCCAAAGAGATATACGATGCGATCCCGGAAAGAGAGGCGCTTCCGGCAAAT
Source organism: Syntrophobacteraceae bacterium (assembly GCA_049964955.1). Taxonomy (GTDB): domain Bacteria; phylum Desulfobacterota; class Syntrophobacteria; order Syntrophobacterales; family Syntrophobacteraceae; genus SbD1. The sequence goes on from JBMFWU010000233.1 coordinate 5,837, forward strand.
GACTGAGATTTGGTTCCGGAAAAAAGGCTGCACCAGGAGGAAGACCGGTAATTTCAAGAAGATTGTTCTTTAGGGGGATTGGCCGGACAAATCGGGGTGCTCGTGTTTTCGAGCTACTCTTTTTTTCCCGGATGGCCAGTGGCCTCTATGGATTTTCCGAGGTCTTTCATCAATTCCTGCGCAATATTCGGACTATCCAGACGCATGATACTTTCCTGTGCGCTCCCGTAGCTCAGAAGATTGATACTGCCGTACCAGACGATTTGCTGATCTATTACTGCAAATTTTTGATGGATGTTGGGCATGAACACGAGGCGCGCCCCGGCTTTTTCCAAAGACGAAAGGGATGCTTCCAGGATCGGTCTATCCTTGAATCTGTAAGTATCTGCGGGCCTTGTGACAACGACCACGGAAACCCTTTCGGCCAGGGAAGCAAGGTCCGGAAGCATTCGGGCGACTCGCCT
>JBMFWU010000234.1:0-6242 GCA_049964955.1 Syntrophobacteraceae bacterium
CCTCTGCGGTGAAAACTTTTGCTTTGGGAGAATTTGAGCTTTGACGACACCATCGAAATTTTTTCAAGCCTCCTTTGCAGAACACACCAAAGCCGTCGACGACTCGAGGCTGCGCCTGGAAAAGGGGTTCGAGCGGCTTGCCCAATGCTCGATCGAAGTATTCCGGGGGGGCGGTAAACTCCTCTTCTTCGGAAACGGCGGGAGCGCTGCCGATGCCCAGCATCTGGCAACCGAGTTCGTCGTGCGTTTCAGGAAGGACCGTAAAGCGCTTCCCGCAATCGCGCTCACAACAGATACCTCGGCTCTCACCGCCATCGGAAACGACTTCGGCTTCGACTGCCTGTTTGAACGGCAGGTGGAAGCGCTCTGCACCGCGAAAGACCTCGTCATCGGCATCTCCACCTCGGGAAAGAGCGAAAACGTGGCCCGAGGCCTCATTGCCGCAAAGAACCTGGGCGCTGCGACTGCGGCCCTGCTCGGAGGAGACGGCGGCCGCATAAAGGACCTCGTCGATCACGCTCTCATCGTCCCCTCGAAGGTGACCGCGCGGATCCAGGAGGTCCACATTCTCATTGGCCATATCCTGTGCGATTACATCGAAGAGCGGCTCTTTGGGGAGTAGTCCAAAGTCGAAGGTCTGAAGGTCAAAAATCAAAGACACTCACCGCAGAGGGCGCAGAGAGCGCAGAGGTTTAAGATTAGGTTGGCAGGGCGGCTATGCCGGAGTCGAAAGTCGAAGGTCGGAAGGTCGAAGGTCAGGAACTTTCAACGCAGTCCTTCCCGCTTCCTTTCAGCGATGGTATCTCTCCCTAAGGCAAGTGAGTTTTGGCAGTTGGCTCACCGGCATTTCGCGGTGGGCGAACTGCCAAAACTCTGTTTTTCTCAGCCTTCCAAGCCTTCTCTGCGCTCTCTGCGCCCTCTGCGGTGAAATAGAAGAAAGGGTTTTCAGATCATGCCAAACGATAAAGGCCCGGATTCCCTCGACACTTTCCCTGCGACTCTGCCGGCCGAGATCTTTTCCAACGGGGGCCGCAGGAGACTGATTCTCTATTTTGTAGCGCTTGTGGTCGGGATCGGCCTGTTTTTCCTGCCCCTCAAAGCCCTTTTCCAGATGTCCTTTAAGTCCGAGCTCTACGACTACATCCCCTGGATGTTCCCCCTGTGCGGCTACCTGCTCGTAAGCGAGCGTAGGCAGATTTTTACCCGCACGGACTGGTCCCTGGGATGGGGCGCGCCGGTCCTGCTCCTTAGCCTGGCCGTGGGAGCTGCGGGGCTGAAGCTGGGCCTCGGACACGAAGACTACCTGTGCGTCCTCTCCTTTTCCTTCTGGCTCTTCTTGATGGGGACGTTCCTTTTGTTTTTCGGGCCGGGCGCCTTCCGCAAGGCCTCTTTTCCCCTTTTCATGCTCCTTTTCACGGTCCCGCTTCCTGCCCGGGTCCTGAGCGAAACCGTCGGACTTCTGCGGGAAGGCTCCTACCTTTCGGCGAGCTGGCTCTTTCACCTGACGGGGCTCGTTCCGATCGAGCGCGGCTTTTCGTTCACCTTTCCGGAGATCTCCATCGAAGTCGCAAGGGAGTGCAGCGGGATACACGCCTGCACGGCCATGGTCATCCTGGCGCTTCTCAGCGGCCGCTACTTCCTGCGCTCCAAAATCAACAGGACCCTTCTCGCCATCCTGGCAGTCCCGATCGCCACCTTCAAAAACGGGGTGCGCATCTACGCCCTCACCCTCGCCGCCATCTACATCGACCCCAATATCCTTTCCACCTACTGGCACAGGGATGGAGGCGTCATCATCTTCAGCCTGGGCGCCGGCATACTGGTGCTCGTGCTGCTAGGTATGAGAAAGCTCGAAAAAAGACAGGTCGGAAAGTCGAAAGTCTGAAAGTCGAAAGTCGCCGCCTTAGACTTTGATTTTCGCCCCTTGACCTTCGACTTTTGGTTTGGCTTCGACCTTCGGACCTTCGACCTTCGGACCTTAGACTTTGGTTTTGCTTCGGACCTTAGACTTTTGGTTTGGTTTCGACCTTCGACCTTCGACCTTCGGACCTTGGACTTTTGGTTTGGACCTTAGACTTTCGACTTTCCTCTGCCTCTCCGCCGCCGTTCTGTGCGTCGCAACGGGCGCTTTGGCCCTTGTGCGCGATGTGCGGTCTACCGCCTACAGGGCGTTTGCCCTGGGGATGGGAGTATTTGCGGCCCAGGCGGTCCTCTCGGGGCTTGGCTTGAACGCCATGGGTCCGGGCGAAGCCGCCGGCTGGTGCCGGTGGTACATGACCGCGGGCGCGCTGATTCCCGGAAGCTGGCTTCTTTTCAGCCTGAGCTATGCGCGCAGCAACTTCGATGAGTTCGGGCGCGCGTGGAAGTGGGTGATCGTTGCGGCGTTTGTCGTTCCGGTGGGGTTCGCGGTTTCGGGCTGGACTCATCTATTGAGCTCTTATGCGATCCTGGAGCGAAACGGCAACTGGGTGATGCCTCTTGGCTGGGCGGGCTACGGCCTCTCGGTGACCCTTCTGGTCTTTTCGGCCATGGTGCTCGCCAACCTGGAAAAGACGCTCCGGAGTTCGCACGGCGCCATACGCTGGCAGATCAAGTTCGCAATCCTGGGGGTTGGCGCGATTTTCGCCGCCATCATCTACACGGTTGCCCAGGTGCTGCTTTTTTCCTCTCTCAGGACCGATCTCTACATCTTCAACTGTACCGTACTGGTCGGCGCAAACATCCTGCTCATCATTTCCGCGGTTCGAAACCGGCTTCGGGAGGCAAAGCTCTACGTTTCCCAAAACATCCTGCAGGGCTCGCTTACGACCATCGTGATCGGGGTGTACCTCCTCGGGGTGGGGCTTTTCGCAAAGCTCGCGGTGCGCCTCAATATCGGCCCGATGTTGTTCCAAAACGGCCTGCTCGTTATTGCGGCCCTTTCGGGCGCCGTGCTTCTGCTTTTGTCGGTAACGGTCCGCTACAGGATTCGCCGGTTCATCCATGTCCATTTCCACAGGCCCTACTACGACTACAGGAAGATCTGGACAGAGTTTACCAGGAAAACCTCCTCGGAGGTCGATCTTGAACGCCTCTGTGCTGCGATCGTAAACACGGTTTCCGAGACATTCATCGCTTCGACGGTCACCATCTGGCTCCTGGAGGAGGGGTTCGAAAATCCCGTAATGGCTGCTTCTACGGGAAGCACGGCCGAGGAAAACGAGGAGCTTGCCGCCCGCCTCATGGGATTTGCGCGCGATCTGCGCGAACCGGTCGAACTCGGGCGCGACGGCGCCGGTGAAATTCCGGGGGCTTCGGCAGAGGAACTCGAAAAAGCGAAAATACGCTACTGCGCTCCCCTGGGAACGGGCAGCGGGTTTCTCGGCATGATGACCATGAGCGATCGCACCGGCCCTACGTTTTCCCTCGAAGATTTCGACCTGCTGCAAACGTTTGCCGACCAGGCCGCCGGGCTCATCTTAAACCACAAGCTTTTCGAAAATCTCGGCCAGGCGAGGGAGCTGGAAGCCTTCCAGGCCGTCTCGGCGTTTATGGCCCACGACCTCAAAAACATAGCCTCGACCCTGGCTCTCACCCTCAATAACCTCCCCCTCCACTACGAAAACCCCGAGTTTCGGGCCGATACGTTTAAAATCATGTCCAAAAGCGTCGAAAAGATCCGAAACATGTGCAGCCGCCTTTCCCCGCTCGACCGCAGGCTAGAATTGCAGCGAGGGGAATGCGACCTGAACGAACTCGTTTCCACCACGCTTTCAAGCCTCAACCCGGGCCGCCCGATCGTCTCGGACCTTGTCCCCCTCCCGAAGGCCCTCCTCGATTCCGAACAGATTCGAAAAGTGCTGCTAAACCTCGTTCTAAACGCCTGCGAATCCTCCTCCAACGGGGCCGAAATCCGGGTCGCCACCTCTTTTCAAAAAGGCTTCCTCCGTTTCTCGGTAACCGATCACGGCTGCGGCATGTCCCGGGAATTCATCAAAAAATCCCTCTTCCACCCCCTGAAGACAACCAAGGAAGGCGGCTCAGGCATAGGGGTCTACCAGAGCAAAATGATCGTCGAAGCCCACGGAGGCCGGATCGAAGTCCAGAGCCGCGAAGGAATCGGCACAACCTTCACGGTCCTTCTGCCCGCAAGTGCAAAGAACTGATTCACCGCAGAGGTCGCAGAGGTCAAGGGCGGTCGGCAGTCCAGACGCCAAAATTCTATTTTTTTTAAGACATTTCTCAAGCCTTTCTCTGCGTCCTCTGCGTTCTCTGCGGTGAGACGCTTTTTTTTGCATATTTTCGCTCCCCGGCCGCATTATTTTCTTGACTTCCCCATCGCGTGACGGCAACATTCGAAAAAAGTTTTTTTCGTCGATAAATGTTACACATTCTCAAATTCTCCATAAGACTTTGATCTGCCAGCTAAATATTGTTGCGTTGGTCTTTAGATTCCCGGTTTTCCGTCGGAATCGTTTACATCTTTTGCCTTCTCACGCCCTTTGCCCCGCTCTGCGCGCAATTCACTTTATCCGGTAAAACCGGTGCCTTACCTCCATTGTGAGCCGTCGGAACCAGCTCGGCATGCCTTTTGCTCTACCTATGAGCGAAGTTTTGAAGTTTTGATGTTGGCATTACCCGAAACAATGGTTCCTTAAGTGGAGGTAGAAGAGATGAAAAAAACTCTTTTCATATTAGGTCTGATAGCGGCATTGGCGGGATTTATGGCGGTTGGGACCGCCATGGCAGATCCCGAGTTGGATTTCACGATTCCTGCCGTCAACTCATTTGCCGGCATTAGTTATTCCACCTCTGGAGGTCCTCTTGTAGGGACCGGCATCAGCATTTCCAATGTTGAGGGCATAGACGGCACCCCCCTCAACAACAACGTGACCCTTGCCATCACCGGCGGTACGCTGGATTTCGCCTCGGGCAACTTGACCGGCTCCAATAGTTCTCAGTGGAACTTCGGGCCTGGCGTCAAGCCCTCGTTGGCTATTGAGGGAGGGATTTCTACCCTGGGCATTACCAACAACAGCCTTCTGCTCCTGGGCGCCATCACCAGCGCCACCGTCGCAAATATTTCATCCACGGAAAAGAAGGTTGTCTATTCCGCGTTCTTTGATATCGTAAATCCGACCTTGGCAGGCTATTACGGATTGACGGCATATTCCAACGGGCATTATGCGCTTTGGAGCGGAACGTTTTCGTTTCAGTTCGACTCAACTGCCAGTTCCAATGGTTCCACCTTCACGTCAACCGACATTCACAGCGGTGACCTGCTTACGTCGCCCTCACCCGTGCCCGAACCCGCAACCCTTCTGCTTCTGGGCCTCGGTCTCTTCGGCCTCGGACTTCTCGGCATCAAAAGAAAGGCGAAAGCCTAGACGCTCAATTGATGGTTGATGAAGGCTGTTAAAAAGGGAAGCGGGGTGAAACCTGCTTTCCTTTTTCCGTTCGTCCGACCGGGAAAGACCCCGGAGCCCCGAGAGGCGGCATCGAAGTCCGGAGCCGGGAAGGATCGGCACAACCTTCACGGCATTCCTTTCGCGCCTTCGCGGCTTCGCGTGCCAAAGCATTTCTCATGCCCTTCTTTGCGTCTTCTACCGCCCTCTGCGGTGAGACGCTTTTTTTTCCCTGAGGGCCACCCAAAATCCCCCACCCGTGGCCACTTCAAAATCCCCCACTAAACGAGCCTGATTTTCGAAAAAAACTACTCCGAACGGCGACAGAACGTAAAAGCTCCCATCTGTTGAAATTACACAAATGGGAGGCGGGGAGGATGAACGTTTTGAAGCCGGATTTGCAAGCTACGATCAAGACATTGCTGAGCAAGGGCGTAAGTCAACGGGAAATCGAACGAAAGACGGGGATCGATCGAAAAACCATCCGAAGATATGCCCGGTCGCTCGATATGGCGACTCCCAAAGAGGGTGAGCATTCAAAATCCCCCACCGAGCAGGATGTGGCCACCGGGTCCGGGGAGTCGGGGGCGCAAAATCCCCCACTCCGGCCACCGGGTCGGGAAGTGAAGGCATCCAAGCACGCCCGTTCAGCATGTGAAGAGCATCGGGAGTGGATTGAGAAACAGTTGAGGCTTGGCCGCAATGGCATGGCCATCTACCAGGATATGGTCGAACTGTTCGCTTTCACCCATCGCTACAATTCCGTGAAAAGATTTGTTAGAGGGCTCAGGGAAAAAGATCCTCGGCAGTTCGACCGGCTTGAATTTTTGATGGGAGAAGAAGCGCAGGTGGATTATG
>JBMFWU010000235.1:0-6104 GCA_049964955.1 Syntrophobacteraceae bacterium
CGACCTGGAATTATCTGGTCTGTGGAGACAGGCCGTTTCTGGTCGATGCGGGAAGAAGGGGCACGGGGCTCCGGCTTTTAGAGATGATCGCATCGGTTGGTTTTGACCCGCGGGAGATAGAGACGATAGTAGTTTCCCACGGCCACGAGGACCATGACGGAGGGATCTTCGAAGTAGCCGGCAAAACCGCGGCGCGCGTCACCGCCCATGAGGCGTACGGCTGCCTCACGCGGCCGCTCCCCGGCGCCGCCCCTTCCAGCGAAAAAGACCGATTCCCCGTTTCCTGCTGGTGCTGTCCGATGCCGATCTCTTTTTCCATGCGCAACTGCCTCGACTATCACGCAGAGCGGGCGAAGCTTACGATTTCCGACCTTGAGATGAATGGCGGGGCGGGGATCGAAGTGCTCCATACGCCCGGGCACAGTCCCGATGCTGTGGCGCTTTTCATTGACGGCGAGGCCCTGCTGCCCGGGGATACGATCCTTCCCGGTATCACGCCTCACCCCTCGCAGGAGCGTTTTTTCGACATCGTGCGTCCCGCGCTGCCGAAAAAATGGCGGGAGGCACAAGAGCTTTTCGGCTTGCGGGCCTATATCCGCTCGCTCGCAAAGATAGGGCAAATGGCCGGAGCTTCCGGGGATGTACTGGTGCTGCCCTCCCATCGGCTCTACTATCGGGACCAGTTTAACCATATCGGACTAAAGGAGAGGATCGGAGAACTCCTGCAGCATCACTTCGACCGGTGCAGCGATTTTTTGCGCATCCTGGCCGCCGGTCCCCAGTCGCTCCAAGAGGTGGCCAGGCAGCATTTCCGGCCCGAGCTGCTGAAAGGACACGGAATCCACCTTGCATCCGATGAAGTGGCGAGCCACTGCGAACTCCTGGCGGCAAGCGGAGATGCGGTCTTTTTGGAAGGCGGGAAATTGATCTCTACCGGGACGAAAAACTTTTCCTCGTTCTTTGGCGCCAAATGAGCCGCGAAGCGGCGTGGGGGGGCAGGGGGCGAAAGCCCCCGCGCTTCTTAAAGCTCTTCTATGGACATAATATCCAGGATTGTTATTCCGCCACCCGAACGACGGATTTGCCTTTAAGCCAGTCAGCGAAACCGGCTTCGTCCATTTCATTTTCTGCCAAAGCAAGCACGGCGGCCACGGCTTCGGCTTCTGAGGCCATCAACTCCCAGCCGTTGAGATCGAGAAAAACGTAAGCGGCAAGAAAGCTCGTGCGCTTGTTGCCGTCCACGAAAGGATGGTTTCGAATGATGCCGAAAGCATAGGCGGCGGCTAAAGCGAAAACGGTTGGTTCACCATAAACCGCCTGATGTTGCGGACGGGCAAGAGCCGAGGACAGTAGACCGGCGTCACGGATGCCGAGGCTTCCGCCATGCTCGGCGATTAGTTCGCCGTGCATGGCGATAACAACCCCCTCGATGAGCCAGCGCCACCTCATTTGTCGGCAAGCTCGCGCAGGGCGTTACGGTATTTAGCCATGCCGCTCCGCGCCGCTTTCATTTGGGCTTCAAAGTCCGGATCATAAGGCGTGAGGGCATAACCGTCAGGCGTTTCCGTTAAAAACACACTGTCGCCCTTCTTTACCTTAAGGCGGGCGACGGCTTCTTTCGGCAGAATAACGCCGGTGGAATTGCCGATTTGAGTTACAGTGGCACGCATGGGAACGCCTCCTTGTTATGCTGAATGTTATAACAAGATGGCGCGCAAGGTCAAGCTCGTTGCGAGGGGCGCTTATTTAAGGTGGAAGGTCCAAGGTCGAAAACGAAAAGCAACAAGTCTCTCGGACTTTCGACCTTGGACTTTTTGACTTTTAACGAGTTTCCTACCAGTCGAATTCGCCCTTAAGGAATCGGTCGATATCGGCTGCGGCGCGTTTTCCCGCGCCCATGGCGGAAATGACCGTCGCTGCGCCCGTTACAACATCTCCTCCGGCCCAGATGCCCCGGCTGGTCGTACGCCCGGTTTCCTTGTCGGCGACGACCGTTCCGTACTTGGTGCGCTCGAGTCCCTCGGCATTGTTGAACACAAGCGGGTTGGGGCTCGTGCCCAGGGCAAAGATCACCTGGTCCACTTCCATTTCGAATTCGGAGCCCTGGATGGGAACCGGGCTCCTGCGGCCCGACTGGTCGGGTTCGCCCAGTTCCATACGGACGCAGCGCATCGCGCGCACCACATTTTTATCATCGCCCAGGATTTCGACCGGGTTGGTCAAAAAGTCGAAAATGACCCCCTCTTCCTTGGCGTGGTGGACTTCTTCGAGCCTTGCGGGCACCTCCGCCGAGGAGCGGCGATAGACTATGTGGACTTCGCCCTTGGGTCCCTGCCCGCCGCAGTTGTGCGCGGCCTCGAGCGACTGAAGCCGGGCGGCGGAGCGCGCCGAATCCATCGCGACGTTACCCGCGCCGATCACCGCAACATTTTTTCCCACCTTGACCGGTGTGTCAAAATCGGGGAACTTGTAGCCTTTCATGAGGTTTACGCGGGTCAGGAATTCGTTGGCGGACATGACCCCGTTGAGATTTATTCCCGGGATGCGCATGAACATGGGAAGTCCTGCCCCGGTGCCCATGAAAATCGCATCGTATTCGGCCTGCAGTTCATCGATGGTAAGGGTGCGGCCGATGACGTAATCGGTGAGGATGCGAATGCCAAGGTCTTTTGCCGCCGTTTCGATTTCGGCTCGAATGACGGTTTCCTTGGGAAGCCTGAATTCAGGAATGCCGTAGACCAGTACGCCGCCCGGAGTGTGGAGCGATTCGTAGATGGTGACCTCATGGCCCATGCGGCCAAGATCCACCGCGCAGGTAAGACCCGCGGGACCCGAGCCGATCACTGCCACTTTTTTGCCCGTTGCAGGCCCCCGGGTAAGCGTCAGCGTCTTATTGGCAAGCTCGTAGTCGCCAACGAACCGCTCGATCCGGCCGATCGCCACCGGTTCGCCCTTTTTGCCCAGAATGCAACGCGACTCGCACTGTACTTCCTGGGGGCAGACCCTGCCGCATATCGCCGGCAGGTTGTTCTTGTTCTTCATGATCCTGACCGCTTCGGCCATATCTCCGTCGCGTACGGCTCGTATGAACTCGGGGATTGTCACTTCGACCGGACAGCCTTCCATGCAGTGGGGTTCTTTGCACTGAATGCAGCGTTCGGCTTCCAGCTTTGCAAGCTCCAAAGTGTAGCCCAGGGCCACTTCCTCAAAGTTTTTCACCCTTTCTTCGGGCGCCTGCTGCGGCATGTCCTGACGGGCGATCTTCATTCGTTCCTTCTGGGTCAATTGTGCCATTTATCTGACTCCCTCCGCGACTGCACGATCGAGATTGCATTGGTGATCCTTGAAACGCTGGGTTGCCGCCTGTTCCTCCGAGCGGTAGAAAGCCAGGCGCGACAAAAGATTGTTCCAGTCCACCTTGTGGGCGTCGAACTCGGGGCCGTCTACGCACACGAACTTGGCGCCGTCTTCCATGACGACCCGGCACCCCCCGCACATCCCGGTCCCGTCGACCATGATGGTGTTGAGGCTGACGATCGTCGGGACATTGTACGGCTTGGTCGTTCCGGCCACAAACTTCATCATGATGGCCGGTCCGATGGCCCATATCTTTTTAATCCGCCCCGGACGGGAGTCGAGGATTTCCTTGAGGGGCACGGTCACAAGGTCTTTTCGGCCGTGCGATCCGTCGTCGGTCGTAACGATCAGCTCGTCGGAGACCGCGCGCATCTTGTCTTCCCAAAGCAAAAGGTCCTTCGTCCTTGCCCCGATGATGGAGATGACGTGGTTTCCGGCCTCTTTCAGCTCCCGTGCGATCGGGTAGACCGGAGCGATCCCCACGCCGCCGCCGACGCAGATGACCTCGCCGTAATTTTCCATCTCGGTCGGGTGCCCCAGCGGGCCGACGATATGGCTAAAGGAGTCGCCCACATTCATGGTCCCCATCTCTATCGTCGATTTGCCCACTTCCTGGAAAATGAGGGTGATCGTACCGGCCGCCCTGTCATAGTCGGCGATGGTGAGCGGGACACGTTCCCCCTGATCATGCATGAGCACAATGATAAACTGCCCCGCCCTGGCTTTCAGGGCCACCTGCGGCGCCTCGACCACCATCAGCTTCGTCACGTCGCTCAAAACCTGCTTCTCGAGAATTTTGTACATTACCGGTTTCCTTTTGATAAAGGGATCGCTGGGCGCCCGCGGAGCGATGACATTCCACTGCTAGGGAGACAGAGTCGATTGATGCGGGCGAGTCGAGCAGACAAATGGCCCCGTTTGCGGACCCAAGATCGCGCCGGTCGCATGAAGCGGCCGTTTTGCACTGGGGACATGTCGAAATTTAACAACCCATTATATCAGAAAATGATGTCTCCGCCCAATCCAATTTTACTCCACATCCCGGAAAACTTTCCGCCCGCTCGCGCCCGGATCTTTAAAATATTTCTGGCGGCCCGCGAGTAAAAAGAGTTATACTCTTGCGGGATTGTTCCACATTAGAGACTTCTGGTTGTATATCCGGTCATTGAAATCATTTTTCCCAACCACGCACGGTCCGGATTGTCGCGGATCGAAAGAGGGCTGAATACTGATGGAAAAAAAGTCCCCGGCTCCCGTAAAGTTCTCGCCAGGCGAGGTGCTGCCCACCTGTTCGGCCGCTTGTCCGGTTCACACCGACACGCGGGAATATGTGCAGCGTTTGAGCCGGGGCGACTACGAAGGCGCGCTTGACATCCTGCTCGAGGTAAATCCTTTCCCTTCCGTATGCGGTCGTATCTGTCACCATCCGTGCGAGTCCCAATGTCGCAGAATGGCGATCGACGAGGCGGTGAGTCTGCGGATGCTCAAGCGCTTTATCGTTGAGAACACAAGAGAATACCGCATCACGCGCCGCAAGAAGGCGGAGAGAAAAAGCGAGAAGAGCGCGGCCGTGATCGGCTCGGGTCCTTCGGGGCTTACCGCCGCCATGGACCTGGCGCTTCGCGGCTTCCGGGTGAAGGTCTATGAAAAGGACACCCGGCTGGGGGGGATGCTCGCGCATGCCATCCCGCGCTACCGGCTTCCCGCCGAGGCCCTTGACGAGGACATCGAAGACATCCTCTCCACCGGCATCGAGGTGCACACCGGTTGCTGCGTGGGCGTAGATATTTCCTTCGAGCAGTTGAAGAAAGAAAATGATGCGATTCTCATCGCGGTCGGCCTTTCCGAGAGCCATTCGCTCCCCATTCCGGGTACGGAGAGCAAGGGAGTCTTTCTGGGTGTGACCTTTCTTTGGGATGTGGCAAACGGGATGTGTCCCGAGGTGGGAGAGCGCACGCTGGTGATCGGCGGTGGCAACGTGGCGGTCGATATTGCGCGGGCGGCAAAGCGGCTGGGACCAAAGAAGGTCTACATGGCCTGCCTGGAAAGTCGCGAAGAAATGCCCGCGTGGAAATGGGAAATCGAGGAGGCCGAAGAGGAGGGCATCGAAATCTTGAATTCTTGGGGACCCAAGGCGATCCTTGAAAAAGAGGGCGCGGTTTCGGGCGTCCAATTCAGGCGCTGCACCAGGGTCTTTGACGAACAGCACCGGTTTAGCCCCGCCTATGACGATTCGGAGATCACTACCGTCGAAGTCGACAGTGTCATTCTTGGAATCGGCCAGAAGGCAAACCTCGATTTTCTTGCGGGAAGCCCGGTCGCCGTTTCAGGCGGGCGTCTTACCTGCAGCCGGGAATCCCTTTCCGCCTCCGAGCCCGGCGTTTTTGTGTGCGGCGAGGTCATGACCGGTCCGGGTTCGGCCATTCAGGCAGTGGCGACGGGCCATGACGCCGCCAAGGTGATAGCCAACTACCTGGAAACCGGAGAGATCCTGAAGCTGCCGAACAGAAAGGTCGAAGACATCGGCGAGCTTTCGGCCGCGACAGCGGTCAAGGCCAGGCGCCTGGATCGGGTGTGCGTGGATTTGACCGACCCTGCCGAGCGCATCAAGGATTTTTCCCCCATCGAGCCCGTCTACACGGAGGAGGAAGCGCTTTCCGAATCCCGGCGCTGCCTTGCCTGTGCAACGGGGGCGCATCTGCAGCTGCCCAACCACTGCGCCGGTTGCCTTACCTGCGTGCGCATCT
>JBMFWU010000236.1:0-6041 GCA_049964955.1 Syntrophobacteraceae bacterium
AAGTCGGACGTGCCCACGACTCGTTACCTTTCCCGAGCCGAACTCGAGGCGCTTCCACTCGCTGCGGCTCCTCCTTCCGTGCTCGAAGCAACACGATTGAGCTTCTAAGTCGGCGCTTATGACGGAAGGGTTCCCCTGCTCCCGGGCCTCGGCCCCACGCGCAAATGCGCGCGGGCCGATGCCTTCCTGCACCTCGGTTCACAAGAGGCCGTGTTGCTCAGAAGTTAAAAACCTTCGCCTCGGCTGCCATGTCGATCAGGTGCGGCCCTCCATCCAGGGCCATGTTGTGGAAAAAATTCGCTTCGTCGAGCCCCCGGTTCTTTGCGCAGGGCGTGCACACGCCGATCTCCACCTCATTTTCCACAAGGTAGGGCAGATGGTCTCCGGGGCAGTCGCCCGTCGTGGTCTTTCTGGAAAAATCCCTCGTCTTGTTTGCCCACGTAACGCCGCCGTCAATAAAAAAGAGATTCACCTTATGGCCTTTGGAGTGGGCGATTTTCGCAAACTGAAAACATCTGGTCGCCGCTTCGTTATCGTCTTTGCTCAAGACGAACAGAAAATTGGGCATGCTCCTTCTCCTTTATAGATGGTTTGCGAATCGGACCGAGTCCAACCAGATAGAGTTATCCGCTCACCCTGCCCGGCCCCATCTTCGGGTGAAAAAAATCTTTCAGCCCTTCCGAACGAGTTTCCGGTGAAGATTTACCACGAAATCCTGCGTGTTCGTAAGGATCGATCTCGCGGTGAGAGATCCGCGGTCGGCAAGTTTATTGGCGGCGAATTCGGACATGTCGATGATGAAAAAATAGACCGGCCGAACCGTGCCGTCCTCCATCACCCGGTAGGAAGGGACCATGTTGCCGGTGGCAATCGAGTGGAGCTGGGTGGCCATGGCGATAACCGTTGTGGCCTTGCGGGCGAGCACCCGCATCCTGTCCTGGGCTTCGCTCGTGTTGATGAAAACGTCGGGCAAGGGACCGTCGTCGCGAATCGAACCGGCGAGGACAAACGGAACGTCGCGCTTTACGAGTGAGGCCATTATTCCCTCGGTTAACACACCGCTTTCGACCGCCGCTTTGATCGAGCCTGCCTGCCGGATGCGGTTTATCGCATCGAGGTGCTTGTAGTGGCCAAGGCGGGCATGAATTTTCGTATAGATGTCCTGTCCGAGAGCCGTGCCGAAGAGCGCGGCCTCGATATCGTGGGTAGCCAGGGCGTTTCCCGCCAGGAGCCCGTGGACGAACCCCTCGTTAATCATGGCGATCAGGCTGTCGCGCGAATCCTTGTCGAAGGTCACCGCAGGCCCCAGCACCCAGAGGAGAAAGCCTTCCTCACGATCGTGTTCGAGAAGGTTGTAGAGTTCGTCATAGTCGTAGGAAAATGAGGTCTCGCGCGAAATCCCGGTGCGAAAGGCGAATTTTTCCTGCTCCGGGCGCTGCCACTGGAAGGCGTCCGTATGGACGAGGATCCCCTCTTCGCCGTTTTCCTGCCTGCCGCATGCGACAAGATCTCCGGGTGCGAGCCGCCGGAACTCCTTCACCTCTATTTCGCCCCCGTCTTTTAGAAGTGCCACGCAGTCCATGCGCGACTCCTTGGCAAGGACCCACTCGCCATTTCGAACATGGAAATACTCGGGGTAGATCGAGGTCGCATGATACCCCTCCGGAGCGGTACCCGCTTTTTCAACCGCTCTAAATTGGGCCGGCGGGGCCTCGCGCAGGGATGGCGCGGTAAAATCGGGGGGAGTGAATTTGGGCAAAGTAAACATTTTCCCTCTACTCTCCTGACTGACCATTGCGTTTTGCCTCTCGGTAGAAGCTCACGAAGTAATCCGTGGCCGAAATGTAGCCCAGAACCAGCGAAATCCACAGAAAACAGATACCCGCCACAGTCAGAAGCGGCTGGACCTTCGGGAATGCCGGCAACAGAAACAGCAGCGCAAGCGTCTGGGAGACCATTTTATTTTTGCCCATGCGACTGGCGGGCATGATAAGCCCGTGGCCTGCGGCAATCGCGCGCAGCCCCGTTATGCTTATCTCCCGGCCAACGATCAGAAACACCAGCCATGCGTGAACGCCGGGGACTTTGGGAATCAGCATGATGAGCACGGCGGTGGTCAACAGTTTATCGGCAAGCGGATCGAGCAGCTTCCCGATGGAAGTAACGGTATTCGAACGCCGCGCCAGGTGGCCGTCGAGGTAGTCGGTAACCGAGGCGACGCAGTAGAAGGCAAAGGCGAGATTTTGCGCCAGGGCGGACGAGGTGGGCACCATGAGCGCCACGATCAGCGGAATGGTCGCGATCCTGAAGTAGGTGAGAACGTTTGGCAAGGTCGTCAGGCTTTGCCGGGACAGGTCGCTTCGGTTCAAAACCAGCATAAGGTTAAACTCTCGGGTGCACCATATCGGGGTTTGTCTCTACGCCTCCTGATTAGTAACGATAACGGGCATAAAAGTCCATAACTCTCTTGACGTAATCTTGCGTTTCATCGTAGGGGGGGATGCCTCCCCACTGGATGACCGCCTCGGGGCCGGCATTGTAGGCGGCCAGGGCGAGGGGCATATTGTTGCCAAACAAGTTGAGCATCATTCGCAGATAGCGAACCCCTCCCACGATGTTTTCCCCGGGATCGTACGGGTTGGCTATGCCCATATCCCGGGAGGTCCCCGGCATGAGTTGCATCAGCCCGACCGCGCCTTTGGGGGAAACCGCAGAAGGGTTGAAGCCC
The DNA here is from genome assembly GCA_049964955.1 of Syntrophobacteraceae bacterium. GTDB lineage: Bacteria > Desulfobacterota > Syntrophobacteria > Syntrophobacterales > Syntrophobacteraceae > SbD1. The sequence continues at coordinate 2,729 of JBMFWU010000236.1, forward strand.
GATTCGGCACGGATGACCGCCTTTACCAGGTTGCAGTCCAGACCGTACACGCCGCACACCTGCCGGATGCTGCCGTCGTAGGCCGCCTGGTTGGCAAGCCGCGACATACGCGAATACACCGCCGGGCGTGTCCTCGGGTTCGGGTAGCCCGGAAAATACTTCCGGAAGTTCTCCTGGGTGAGCGGCGGAAGGTTTACCGCTTTTGCCTGTGCGTAGGTGGGCGTGTTGGTGTAATGCACCGTCCCGTCTTTATCCACATACCGGAAAATTTCAGCGCGCAGGGCCATCGGAAACCAAGCTGTCAGAATAAGGATTGTCGCCATCAAAAAGAGATATCGGGAACCCCCTCCCCCACGCTTCATAGCTCCTCCTGCTTTCAAAGCCCGGCAGTCAGTGGTCAGGATCGGAACCGTTCACCCGTTCTGCGGTTTTTCTTCCCGCTTCCCGCTCCTTGCTTCCCGCTTCTTTTCCGAGCCTATTTTTCCACCTTTTTCCAATCCTCCGAAAACTTTTGGATACCCTGGTCGGTCAGAGGATGGCGCGCCAGTTGTTCAATGACCTTGTAGGGAATGGTTGCAATATCTGCGCCTAACTTTGCCGCCTCCAGCACATGCACCGGGTTGCGGATACTGGCCACGATGATTTCGGTTTCAAAAAGGTAATTGGAAAATATCTCCAGGATCTCGCCCACCAGATCCATGCCGTTTTGGGAGATATCATCGAGCCTTCCAACAAAGGGGCTCACGAAGGTGGCACCGGCCTTGGCGGCAAGAAGGGCCTGCAGGGGAGTGAAGGCCAGAGTGACATTGGTGTGAATGCCTTCGCCTGACAGGATTTTGACGGCCCTTAGGCCCACGGTGGTCATGGGAATTTTGACCACCACGTTTTGGGCTATCGCGGAAAGCTCCCTGCCCTCCGCCAGCATCCCATCGAGATCTTCGGAGACGCTTTCGGCGCTGACCGGGCCCTCGACGATTTCACATATCTTTCGGATATGGTTTTTAAAAGCGTCTCTGCCGCTCAACCCCTCCCGGGCAATCAGACTTGGGTTGGTGGTGACTCCGTCCAGGACTCCCAAATTATGAGCGTTTGTAATTTCGTCAAGATTTGCGGTATCGATAAAGAATTTCACATTTGTCTCCCGATAAAGCTGAAGTTGGCTAATTGGCGTTTCGACTCTCGCGGTAGCGGTCGTAGCATTCCCGGCTGCAAAAGTAGACCGTGTGCCCGTCGATAACCCCCTTTACTCCTTTTGTTTTCATAAAATAGGCGCCACACTGCGGGTCCTGGATCAAATCGGCCTCGGCCCCCGACTCCCCGTCTTGCGGGGTGTCGAAGGATGAAAAATAGACTCTTGCCAGCTTCTTCAACAGATGCCAGGCGCCCCAGATGAGCGCAAGGAACACGAGTAAACGAACCATTTCACTCTTCCAGTTTTTGAATCTGCTGCCCGTGATCGGCTGCAAGGAGCCGGTCGAGCATTTCACGAACAGAGAGCCCGTTTGCGGGATGGATCCACTCCGGTTCAATTTCCGCAAGCGGCGCCAAAACAAAGAGCCGTTCGCTCATGAGCGGATGAGGCGTCTTTAGCCGCGGCAAATCGATTTGGCTGTTTTCATAGAAAAGAATGTCCAAATCCAGGGTGCGCGGCCCCCATTTTATCGTCCGGACCCTGCCGAAGTCCCTTTCGATCTCTAAGAGTACATCGAGCAGGGCCTCGGGCGCAAGAAGGGTCTCGACCAGTGCGGCTCCATTTATGAACCAGCCCCCGGCGTTATCTCCCACAGGACTGGTCCGGTAGAGCGAAGAAAATTTTACACCGAAAATAGCCGGGTGATTGCGCAACCGGTCGAAAACATCCCGACATATTCGGATCGAGTCCCCGAGGTTGCTCCCTATTCCGATCGCAGCTTTTTTCACGCGAGCGGCGGTTTTTTGAGGTCCAGGCGGCAGATGCGCTCCACGGCCTCCCGGATGCGGTCGGCGGAAACGGTGAGGGCCATACGCACATAGCCTTCCCCGGGGTCTCCGAAGCCGCTGCCCGGAGTAGTAACGATTCCGGCCTCGCGCAGAAGAAGCGCGGTAAACTCCTTAGAGGTGTAGCCGGCCGGAGTGGGACACCACACATAGAAGGTAGCTTTGGGGAGCATCGGGTGCAGGCCCGCCCTGCTCAGCCCCTCGATCAGGACGTCGCGCCTTTCCTCGTAAATCCGGCACATGGATTCCACCGGCGCCTGATCGCCCTCAAGGGCCGCAATGCCGGCCCATTGGACCGCGTTGAACGCCCCCGAGTCGATGTTGCTCTTTATCTGGCCAAGGGCGGCGAGTACGTCTCTATTTCCCACCGCAAACCCCAGCCTCCATCCGGTCATGTTGTACGTTTTGGAAAGCGAGTGAAATTCAACCCCCACTTCCTTTGCGCCGGGGACTTCGAGAAAGCTCATCGGGCGGTAGCCCCCGAAAGCCATTTCCGAATAGGCGGCATCGTGGCAAACGATGATGTCGTACTTGACGGCAAACCGCACCACGCGCTCGTAGAAGTCCCTGTCGGCCGTAGCGCCCGTGGGGTTATTGGGATAATTGAGAAACATGATCCTGGCGCGCCGGGCGGTCTCGGCAGGAATCGCCTCGAGATCGGGCAAAAACCCGTTTTCCTGGACCAACGGCATGAAAAAGGATTCCCCGCCGGCAAACATGGTCGCAATCTGGTAGACGGGGTAAGCCGGGGAGGGAACCAGAGCGAGGTCCCCGGGGTTGATAACGGCAAGCGGCAGGTGCGCCAGCCCTTCCTTGGAGCCTATCAGGGTGAGCGTTTCGGCCATCGGGTCAAGATCTACCCCGAATCTTTTCCCGTACCATTTGGCCACACTCACTCGAAAGTCGTTCATCCCGGAATAAGACGGATACTGGTGGTTTGCAGGGTCCTTGGCGGTCTGCGCCAGCTTTTCGATGATATGAGGCGGGGTGGGTAAATCAGGATCTCCTACCCCGAGGTTGATCACATCGACTCCTTTGGAGATCAGGTCGGCCTTCAGCCGGTCGATTTCGGCGAAAAGATAGGGCGGGAGCCTGCGCACCCGTTCGGCTTTTACAGATGACATCGAATTCTCCTAAGCGCAAGGCGGAAAACAGAGGACAGAGAACCATCATGGACCCATCCTTTTACATTCTGATCCGAAGTACTACCAATAAGTTTGTCTTCATCGCTTTTTAGCTGTTGGAAGCGCTCGGGGCAAGCCGGGCGCTCCATTTCTCCATTCCATTTCCACCTACACTATACGATCTCTTTTCGGGGTTGACCAGTTTTTTTGCG
>JBMFWU010000237.1:0-6040 GCA_049964955.1 Syntrophobacteraceae bacterium
TTTCTCGTGATCCGATGGAACAACGTTCTACACGACCTGCGGGAATTGCTGGATCCCCATTGGATTTTCGGGAGATCCAAGTCAGGCCCGTAGAGCGATCTGAAGAAAGCCGCTACCAGGAACTGATGGGTAAGCATCATTACCTGGGCCGCTTGCCCAAAATCAGCGAAACCATCTGGTATGTTGCCCAGTGGCAAAACCAGTGGGTGGCGCTTCTGAGCTTTTCTGCCGCTGCGTGGAAATGCGCGGCACGAGATCAATGGATCGGCTGGAGTTCACGTCATCAATATGATCGCCTCAAATTGATAGCCAACAACAGCCGCTTCCTGATTCTTCCCGACTGGCACGTTCCCAATCTGGGGTCTCGCGTTTTGTCATTGTGCCAGAAAAGACTGCCGTCCGATTGGCGGAACACTTTCGGCCATCCCCTGATATTGCTCGAGACCTTTGTGGACCCTCAACGCTTCAAGGGCGTTGTCTATAGAGCGGACAATTGGCTGTTAGCGGGCCACACCAGAGGGTTCCGCCGCTCCGGCAAAAGCTACAGCGCTAAAACCCCTTCACATAAAATGGTCTTCCTGAAACCACTGCGACCCGATGCACGAGAACTTCTGTCTCGCCCCCTACTTGACCCTAACTTCGGCACAGGAGGAACCAAAATGACGATAACTGCCGATCAAATGCGGTCTTTGCCTCAATTTTTTGCCGATATCCCCGACCCCCGCCGAATTCAAGGCCGCCGCCACAGGCTCGCGACCGTACTTGCCATTGCCGCCGGGGGCATTTTGTGCGGAATGCGGGGCTATAAGGCCATCGCGGATTGGGCCAACGGTCTTGGCCAAAAAGCGCGTGAGCGTTTTAAGTGTCGGGTGGAAAAGGGCCGATGCATAGTCCCGAGTGAATACGTCATTCGCGATGTTCTCATACGCGTGGATCCAGAGCAGTTGGACCGCGCTCTGCAAAGATGGAATGAAGCATATGGCAACAAGGATGAAAGCCTGGCAATCGACGGCAAGACGATGTGCAATGCTATCGATGAGCAGGGGTGTCAAACACATATCATGAGTGCCATCGGCCATCAGACCAAGAGTTGCTACACCCAAAAAAAGTAGGCTTCCTTCCTCGACAGGGCAATGAGGAGGCCAAGCGCACAAACGAGATTAAAACCGCCATCCCCCTGCTTGATTCAATCGACATCCAGGGCAAGGTAATCACAGCCGACGCTCTTCTTACCCAGCGCGGCCTGGCCGATTACCTGGTCCTCAAGCGCAAAGCCCACTATCACTTCACAGTTAAGGCAAATCAACCTACACTTCTTCAAGACATCGCATTTTTCTTTCTCGACCGAAATGAACCCGACCACATCGATAATGCGCCTGTCGATCATGGTCGAATTGAAACCCGAAAAATATGGACCACCACGGAACTCAACGACTATGTTGACTTTCCTCACGTGGGGCAAGCGTTCATGATAGAGCGTCACTGCATAGATAAAAAATCAGGCAAATCCTCTTGCGAAACCTCCTATGGCGTCACAAGTCAGACACCCAAGGAAGCTGATCCACAAAATGTTCTTGCCACCAATCGGGGCCATTGGAGCATCGAGAATAGTTGCCATTATATTCTCGACTGGGTCTACGATGAGGATAGAATTCGCATCAGCAAGGGGTTCGGCCCCGAGAACATTTCCCGGCTAAGACGCTTTGCAATTGGAGTTATAAAATCCAAAAGGGTATCGAGTGTCTCCCAAAAAATGCGGCAACTCGCATCCAACGTCCGCATGGTTTTCGATTATCTCCGCATGACAGAGAACTCATGCCCCCGTCTTAATTGTTGATTCAGAAGGAGAACAAATTTGCCGTGGCTTAATCATGCAGAACCCAAAATCGCTCTCAGAACATTAAGGTCCGTTTCAATCTGCTCTATGTATGATCCCAGCAACTCGAGTTCATTCGATTTGCCGTCGAACCTTAATCAACAATCTCAACGCAAAATCACTCGCGCGAATCTCTTTGGGACCCTCAAGAAGATAACCAAGGCACTGAGTTTTCTGGAGGCCAACCCTCACCATCCAGGCTAAACCTTGAGCGCATCGTTAATGATCCCACCGCCTGGAGCGTTCGCGTGGACAGGCGCTACCGCATTTCCTTCGATCCGGGCAGGCTCCTCGCCTCAGGGGCTCCGGACCGGTCAGGCGGTATCACTCTTTTGCGCATCCTGTCACACGATGACCTTTATAAACGACCGCGCTAGTTAGTGTCCATCCGGAAACCCCGGGCCATGAAAGTAGTGGACGATTTGGCTCCTGTCGGGAACTATCAATCGGCAGGAAAAAGATTTACTTCCACCGCAGTGCGACCGTCAACCTTTCTGATTCCCTGCGTAAAACGCCCAACCAGCTTTTGCAGGAGTCATCCGTCCGAAGGGGCCGCGGCATTCCAGGAAAAAATCGCCGTTGATATAATCGATTCCCTTTGCTATATGTACTGACGCTCTTATCAGGTAGTGGAGTCTACCTTAATTGCCTTACTTGCCACGACGGCAGGCGGGCCGATGACTCCTGCTCAATTCATGTTGTGTATGAGCCGGGGTTGAAGAGGTCGGTTGCGTCTACCGCCATCCGTGGCGCTGAGCGTGTCTTTTGCGCGCACCTGTCGAAATCCTTTGGCAGGCCTGTCATCCCTCTTCTTCTATCCCCGACAAATTCGACACATGGCAAACGGGTCACCCATGGCGGGAGACCCGGAGGAATCCCAGACACCCCTGCGTGCGAGAGAATCATGTCGGTCAGAATCTATCAGTACGGGTCACCATCCAAGATGAGTGTGACGGGCGAGGCGGAAAATCAGCTCCGTTTACAAATCAACTTCTGGAACCAACTCGTCGGGCTTGAACGAAAGTTCGCGCTGCGCTACCGGGAAATGACAAATAACGCCGACGAAACGATAGCCTCCTTGAATAAGCAAGTGGACCAGAAGAGGGAGGAACTCGCCACCCTGCGCAATGAAATGAAAAAAAAGCGCTCCAAATCGGGCAAGGCGGATGAGTCGGGAGCGAAGCAAAAAGCGGCGTCCCTTCTGGAAGAACTCAAGCTTCTTATCGGAAAACTCAGGACATACAGGGGCGAGATCGCAATCATGCTCAAACCTCGATTGCGCGAACTGGAAGACGAGAGGCGCGAGGAGGTAAAAAAGCTGCGGCGGGAAGCGGCGGGAAGAGGGCTTTACTGGGGCAACTACAATGCCGTGCTGGGAAGCTACCAGACCGCCAGGATTCGCGCCCTTCATTCGGGAGGAGAGCTTCATTTTCGTCGCTACGACGGCACGGGCCGGTGGACCTGCCAGATCCAGGGCACAATGACGCTGGGGGAGGCATTTTCAAAAGCAAACAACCTGTTCCAAATCGATCCGGTGCCGGAGGACGCATGGAACCACCCCATCAAAGGGGAAAGGAAAAGGCTCTGCCGCACCGTGGCAAGGATGCGCATCGCATCGGAGGAAGGAGCGCACCCCGTATGGCTGGAAATCCCCATCGCCATGCACCGGCCGATACCTCCCGGGGCAAAGATACCGATGGTTTCGATAAATGCGAAAAAGGTCGGCGACGCAATGCGCTGGTTTCTTAACGTCACCGTTATCGAAGAGGAACCGCAAAAAGAACCCTTCCCATCCGGCCGGATCCTGGCGGTCAATATCGGCTGCCGGGAAAAGCCGGAAGGTTCCATTCGGGTCGCCTGTTGGGTCGACAATAAAGAGGCGGCGGGTGAGGTCAACCTGGACAACTCCTTCGTGGCTACGGATGCACGTATAAGCGAACTGCAGAGGAAAAGAGACGAAAATTTCAATCTTGCTAAAGAGAGGCTCGCTCAATGGCTGCTCCAAACGGGCGAAAAAGGGGATTGCAGGCCCCGAGTGGCTCTTGCAGCGCGCAACCGTTCCGGAGCAATGGAAGGCTCAATCGAGACTGGCTGCGTTGATAGTTCAATGGCGTGCAAATCGATTCGAGGGAGACGAGCAGATCTTTCAGTTTCTTGAAAACTGGCGCAAGCAGGATAAGCGCCTCTGGATATGGCAGGCGAACCTGAGGGACAAGATGGGCGGTCGTCGGCTGGAACAATACCGCGTTTTCGCTGCAAAGGCGGCCGCAACCTACGATACCGTGATCTTAAAAAAGCTCGATCTCAGGCGCTCCGCGAAAAACGGCGGCGCACGCAGGCTGGCAACTGGAGGCTCGGATAGGCGAAATTTCCTGAATATCGCCAGCCTGTCCATTCTTAAAGGCGAAATCAGGCGAGCTTTCGATGTCGCCGGAAAGCTTGTCGTCGAGAAGGATTGCTCGGAAAGATCGGAAACATGCCCCTTTTGCGGAGAGGCGACGGAAAACGGCCATGCAAAGATTCTGCTTTCCTGCAGTAAGTGCGGCAATTTCTACGACCCGGATATGGTCGGAGCCAACGATCTTTTGTCAAACGAGGTCTCGACTCTCAACCGGGCTTAATTCTTTGCCTATCCCGGCAGGCACTTTCCCTTTTACAGCAGTTTGATTTTTTTCGCTTGTATCATTCATAAAAAGTGTTAGAATTTCTCCACTTTTTCGGAGAACCATGCCGAAATAGTCCAATAGCCTGCTCAACGGCTTGGTAGTTGAGACCCCCAACATTTAAAAAAAACGAACTGCGTCTTATCAGCCTGCTCAACGGCTTCATAGTTGGGACATCTTCCACCGGCCAGTCTATTCAACCCGGGTTGACTACAGTAGCCTGCTCAACGGCCACGTAGTTGAGACGGCTTCGCCGCTTTTACAGTTGACGGCGTTTTCTTTGACTAACCCGCCGTTGCTGAAAAACGAGAAGTTAGCACACTCTTTTGCCCAAAACTCTTAGTTCGAAGCGACTATATCTCTAGTATCGCGCACCTGTGGCTGTTCTTTCTCGCCCGACCTCCAAGCCGACCTCAATCTGCGCCTCGTCGATCTTTGCCCGGTTGCTCTATAGGCACGGAGTATTCACAGAAGGGAGGTGAGAAGGTCTTTTCGATCCGGAACCGGATAATTTTACCGTATGAATGTAAGCAGGAATCATTTTTTCGCGTTTTACTTCCACATCCAGGAATTCCTAAAATAAGGAGAACCGAATGAGTGAGCATAAGTTAGCCAATCCCGGCCCGTGGGCAGTTCTTGCTTTTGCGACCACATCCTTTATGCTCGGAGTCTACAACGCCGGCCTGCTTCCCGGCGGCGGGGTCCCGATCGTTGTCGATGTGGCGTTGATTTTCGGCGGGCTGATGCAGATTATCGTCGGGATTTTGGAATTTACCGCCGGCAATACTTTCACGACGGCCGTGTTCGGCTCATACGGCCCCTTCTGGGTTGCCTTTGGAGGGCTTGAATTATTCTTCGCGAAGATGATTCCCGCAGCGGCTCTTTCCTCGGCCATAGCCCTTTTCCTGGCAATGTTCGGCGTCTTGACCTTCATTTTTTTCATTGCATCGCTTAAAACAGACTGGGTTCTTATCATCATTTTTGCACTGATTTTTGTCACGTTTGTCGTTCTGACTATCGGGGCTGCTACCGGCGTGGGCTCCTGGAACGTCCTGGGAGGCTGGCTCACCATCATTTTTGCAGTCCTCGCCTGGTACCACGCAGCCGCGGGAATTATAGCCTTCACCTGGGGCCGCGAAGTTCTGCCGCTGGGCAAAATCCAACCGGCGGCACCGGCCAAGAAGGCAGCCCTGGCGTAACATCGACGCCACCGATATCCACACTATAGAGCGGGGGAATGTTGCCCCCGCTCTTTTCTCCAAGACTATCTCACTTCATCCCGCCGCGCACCTTGAGCAGCACCCTGAGCCCCGAGTCTTTTACGCGAACCTCTTCGGGTTGCTTCATCCTGCGGGAGATTTCCTCATCGAGATCGAAAGCGGCCTCATCCCCAAGCCGCGCCAGGATCTTTTCGACATCCTCCCTCAGCTCCCAGGGGACAGAAGACAAGAGGCCCAAAATGCGACGGGCGATTCTTGCCCGGTCATCTTTGGAGCCGATT
>JBMFWU010000238.1:0-6022 GCA_049964955.1 Syntrophobacteraceae bacterium
TCTCACCAGGCGCTGTTGACCGATCTGCTGCCCAACTATATTTATGTGCAGGTCCTTGAAAGTCTTTACCAGACATCCGTTGGCGAGCATGCCGCGCGCATGGCCGCCATGGAAAACGCGACAAGCAACTGCAAGGAATTGGTAAGGACGCTTACTCTTACCTATAACAAGGCGCGACAGGCGGGTATTACCAAGGAATTGATGGATATAGTTGGCGGCGCTGAGGCCCTTAAGAAATAAGATCAAGGAGGATATAGACCCATGAACATGGGCAAAATCGTTCAGGTTATCGGTAACGTTGTGGACGTCGAATTTGAAGAGGGGAAGCTTCCCCCCCTGTTGACGGCCCTGTTTGTATCTAACCCGGGGCTGAGCGCGGAGGAAGACAATCTCGTCCTCGAAGTGGCCCAACACCTTGGTGATAACGTCGTTCGAACCATTGGTATGGACCTTACCGACGGTCTCGTGCGCGGCATGGCCGTGAAGGACTCGGGAAAGCCGATCATGATGCCGGTCGGCAAGCCCGTTCTTGGTCGCGTTATAAACGTTGTGGGCAGGACCGTCGATGGGCTCGGCCCGATTCAGACCGACACCTATATGCCGATTCACCGTTCCGCTCCGACTTTTACCGAACAGGATACGTCGGTCAAAGTCCTTGAGACGGGCGTAAAGGTTATCGATCTTCTGGTTCCGTTCCCGCGCGGTGGTAAGATGGGCATGTTCGGGGGCGCCGGAGTCGGTAAGACGGTCGTTATGATGGAAATGATTCACAACATCGCCATGCAGCACGGCGGTATTTCGGTCTTCGCCGGTGTGGGCGAGCGTACCCGTGAGGGAAACGACCTCTACCATGAAATGAAGGAATCGGGGGTTTTGCCCCGCGCCGGTCTCGTGTACGGACAGATGACCGAGCCTCCGGGAGCTCGCGCCCGTGTTGCTCTTTCGGCCCTGACCGTTGCCGAATACTTCCGTGATGTCGAAGGACAGGATGTGCTTCTGTTCGTAGATAATATTTTCCGGTTCACGCAGGCAGGCGCCGAAGTGTCCGCTCTGCTCGGCCGTATGCCTTCCGCGGTTGGGTATCAGCCGACCCTGGGTACCGACCTTGGGGAATTGCAGGAACGCATCACCTCCACCAACAAGGGGTCGATCACCTCCGTACAGTGCGTCTACGTGCCTGCAGACGACCTGACCGACCCTGCGCCTGCCACGACCTTCGCCCACCTTGACGGTACGGTCGTTTTGTCCCGGCAGATTGCAGAACTTGGCATCTATCCCGCGGTGGATCCTCTGGACTCGACCTCGCGCATCCTTGACCCCAACGTCTTGGGTCAGGATCACTACAGCACGGCGCGCGAAGTGCAGCAGATCCTCCAGAAGTATAAGGACCTGCAGGATATCATCGCGATCCTGGGTATGGATGAGCTCTCCGATGAAGACAAGCTCACCGTTTCCCGCGCCAGGAAGATGCAGCGTTTTCTCTCTCAGCCCTTCCACGTTGCCGAGACCTTCACCGGCGTTGCCGGAAAGTATGTCAAGATGGAAGACACGATCCGGGGATTCCGGGAAATCTGCGAGGGCAAGCACGACGATATCCCCGAGCAGGCTTTCTACATGGTCGGCTCGATCGAAGAGGCTGTTGAGAAGGCCAAACAGATGGCTGAAGCCGCCTAAAGGGGTGAGAGTATGGCCGAAAAGATTTTCCTGGAGATCGTTACTCCGGAGAAGAAGGTCGTCAGCGAAACCGTTGACATTGTTGTTGCGCCTGGAGAAATGGGGGAATTCGGAGTGCTTCCCGGCCACATTCCCTTCCTGTGCAAGCTGCGGGTGGGGGAGTTGCGGTATCGGCTGGGCAGCGTCCAGCAGCATATCGCCATAATGGGCGGCTACGCCGAGGTCCTCAATAACCAGGTCACCATTCTTGCCACTGCCGCCGAGGCCGCGACCGATATAGACGTCATTCGCGCCAAGGCCGCGCGGGAAAGAGCCGAAAGGCGTCTTGCCGAATCCAGGGACAAATTGGAGTTTGCCCGCGCACAGGCCGCCCTGCAAAGGGCCCTTGCGCGTCTCAGGATCGCCGAAAGGCGCTAAATTTTCGTCCGGATGTTCTATGGGCCTCCCGGTTCGCCGGGAGGCTTTTTTTTTCGATGGATTATGGACGGGCAGCCCTCCCCGGGCAGCAGGGCCATGCCGATTGCACGATTGGCAGTGCGGAAGGGCCAGGCCATCCGGCAGCGGCGCCAGCCCCCAGCGGCCCCCGTAACGGTTCGTTTCTGCCGTGTGTAATAATCGAACTTGACTATTATGTCATTATTTGGCTACAATACTTCGCGAGAGAGGATATAGAGTCTATCCCCATACTTGTCGGCATCCAACGCTGATTTCGCAGTCGGTGGGTGCATTCATGCTGCCGTATATCATGCCGTTCAGGCGGCGGGTGTGGGAAGATTTGCTTTAGACCGTCTTAAAGGTGAGATCGGCTTAACCGGTCATCCATTACCGAATTATTCGGCGGAAATACCTTATTTTTTGTCCCGGCCCCGGGATTTCGTCGCCGTCGCGACCGGTTCCGCGGAGCCGACAGAATAAATCGTTAATGCTCGGTTTGCCCCTGCTGTGTTTGTGATTTGGCAGAATGTTTCTGAGCCAACATTTACTGAACGGGGGCCCTGCCTGACTCTGGTGTGCAAGACAGCCTTGCGCTGGAAGCCTGAAGGAGTCATAGGGCGCCCACCTGAACCTTAGGTTCAAGACCACCTGTCAACACGGCATAATGCGGGGGCAATGCCCTTCTTGCCCTTTTTCCTGCGCCTGCCGGCGGTCTACTGCCCTCCGACATCTATCCCGGTTTATTCTCTCTATTTATGAGCGAAAAGCAGCAGAAGCGGTTTGCCCTCGCACATCCGCTGCCTGTTTTCCACTTTTTGGCTTCCGTTATACCTGAAAGGATATTGAAGTAATGAGTTACATATTACTGATATTGGGATGTATTGTCCTATTCGCCGTAGGTGGGGCCGTGGGGTATTTCGGCAGGTTTTTCCGGCTGCAGAAAGAGCGGAAAAAATTCGAAAACGAGGCGCGGGATTTGATCGCCGAGGCCAAAAAGGAGGCGGAGACGATCAAAAAGGAGGCCATTCTTCAGGCCAAGGACAACGTGCTGCAGATGAAGCTCGAGTTCGAACGCGAATCCAAGGAGGGAAGGAAGGAATTCCAGAACCTGGAAAAGCGGATTCTCGCAAAGGAGGAAAACCTCGATCGCAAGGCCGAGGGGTTGGATAAAAAGGAGGCGGGGCTGGGGAAGCGCGAACGGCAGCTCGCGCAGCAGGAAAAGGACCTGGTGGGGCGCGAAAGGGAGCTCGATGCGATAATCCAGGAGCAGAGGGCAAAGCTTGAGAGCATCTCCGGGATGTCCGGGCTGGAAGCCAAAGAACTGCTGCTGCGCTCCGTGGAAAATGAAGCTCGCCATGATGCCGCCCTGATAGTCAAAAAGATCGAAACCGAAGCCCGCGAGAATGGTGACCGCAAGGCCAAGGACATCATCTCGCTTGCCATTCAAAGATACTCGGGCGATTACGTGGCCGAGAAAACAGTGTCGGTCGTAGCCCTTCCCAACGAAGAGATGAAGGGGCGAATCATCGGGAGGGAGGGCAGGAACATTCGCGCGATCGAAGCCATAACGGGAGTGGATCTTATCATCGACGACACCCCCGAGGCGGTGATCCTTTCGGGGTTCAACCCGGTGCGCCGGGAGGTGGCAAGGATTGCCCTGGAAAGGCTCATCTCCGACGGAAGGATTCACCCGGCACGGATTGAAGAAATCGTCGAAAAGGTGAATGCCGAAGTCGAGACCTCCGTTCGGGAATCGGGCGAGCAGGCGGCCTTCGATGTCGGCGTCCACGGCATGAATCTCGAGTTGATAAAGCTCATCGGAAAACTCAAATTCCGCACGAGCTATGCACAAAACGTTCTGCAGCATTCGCGGGAAGTCTCGTTTCTGTGCGGAATCATGGCCGCAGAACTCGGATTGAATGAAAAGCAGGCGAGGAGGGCGGGGCTTTTGCACGATATCGGCAAGGCCGTGGACCACGAGATGGAAGGCCCGCACGCAGCCCTGGGGGCCGATCTTGCGAGACGCTACGGGGAGAGCCATGCGATCGTGCACGCAATTGCCGCCCACCACGAAGACATACCCGCCGAAGACGTTCTGGCGACCCTCGTGCAGGCTGCCGATGCGCTCTCCGGGGCAAGGCCCGGGGCCCGCAAGGAACTGCTCGAAACCTATGTCCGGCGTCTTGAAGAGCTGGAGCGCATTGCGACCTCTTTTAAAGGCATCGGCAAGGCCTATGCGATCCAGGCCGGCAGGGAAGTGAGAATCACGGTCGAAAGCAACGTCGTAGGCGATGCGGACGTCGTGCTCCTCAGTCGCGAGATTGCCAAAAAAATTGAAAGCGAACTCACCTACCCCGGACAGATCAAGGTCACGGTGATCCGGGAAACGAGGGCCGTCGAGTTTGCGAAGTGAGCCTATAACCTTCCAGAGGATGCGAGATTACTCCGGTGAAAGATGTTTTCGATATCTTAAGCGAACGCGGGTTTGTGGCCCAGGCCACAGACAATGATGAACTGAAGCAGTACCTCTGCAAACCTTCCGCATGCTACATCGGGTTCGATCCGACCGCCAACAGTCTGCACGTGGGAAGCCTTGTCCCGATTATGGCCCTTGCCCACATGCAGCGCGAGGGGCACCGGCCGATAGTTCTGGTCGGGGGGGGCACCGGGCTTGTGGGAGACCCGAGCGGAAAGACCGAGATGCGCCGGATGTTAACGCTCGAGCAGATCCAGGACAACGTCGATGCGTTAAAGGTCCAACTCTCGCGCTTTCTCGATTTTGCCGATGGCAGGGCACTTCTTTTAAACAACGCCGAATGGCTCGTCGGGCTTCGCTACATCGAATTCTTGCGCGATATCGGAAAACACTTCAGTGTCAACCGGATGCTTGCCGCCGAAAGCTATAAGATTCGGCTCGAAAACGGCCTTAGCTTCATCGAGTTCAATTACATGCTGCTCCAGGCCTACGATTTTTATCACCTTGCGAAAGTCTGCGAGTGCTGCCTGCAGATGGGCGGAGACGACCAGTGGGGAAATATCCTTGCAGGAGTCGAGCTGATACGCAAGAAACTGCGGCTTACGGCCCACTGTATCACCTTTCCGCTCCTTACGACCGCGTCGGGGGCAAAGATGGGCAAAACGGCCGCGGGCGCTGTCTGGCTGAGTGGCGAGAGGACCTCGCCTTTCGACTTCTACCAGTTCTGGGTAAATACAGACGACCGCGATGTCGAGCGGTTCCTGAAGCTCTATACCTTTCTTCCGGTATCGGAAATCGATGTCGTGGGCACGCTCGAAGGCCGGGACCTCAATGCGTGCAAGTCCATCCTGGCCTTCGAGGTGACAAGCCTTGTGCACGGAAGGGAGGCAGCCCTTGCCGCCCTTGAGGCTGCCTCTTCGGTCTTTGGCGAAAGGAGGCTATCCCCGGAACTGCTTCCTTCCAGCACGATCCCCAGGGTGTCGGGAGAAAAGGCGGAGGGGGTCCCTACGACCGTTATGCCCAAAGGGCGGTTGGAAGAGGGCATTGCGGCCTATGAGCTCTTTTCCCTGGTCGAGCTCTGCGAGTCCAAAAGTGCGGCGCGGCGCCTCATCCGGCAGGGCGGGGCCTATGTTAACGATGAGCGTGTGGGCGATGAGGAGCTGCGCATCGGCCTTGCGCACCTGCGGGAGGGCTCCTTTTTGCTCAAGGCGGGAAAGAAAAAGGTCCATCGCATTAAAATCGAATTTTAGGCTTGCATTCAAAACGGGAATGCTCTATAAACGCAACTTCCGGTTGGGACACGAACTGATGGCCCGGATGGGACGCCGAAAAGAAAAAAAAGATTTTGGTTGACAAGCGAATCAGATGTGCTAAGTTAGGCGGATTCGCTTCGGCGGAAAAGAAAGAGAAAAAGAAAGTGGTTGACAGTAAAAACAC
>JBMFWU010000239.1:0-6022 GCA_049964955.1 Syntrophobacteraceae bacterium
GGGCAAAACAGATCATCGGAAGCGCTCGGTATCGGTCCAAATAAAACGTTCCGTGCCATTTAATCAGGAAAAATCAGTCCATTTAATTTGAAATCCAACAATAGCCGAATTACAAAAACGATTCCAGGAGCACGGGGAGTTATTTTCTACTCGCCTAGACAACACTCATGAAAAGCTTCTACTCTGCGATGAGAATTTTATGGCGTTCGGAAGCTGTAATCTTCTCTCATTCGATGGTAAGTACGATAAACCGAACACACGAAATGAGATGATGTTCTATTCCGAAAATCCTGAGTATATCAGACAAACGAGGAAAAGGTATTTCTCATAAATCTATGTAGTAGTTCCTGAGAGCGTGAGGGCGAGGTCACCAACCGCCTGAACGTCTGGGGTATGACCTTGCCCTCTACTCTACCCAACTTGAAGAAAAATGAAAAAGGCAGAACCTAAGATTAAGTTGTGTGACGCGAAAAAATGGGTGCAGGCAGGAAGGAAAGACGACTGATTGGGGAAGTCGTTCTCGCGGTGCCCGAAAACAAAAAACAAGATACAAGAAAAGCTGGTTCTGTTTACTTTCTAAACAATTTTAAGAACTTATTGTAAATAATCCCTGGTAGTGTCGTTGTTGAGGCCGCGCCAGGGTCCGGGTTGTGGCGTTATGTAAACCCGAGGGACTTCCGGACTATCCGAAGATCCAGAGGAGGTGCTCAAGGTTCGAGCCAAAGAACTTCGAGGTCGATTTCCATTTCCTGAAAAGGTTCCATTCGCACTTTTTCGGCCCCCACGTAGGCATCCAAAAGAAGCCAGTGCCCCGATTCCAGCTTGTACGCTTCGAGGGTCTTGACGACAGGGTCGATCAGCCATGCATATCCTACCCCGAATTTTGCGTATTTTGCCATCTTCTTGACTCGATCATACCCGGCGGTACTGGGAGAAATTATCTCACATACCCAATTCCTTGGATTGGGTCTTGGATGAGCGAACAATTCCCCGGATGCTGTAAAGGTCTTCGTAGGCTGCTCCCTTTTTTGCCGGTCCGCGCATGACTGCCCTTTTCTCTGCAAATTTTAGAAACCCATCTTCGAAGAAAGCGTCTCCAGAGCCCTCTTCTCTCTTTCTCTATCAGGTCTATTGGCAGTCGACTCGACTGCTCTGCCATCGAGCGCCATCGGTCCCGGTCATGAGGCCGTAGGCGTCCTTGATATTTTCTTCGAGTTCCTCCAGGGTTTCACCCTGGGTCATTATCTCGGGGTACTCGATGAGCTTGCCGAGCCAGAATTTTTCACTTTTCCAGTAGATCAGGGTTAGCCGCCTGTTCATGACTTCGCTCCAGGTGTTTTTATTCCTCTATAACACATGACCGATCAGGGCGCTATCCAGCCGACCAAACTCTTACTCAAAATGCCAAACGGGAAAAGGAGCGCGGGAATGGCTTCCCCGCACAACATGAGCCGCGCAGCGGCGTGGGGGTGCAGGGGGCGAAAGCCCCCGCGCTTTTTTGCTTTGCCTACACATTCCCCCCGCTCTTTTTGCCCTTCCCTTTCGAGCCTGCCCTTATGCCGCTTTCTCTTCCCGATTTCTTTTTAATACGGTTCTCACCAAGCCGTAAAAAGTAAAGCCCCATGCCGCCAGGGCCGCGTAGATGAAGTACTTGGGGATAACCGACAAAAACTGGAGGCCGGTTACTTTTTCCAGCCACCAGGTGCAGGTGGTGTACATTCCCAGGGGGAAGACCATGCCCCAGTAGGCGGGCTCATAGACGAAGGGGTCGCGTTGGATGACGAAGCGCCAGGTACCGAGCAGGAACAGCAGCGGAATCCACCAGCTTGCCGCGGCCCAGGAAAAGAGGGTAAAGCCGATGATAAACGGGTGCAGGGAGGTCAGAAAGGGCGAGACCGAACTATTCCAGGCTAGCCCCGTGCCTGCGAGGGTGGTTATGGCGACCGCCCCCATGTTGATCCAATAGGGATGGCTCAATTCCTTGGGGTTAAGCTCGAAGAAGAGGAAGCGGTAGAAAATGAGGGTGATGATCAGGCCATAGAGCATGAAGCCGATCAGAAACAGGCACAGGGAGAAGAAAAGCAGTATTTCCTGAAGGGGATGGGCCAGGTGGGGCGCAATAATCCCGCTCAGAATGGAAATCGACTGGGTGCTGACTATGGAGACCAGCCACAGCCCGTTTATGCCCTTTTCCAGCGAGGGCTTGTGGTGGGAGGTGATGAGCAGGGTAAAGACGATGTAAATCAGAAATACCCAGAGAAGAATGCCCAGGCAGAGAAGCGCTATGGAAAGGCGCAAGGCCTGGTGCAGGATCAGCATTTGGCTGCCGAGAATACAGGTCCCGGCGACCACCGTAAAATATCCCACGCTGCGATTGTGGTCTGTCAGGTCTTTTGCCGCAGCCCCGGGGTAGATGATGAGGCGGGCTATATATATCAGCCAGAGACCGACGAAAAAGGCCACGTTGCACCAGAAAAGGAGCGCCGAAAGGAATGCGAAGCCAAGCAGGTGCGAGGCGATCGAAACGATGCCCGTCGCCATGACCATGGCGAAATAGTTGGGAGGAAATTCTGCCAGCCTCGATTTCATGGATTCCAGATTAAGCCCTGCCATAAATTACTCCGCCCGCCGCTGCCTGAAGACGATGTGGCTGCGACAGAGGTAGGGGACCGGAACGCTCCAGATGTGAATGAGCCGGCTGAAGGGCGAAAATCCCAAAAGGGCCAGTGCGGCGATGATGTGGAGCTTGTAGGTGAAGGGAACCGGGGCGATAAGGCCCGGGTGGGGAGTAAGCATCAGGATGCTTCGAATCCACGGGGCAATGGTATTCAGGACATCGCAGTGCCCAAAGAAAACATTGTAGGTCCCCAGTGCGATGACCAGAGCGACCAGTCCCAGGGTCACGAGGTCGTTTGTGCTGGAATGGCGAAAGACTCTTTCCTGCTTGAACCTGCGCAGCAGCAGCAGCACGGCGCCGACCAGGGCCAAAAGGCCGAAAAGCATGCCGGAGAGGAGGGCGATGCGCATGTGGAGGGCCGGAGTTATGCCCAAAGAAGTCAGGAAGCTTTGCGGGATCAGAAGACCTGCGAAATGGCCGAAAAAAGTGAACACAATTCCGTAGTGGAACAGGACGGATGCGTATTTCAGCCGGTCTTTTTCCAGTATCTCGCTCGACCGCGAATTCCAGTGAAAGGGGTCGGCCACGTAGCGATACGCATGTCCTACGGTAAAGGTAGTGAGCGCAATGTAGGGAAAAACCACGAAGGCCAAGTTGTTCCAGTTCATTCTCTCTCCTCCGCTGTTTCGGGCTGCGGCGAAAAAGATTTTTCCGACAGGAGCGTCAGAAGTCCGGCATAGGGACTTCCGCTCTCATTCAGGCGTTGGCGGATTTTGTCGATTTCGGGGCCGAACTCGCCCAGAAGTTTGAACCCGCTCTCATCGGGGCAAACCGAGGCAAACTCCAAAACCATCGGCAGGTAATCGGGCAAATCCCCCGTGACACACTGGAAGCCTCCGTCACGGTAGATCCGCACAAGGCGCGCAAGATCCGCCCCCCGCTCTTTGTTCTCCCCCCAGCGATGCCAGGTGAGATAGAGGCAGCTATCCGGGCTGAGATCGAAGGTCTGCGAGTAGCATTCCTGCGCGCGCAGTAGCGGGGTATTCTCCAGATAGTTCAGGAAACCGCGCAGTATCTGCTCGGAACTGTTATCCGGCAGAACTTCGGGCAATTCATTCAGCTCGGCGAGGGAAGTCTGCAATTCGCTATCCGGATACTGCAACGCCACGGACAGAAGCTTTGCCAAAAACCGCCCGGATTCAGTCATCATCTTCCACCCCCAGGCTCTCGGGCGGAAATCCGCAACTGCCCCGCTCCCGGTAGAGATTTTCCACCCCTTCCCGCTGCACGGTGGGAATCACGAACCGGTCCTCGTACTTGGCAAGGGCGAGCAGTTTGTACATCTCCTCGGCCGAAGAAGCGCTCAGGCCTACCTCTTCCAAAACCGGCGACACGCCTGCGCCGACGCCGGTTTGCTTCGATCTCATCCAGTCTCGCAGGGCCATGAGTCGTTTAAGCGCCATGCGCACCGGGGCCTCATCGCCTGCGGCGAGGAGGTTCGCCAGGTACTTTACCGGAATCCGCATCCTGTCGATGACATCCGAGCCGTCGGCCTTATCCGCGAGGCCGGCCAGGGGACTTAGCGGCGGGATGTACCAGACCATGGGGAGGGTGCGGAACTCGGGGTGGGGCGGCAGGGCCAGCCGCCACTCGACAGCGAGCTTGTAGACCGGCGAGCGTTTGGCCGCATCGATCATGTGTACGGGAACACCGTCGGCCGCGGCCGCCGAAGCCACCGCCGGGTCATTTGGGTCGAGGAAAAGATCGGTTTGCGCGGAGTAGACGTTCCGGTCACCGGGGGAGGCCGCGGCCGAAGGGACGCGCTCGGCGTCGTAGAGCATCACCCCGATATAGCGGATGCGCCCGACGCAGCTCTCGGCGCACAGGGTCGGAAGCCCGGCTTCGATGCGCGGGTAACAGAAGAGACACTTTTCCGAGCGCGCGGTCTTCCAGTTGTAATAGACCTTTTTATAGGGGCACCCCGAAACGCAGAAGCGCCACCCGCGGCACTTTTCCTGGTCGACCAGAACGATTCCGTCTTCATTGCGCTTGTAGAGAGCCCCCGAGGGGCAGGAGGCGACGCAGGCCGGGTTCAGGCAGTGTTCGCAAATCCTTGGCAGGTAGAGCATGAAGACATTTTTGAACTGCAGGTAGATCTCTTTTTCGAGTTCTGCGAAATTGACATCGTCAAGACCGGTCACATGGGCGCCGGCGAGATCGTCTTCCCAGTTCGGCCCCCACTTGACCCGCATGTTCTCGCCGGTTATGAGCGATTTTGGGCGCACGCCCGGCTGGTGTTTCTGCCGGGGACTCTCGGTGAGCCTCCGATAGTCGTAGCTCCAGGGTTCGTAGTAATCGTCGATGAGCGGCAGATCGGGATTGTAGAAAATCTTGGCGAACTTGTTGGCATGGCCCCCGGAGCGCAAGGAGAGCCTTTCGCCGCGAAGCCTCCAGCCGCCCTTCCAGCGGCTCTGGTTTTCCCAGCTTTTGGGGTAGCCGATCCCGGGCTTTGTCTCCACGTTGTTATACCAGATGTATTCAGCCCCCGTGCGATTGGTCCACACATTCTTGCAGGGAATGCTGCAGGTGTGGCAGCCGAGGCATTTATCCAGGTTCATGACCATGGCCATTTGCGCTTTAATCTTCATACCAGTCGACCTCCCCGGCCTTTCTCACAATCACCGCCTCATCCCGCTGCGCACCTGTCGGCCCGTAATAGTTGAACCCGTAGCTCAGGTGAGCGTAGCCGCCGATCATCTGGGTCGGCTTCATGAATATCCGGGTGACACTGTTGTGGGTGCCTCCGCGCTGCCGGGAAATCTTCGAGCCCGGCGTATTGATGAGCCGCTCCTGGGCGTGATACATGAAGGCCTTGCCGCGTGGAATCCTGTGGCTCACCACCGCCTTGGCCACGACCACCCCGTTTACGTTGAAGCACTCCAACCAGTCGTTATC
This sequence comes from Syntrophobacteraceae bacterium, assembly GCA_049964955.1. Lineage (GTDB taxonomy): Bacteria > Desulfobacterota > Syntrophobacteria > Syntrophobacterales > Syntrophobacteraceae > SbD1. The sequence goes on from JBMFWU010000239.1 coordinate 5,573, forward strand.
GCTCACCTCGATTGCCGCCGCATCCTCGTTGTTGATCCAGATCGCTTCCCCGCCCCGAAACAGGGTCAGAAGCGTCAGGATGTCCGAGTAGGTGCTGTGGATGGACCACTTGGAATGAGGCGTCAGGTAATTCAACACCAGTTCCTTGCCATTACCCGGGACCTGTCCGGTCCGGGTAGAGCCGAGCAAGACCATGTCGAGAGGCGGGCGAAAAACCGGCAGCCCTTCGCCAAAGGCCAGCATCCATTCATGGTCCTGGTAAAACTGGGCCCTTCCGGTGAGGGTCCGAAACGGAATTTTCTCTTCTATATTGATCACAAACGGCGAATAGGATCGGCCTTCGCTTTCGACTCCGCTCCAGGTCGGGCTGGTGAGCACCTTGCGGGGCTGCGCATCGATATCGGCAAAACGGAGGCTTTCGCCCTCCTCACAGCAAAAGTGGGAGAGATC
>JBMFWU010000240.1:0-5960 GCA_049964955.1 Syntrophobacteraceae bacterium
TACACCGGGCAGCGGCGCCACCTTCGCAGTCTTTTTGCGGACCATAGATATTTGAGGCTACCCGTCCGTCGCCTGCCGAACCTCCATACAACCCTGGTGAGCAGACCACTACAAGGGTGGAGATTCAGGCTTGCATGGGAGGTATGCCGGCTGGACCTGCTTCAGGCGATTTCTAACGCAGTGGCTTGCCGTTACAAACAGGCACGACCACAACACCAGAACGGCTGTCACCGCCATTACGCCAAACGGTCTGACCAACAGCACGATTATGCCGATGAGCGCCTGCATGGCCCCGTATGCTGCGGATATCCGCCAGTGGGCGATCCCGTACTCATTCGCCAGTAACTGATACAGGTGTTCGCGGTGCGCTCTGAGCAGATTTTCGCCACCTTTAATACGGACGGCCATTGTACTCAATTCATCGGCATAGAATGTGGACAGGAAGGACGCCGTGCACAGGAAGTCGAGGAATGTTCGTGATCCCAGAAAGACGATAGAGGCGAATGCGGCACCGAGCAGAATACTGCCGACGTCCCCCATAAAGATCTTGGCCCTGGGCATGTTCAGGGGCAGAAAACCAAGACAGGAAAAGGCCATGCATAGTGAAAGGGCGCCCAGCCCGGGACGGCCTTTCAAGCCGTCCATATACAAAAAAAGCAGCGAAAACCCGACCACCCCGGCTATGCCGGCGATTCCATTGATTCCATCCATAAAATTATAAAAGTTCGCGGTGCCTGCGATGAAGACGATCCAAAACGGAATCAGCAGCAAACTGGCGCTACGATCGGTCGATGAATACGCGGCGCCCAGGACAAGGACGGAAGATAATCCCAATTGGACAGTCAACCGCAACCGTACGGGCAGGTCGACCCTGTCGCCAACTCCCGCGATGAGGGCCATGATGCAAACCGGTGCCCAAAGTGATACGGGCGTCCCGGATAGGAGCGCTGTAAGGCAAAACGCAGCCAGGATACCCACGCCGCCGCCTCTTGGTGTCGGCCGGCTGTGGGAACTGCGTTCGCACGGGCAGTCCATCAGGGAAATTTTCCAACCGATACGAGAGACAATCCAGGCTCCAAGAAGGGCCAACCCAAAGCTGGAAAACAACAGTCCAGGGGCCACTTCGTGCGTCGGCTTGTTGAAAAATAAAATCCAACTCATCTCTTTCCTTTGCGCGCCCCCCCGCACTCGGCCCGCCATGCCGCCAGGCGCGAGAGTTCTTCCGGCATCGTCGAAGGAGGAACCCAATCCAATAATCTCCGAACCCTGGATGAATCAATCTGCAGTGAGCCGCAAATCCGCCCAAATTCTTTCGACCTCCCGGTGACCGCAGAGCCCGCCCTCATCAACCATTCGGGCACGGAAATGAGTCTCGCGTTTTTCCTTAGCGCCTTTGCAATACGCCGAACCAGTTCGGGCGTAGAGACATCCTCGCCGTCACTTGCCAGGAAAGTCTCCCCTGCAGCCCCCGGATGCTCCAGGCAGCGGCAGATCAAGTCCACAATGTTGGTTAGCCCGAGCAGACTTCGCTGGTTGCGGACGCCCCGGAGCGGCAGCGGCATACCCCGCTCGACAAGTCTGACAAGATTGAGGAAGTTAGCCTTGACGCCAGGCCCGTAAACCAGCGGCGGGCGAATGATTGTAACCTCCATGCCTGTCTCTCGTTCGACCTCCCGGAGGGCGCGCTCGGCCTCGAGTTTCGACAGCCCGTAATTGTCTTCGGGATGAGGGGGATCACTTTCGCAAAATGGCCCCCGGCCGTTCCCGGTCGATTCGCCATGCACCTTGATCGAACTCAAAAACACAAAGCGTTTTACCCCCGCCTCTGCGGCCGCGTTGGCCAAGCGGCGAGTCCCCTCTACATTGACCTTGCGGAATTGCAAGAGTGGCTCTGCCACGCTGTCCCGCATGATATGGACCCGCGCCGCCAGGTGCACGGCAGCATCTACTCCCGTAAAAGCACAAGACCAGTCGGTTTGTGGTCCGATTTCGCCAACAGATACGGTGCTGGAATATAGCGGATTCATCCCGCCGAGGCGCGCATCGGGTGTCAGGTTTTCCCACGCGGTTTTCTGTTGGCTTTCTGCACGGTTTGCCGCCAAAACCGAACTGCCGCGACGCAAAAGCTCGCAGCACAGATGCGACCCGATGAAGCCGCTCGCACCGGTGACAAGAATCGTCCTGTTCTTCTTTGAATCTGCCATAATGCCGACGCCTTACCGACCGTCGACCAAACCGCGAACAAGGTCGTTGTACTGACGCGCCACCGCCCTGCGCGAATGATTGGCTACCACATAGTCTCTCCCACAGGCCCCAAGAGTAGAGAGTTGCTGTCGGCGGCCATACGCATCTTGGATCGCCTGCTTCAAAGCGGCTGCATTATCCGGGGGCACAGCCCACCCGCATCCGGCCTGCCCCACCACCCAGACCAATTCGGAATCGGGATCGGCCGAAGCGATAACCGGACGAGCCGAAGCCATAATCGTATAGATTTTCGAAGGAAAGGTCTCGCGAGCCGTGCCCTTCTTGAGCGGAACAAGACAAATGTCCGCACTGGCATAGATCATGGGGACCAAAGAGCGGGACTGGTATGGCAGCAGCAATACATTGGAAAGCCGCCTTTCCGCCATTTCCCGTTCCAGCCAGTTGCGCCTGGCCCCGTCACCTACTATGACAAATCTCAAATCAACCTGGTCCCGCAAAGATTCCGCCGCTTCCAGGATGGTCTCAAAACCTTGGGTTAGGCCAATATTGCCTGCGTAGAGAATAACGAATTTTCCCGCCAGTCCGTGAGCCGTTGAAAATTGGTTGTTGCGCAAACCGGGCGCGACAAAATCGGTGTCGACGAAGTTGGGGATTACGCGGATTTTGTCCGGCGACACTCCTTTGGACAATAAACGCCTGCGAAACCACTCCGAAATGACCGTGACGACGCGAGAGCGTCTGTAAATAAAACTCTCGATCATTTCCAGCGCGCCAATCGCCTTCCTGTTAGTCAGGAGGCCCAAGCTGACGGCGACATCCGGGTATATCTCCTGGACGTTATAGACGAAGGGCACATCCCGCGCGACTCCGAGAAGCCACGCGCTTAGCCCGATGGTAAGCGGCGGCGAGGGGGCAATAATCACATCGCAGTTCCCGATTCGAGTGAGCCCGGCGGCGGTGCTGACGGCATGGAACCGGGCGTAGTCAAGCAGCCGCGCGCCGACTCGAGAGGCTTTGCTCGGTGTGCTGACATGGAAGACAGGGATGCCGCAGTAGGTGCTCTCAAACAAGACTCCCGGCCAGCGAGGCGATAATGGCTGCCGGTTTCGAGCCTCGGTATCGAGATTATAATGAGGAGTTGTTGTCAGGACCGTAATCTCATGGCCCATTTCGCGAAGCTCCAGCGCCAGCTCGGACATGAGAACCGAAGTCGAGACCCCGTCGGGGGCAAACACCAGGGACAACAAAAGAATACGCGCCAAAATTATGAATCCTCAAACTATCAGCGCGGGATGTCTCCCCGTAGGGACCGATCTGATTTCAGGCGCCACCCCGCTAGTGCCTCCAACGAAACCAATCACACGCTTCAATGCCTCCCGGGCGGTAAACTGCAACTAGGCGATTTCGAGCTCCCGACCGCTCCCGTTGCCGTTGGTGGGCCGAACCTTGACCAAAGGCTCCATTACCTGTGGGCTGAACTCCGGGACTATCTCCTTAATTTTTCGCCTCACAGCGCCAGGGTCCAGCAAATCGGCGATCTGAACAAGCTCCTCTACGTGCCGTTCCAGATTTTCACGAAAAATTTTCCGCTTCTCCGCTGCCTTTGCAATCCCATTGGACCTTACCACCATGATTTTTTCATGCCTGGTCTTAATGACGTCCTCATCCTGAGTGAACAGTTCCTCAAAGAGTTTTTCACCCGGACGGAGACCGGTGAATTTTATCTCAATTTCATCCCCGGGTTCCTTACCGGAAAGGCGGATGAGGTCGCGCGCCATTTCACAGATCTTAACAGGGGTGCCCATTTCGAGTATGTAGATATCCCCCCCCTCGGCGAGTGCACCTGTCTGAATGATCAATTGCGCCGCCTCCGGAATGGTCATGAAGTAGCGCGTTATGTCAGGGTGGGTCACCGTTACGGGACCGCCCCCCTCGATTTGGCGGCGAAAAACAGGTATTACAGACCCGGAGGACCCCACAACATTTCCGAACCGAACGGCTTTGAACTCCGTGACCTGCCCGCCAAGCGACTGCATGATCAACTCTGAAATTCGCTTGGTAGCGCCCATTATGCTCGTTGGCCGCACGGCCTTGTCGGTTGAAACCAACACGAATTGCCGTACGCCAAACTCAACGGCCGCTTCCATGACCACGCGGCTCCCCACAACATTGTTATAGATCGCCATGCGACAGTTATGTTCGAGCATCGGGACGTGCTTATAGGCTGCAGCATGGAACACGACCTCCGGGCGAAACCTGGAGAATGTCGCCCGGGTCAGCTCCCGGTCCTGAACGGGGCCAAGAATGCAACTCACATTGAGGCAGCCGAGATTTCGCAATTCAGCCTCTATGTTGAACAACTTTTCTTCCGATGAATCGAATAGAACGAGCTTACCGGGGTCGAAGCGAACTAGCTGACGGCACAGTTCCGAGCCGATCGACCCTCCGCAGCCCGTTACGAGAATGGTCTTTTCAACCAGGTAATTTTCGATGCCTGCCATATCCAATTTAACCGGCTCGCGCCGAAGCAGGTCAGCATAATCGATGTCGCGCAGCGTCTTTATACTCACCTTGCCATCTACAATTTCACCGATTCCCGGCAGCATTTTGTATGTGACGTTGCAGCTTTTGCACACATCGAGGATTCGCCGCAGCTCAGAGCCTGTCGCGGAAGGAATACATACGAAAACTTCCTCTATATTGTATTCGCAAATCACCTCAGGCAACTGTGAGAGGTCCCCGTGCACCGGTATCCCGTGCACCGTTCGGCCGCGCTTTCCCGGATCGTCATCGATAAAACCAACGACACAAAAGTCGAGTTGAGGGTTTTCGATAATCTCCCTGATTATTTTTTCGCCGCCGGCCCCGGCCCCGATTATTATCACACGCTTGCACCCTTTGAGCCACGTCCGCAGATCCGGAAGCCCGTAGGCCTTGAGTCCCCTCGGATTCGACCGCGCCATGTAAAACGAACGTATGCCCATCCTGAGGGTGCCCGCCAAAAGGAAGGTCAACAGTGTATCCAGCATGATAATGGCCCGGGACAGCCCTTCGATCCGGAAAATAAAGACGTAAGTAAAAGCCAGGAGCATTGAAATGAAACAGGCCTGAGCCAGATGCCAAAAGTCGACGACGCTCGTGTAGCGCCACATGCCCCTGTACAGTCCGAACGCAAAAAAGACTACCACTTCTACTAACATGAGAACCGGCGCAAGTCTCTGCATTTGGCCCACATGCTGGGCGGTAATGCGAAACTCAAACCGCAAAAGATAGCTGCAGATCAAAGCCGCTGCGAAAATCGCCGAATCGGCGAGAAGCATTATGTAAAATCTGGGGTTTTTGAACTGGGCCACCATAATCTCACGACTCCCGATCGTCGACTGCTACGGGCAGACATGGACATGCCGTGACGCGCAGCAGAAATGGACATCCTGCAGTCTGGCTACTTAAGCCCCTACATTCCTGTAGCTCGACCAAATTGTCGATAATATTCCGAGTAGTTGAAAGAAAATTCTGCCTAGCCCACAATTTGCCTCAATATATAATTACTTTGCAAGCTAATGCAATACCGACGCCCCGCTGGTATAAAAACTCAAGTCGCTGGAGTAAAGGTACATGTCAGCGATTGAACTAATAGAGCCTAATTTGACCCTGATCTGTTATGACGATCGGACCTTCCGGCGCGGCATCTCCGCGAGCCCCCAGCAATTCCCGGAACTGAGCATGAAGAAAGCTCACCTACTGGCACGAGTGGT
>JBMFWU010000241.1:0-4084 GCA_049964955.1 Syntrophobacteraceae bacterium
TAAGAAAGCCAACGCGCCGGAATTGCTTCGAATGGCTCAAGCTGTTGTTATTCCGAGCATCTTTAACGTTCCGGACCGCACAATCGGGGAGATTATTGGGCGATCTCGCCCAACAGTCGTCAGGCTCCGAAAGAAGTTTCGGGAAATGTGTGCTGGCGAGGAAGAGCAACGACGCAACTGGGGTGGTCGCCGCTATGGATATATGACCGTCGAGGATGAACGTAAGTTTCTTTCGCAGTTCTTGGATAAGGCCGAGCAGGGCGGCATCCTGGTGGTCGGTGAAATCAAGCGGGCCTTTGAAGCACTGGTGGGGAAAAAGGTTGCAAAGACCACTATTTACCGAATGCTTGACCGGCATAATTGGAGAACGATCGTTCCACGGCCCCGTCATCCCAACAGCAACACCGAGGCCCAGGAGGGTTTTAAAAAAACTCCCGAAAATGGTGAATAGATGCGTAGAAGCGCTCGCCACCGTTGGGGGGCGATTACGGTTAATGTTTCAAGATGAAGGCCGCTTTGGAAGGATTAGCAATCCCCGGCGCTGCTGGGCGCCTCGCGGAATGCGTCCCAGTGTGCCAGCTCAGATGGTTCGTGAATACACGTATGCATACGCCGCAGTGTCGCCGCACGACGGCATAATGGACTCATTGATCCTGCCTGAAGCGAGCGAACGAGCCATGTCCATTTTTCTGAGGGAGGTGAGCGACCGCCATGCGGAAGACTTCATCCTCATGGTCATGGACGGCGCTGGGTGGCATAAAGCCCAGGCGCTAAAGGTACCCGACAATATGGCCCTGATGTTTCTTCCGCCCTACAGCCCCGAACTCAATCCCGTTGAGCACATCTGGGGTAGCATAAGAAAAGACGATTTCAGTAATGCGGTTTTCAACAGCATGGAAGCAGTAGAGGATCAACTGATGCGCTCACTCGCAACTCTCGAAAAGGACACCGCCAAGGTGGCTAGCATGACGGGGTTTCCCTGGATTATTGGAATCAACTTGAACGCAACCTAGTATCAGTGGAATATTCGCAATCGATCGGACCTTAGCTTGACGCAAATCGCCCGGATGTTCGGATGTGATGGTAAAAACCCTCTGAGGATAAGACTACTGTGTGTATCCTATTGGTCAGTTCGGATCGCGATCTATTCCAGGAACGCTAGGAAGTTGAAGGAATTGGCGGACAGGACGGCGTTGAAGAAAGGCTGGTGCGTGGGGTCCTGGGGTCGCCAATGAGACCGGCTGGATAGAAGATTCCATAGGATCGCAGGAGCTCCCCATGCAGCAAGAGTTGCGGTTTTTTGCCTCGGTCATAAGCAGCCGTTTTTCCCCCGGACAGGTGCATAGACGATCCGGTCGTCATGGTAGTGTATATGGATCATAGCTTTCTGCTCCTCACAAAAGCGACATCGGTTCTGGAATAAGGGATGTTGCGTTGCACAAATAGGTCCTCTACTTCCACTCCCAGTCCGCGCAGCGTACTCACAATGTCGTTCAGAACACCGTGGGATCCGCTGGGATCAACGATTCGTCCTTCGCTCATATTCCAGAGATCATCGGAGTCTGGTATCAGGTCAAGGGTGAGCAGCAGGATACCGCCGCTCTTCATCCATGAAGCTGCCAATTCTAGTGTCCGTTCCCGGATTGGACGGGACATGTGTTCGAGTACGCTTATCGAGTAGATAACATCAAAAGGATGCCGCGGATGAAACTCCAGCACATCAACATGTGAGGATGAAATATGCGGGCAAGTCTCACCATAGTCCATAAAGCCCCACTCATTCCAATCGGCTTTGCGATCTCTCGTTCTAGTCACCGGATGGCTGTCCAAAGTGTCGACGAGCATCCCGTGCTCCGCCAACATAAACGGCAGCGGGCTGACTCCAGCCCCTATATCGAGGGTGCGGACGCCGGCTCCAAGTGGGCTGAGCGTCTCTAGCAGCCACGGATATTCGAGGGCGCGACTCGACGTTTTGGTGAAGAAACCGAGGCGCTCACGGGACCAGTCCATGGCGGCGCGCAACAAGTCTGGACGATGAACGAGCGGGAGAACAGCGTTTAGAACCTCTAAGGGGATATCGTTCGCATGTAAGGCGGGACCGGTCGGCCTGGTGTCAGCGACGAACAGACACACGTCCCTGTACTTACCGATCTGGATGATTTCGTTGAATTTCCCGGTTTTGCGAAGAGTAGTGCTCAGAGGTTCATGATAGGCTGTGATATCGGACGTAAACGAGGGCGTGGTCTCGTAGCCTGAAACGATCAATCGTTGCCCTGTCGCCCGCGCCAAGTTGTACAACAATTCCCGATACTGGTCCGCATCCTTCTGATGGATGAGGACGTCAATGCACATGACAAGTTCAGCCAGGGGGTCTCTATGGGCATCGTCAATAGAGCCTTGAACAAACTGCCAGTCGGGCCGTTTGGCCCGTGCAATTTCCAAGGCGCTTGCAGACAGGTCGTAACCGACATAGGTCTTGAAATTAAGGCCTTTGGATGTCTCAAGATCGCCGCAACCTATTTCCAAAACGGATGAGTCCCCAAAGAAATGCACAACATTGTTCAAATGTTCCCTTTTGTACTCCAGTGACTGGCCCCTGGAACCGACTCCTGATCCGAGTTCCGGGAAGCAATCATAGCGGTTGTTCCAAAACAGGGCGTTATCGAAATTCTCTTCAATTATGGCGGCGATGTTTTTGTTTGCCCTGGCAATAAAATTATCTACGGCCGGCTCTCCGGTAAGCTTGATACTGCCGCTTTCTGTGACGCGTGAATGGTAGTGGAGGACATCGATCTGGGCTGCCCGCAAAACTTTGAGACGTTCTTGGGGTAGGTGTACGGGAAAGTTAACCTGTGCCGAAAGGTGGGCGACGTCAACCTTCAGTTCATCGAGGGTGATCGCCATTGCAATCTGGTCAACATGATTCTTGTAGGTACCAAGGCTCTCGATGCGGTCCAGGAGCCATAAGGCATTTTTCCTCCAGCACTGTCCCAGAGGTTCCAGGAGTGCAACGTTGACACAATAAAATCCTCCGTTAAAATTGTTCTTAAATGTCTGTTCAGATCTGGATATGGCGCAATCGACGGGAGCGATCCCGGAGGGCTTGACGCAGGCTTCTTTGTAAAGAGCTCGTAGTGTCTCAAGGGGCGGATTCTCCAGATCCACGATTTTGGCTGCGAATGATTTGTCGCCGGGAAGAGGCGGAGGAGCGAGAAAGAATAGGTCCGTATCTGTCAGTATAACCTTGTCATAGCAGTGAAAAACGCCGCTGAAGCATTGCTGGATCTTATTGCAGTAAGAGTGGCCGCCCTCAAAAGGCGTCACGTCGATGACATGCGCGCCCAAATCCAGGGCAGAGCGCCGGAAGTGTGGGGATACACCAGGCATGCAGTGAATCTTCAAATCAAACGGATTGCACCCGACATTGCGCAAAAGACTGTGGAGCCAAAGGAATGCTTGCCACTCGAAGTGCGGTTTCGCATCCAGCACACATGAATACGCGATCCTCAAAGACTGAGGCGAACGGGGGACTGTCGAGATGGAAGTCTTTTGGGTCCGGAATAAGTCGGTTAATTGTTTGATCAATCCCATGAGATAGATACTCGTTCAAGCTGCGGCCGAACTTGTCGCCGTGCCATATCACCTGTTTTATGAGTTTCTTGACGGCTTTCCTGTCGTTTTTCCGGCCGAAAACAAAAAGAACCGGGACCGATAAAATCTGTTTCTTCGGGGATGGTGATTTCGCTATGGGCGTTCAGGGCGGTCGATAAAAAGGTCGTGCCGCAACGGGGTGAATCCAAAATTGTGAACATTTGGCTGGCTCCTCGATCAGGACCGGTTGCCGGCACAGAACCGATGGCATTTTGAATAATACAGGAGCGCGTGCGATGGGACTCCTGACTAATCGTAAAGTGTGAATGCAAATTTACTACTACAGGGCGCGCCGGGCGTCAAGGGCCGTTTGGAGACATATCGACCGATGTCACCATTGAAATCGGGGGCGGGTATGGCATAGGCATTCTTGCGTTTGCCGGCCTGTAAGCCGGCATCCTGAAGAGGCTTTATAAGCCCCGTCGCGGCACAG
>JBMFWU010000241.1:4184-5942 GCA_049964955.1 Syntrophobacteraceae bacterium
CCCAGGATCGGCCTTTTTGCCTGCAGATACTCATAAAACTTCGACGGGATGGTTTCATAGGAGAGATCGTCCATGTTTTGGAGCAACACGAGCACGTCCGTTTCCCGCATCGCCTTTAACGCCTCTGACCACGATACCTTGCCCGGATCGGCGACGATGTCGCGATATTTGAACCGGGAGATCAATTTACGGGAAGGTGCGTCCATCGCGCCGTAAAACTCCAGCCGTACTTTTTCGATGAGCTCCGGATGCGCATCGAGCAACAAGCCGATTGCTTCCAGAAATTTTTCGGGGTTTCGCGACCCGCCCAGAGATCCGAAGTGGGAAAAGCGGCAAAACTCCTTCTTGCGGTATGTGGCTTCGGGAGATTGGGAGGCGCAGGCCCCGGGATAGATCACGTGGACCTTGCGGCCCTCGACCTTGTTTCTTGCAAGCGCCCTTTCCCGCGCCCCTTCGGTCAGAAAAATGACCGCCGAGGCGTTTTTCAGGATGAACCCTTCGAGCCATGCATGGATTTTGAGTGCGGCGCCGCTCCTGCTCCAATTGGTGACTACGATCGGATCCTGAAGCTCTGCGATCCAGGGTCTTTTGATGCAGCGGGCCAGAAGACCGGCGGCCAGGTGGGCGCACGGGGGCCCGCCCGTCGAATAGATGAGGTTGAAGCGAAATCTTTTGTGCAGGAAGAGGCCGCGCAGGAAAGCGGGCAAAAACCACGACCACTCGCTTTCGAGGTTAATGAGCATCTTTTCGAGCAGGTAGAGCGGCAGGATTGCAACCAGCAGGGGAGCGGCTGCAAGTTTAAAGAACCGGTTTCTCCTCTTGAGATACCGCAACTCGAAACGCATGCCCGAAGGAGCGATGGAAGAGACTCTGTAGTGTTCTCCGCTTTTGCTCCGCTCCCCGCAGAGACCGGACAAAACCACCGGCTCTATCCCCGAGGAGGCCATGTAGGGAATTCGGGAATCCAGGTGTTGCGAACAGGCTTTGGCGTCTACATTGAAAAAGTAGGATAATAGTATCCAGTTTTTCATAGACCCTTGTTCGGCCATGGTGTCCATGCTTCCTCAATTCTCTTTGGTGCTAAAGATTTTACCGTGTTTTCCGCGCGACGCGGCTGTGCGCGTGAAAATACCGAAACTCTACTATATCGCATTCGGGATTCCAATAAAAATTGGCTGTTGCATTTCCAAGCCTCCTGCACTAGGATGTGTAATCATTTTCCAAGGGTTCCGAGCGGGAACTTTGGTGCGGTCCGGTTTTTTCGCTTCTTTGTCCCAGATTTTTCAGATTTTGTCCCACATTGCCAAAAATGGTTTCAAGGTTGTGTTAGGTTTGAGTACGGGAAGAGGTCTTTTCCTGAAAATGCACTCTTGAAAGGCTTCTTCCGTTAATTCGTCAGTCATCCCCATCCCCTATTTTGGAGAGGTCCCCAATGGCCTGTCTGAAAGACTCTTCAAGAGCCACGAGCGGCTGTTCTTTTTTTTCCATGGAACGAATGCCCGGGAACCGGTCTCCAGGGAGGGGACTGGAGCAGTAAGCAAATTTACGAAAAAATGACTCATCGTGCCGGCGGGGCGTGCTGAGGGAGTGTTGTAAGGGGAGGGCCTATGTCCTGTTTGAGTTCACTTCGAACTTGGATGGTGCATGATGGCCCCGAAAGTAAGCGTTTTGATACCAACGTACAACTATGCGGCATACCTTCCCGAAGCGATCGAGTCGGTACTGTCGCAGAGCTATACGGATTTTGAACTGCTCATT
>JBMFWU010000242.1:0-5822 GCA_049964955.1 Syntrophobacteraceae bacterium
GCTCAGGAAGAAGAGAGGAAAAGGCTTGCTTCCGAACTCCACGACAGTATAGGGCAGACCCTTGCCGCTCTTAAGTTTTGGGTAGAGATAATCCTGAAACACAAGGATGCAGGTGATGGCATTGCTGCACTGAACCACCTGGAGCAATTCGTTCCAGTCCTGCAGCGCTCAATTGAGGAGACCAGAAGTATCTACATGGGTTTGCGTCCTCCGATGCTGGACGATGTGGGGCTTTTGGCAACACTTGAGTGGCTTCGTCAGGAATGCATGAAACTTTACCCCGAACGCCACATTGAACTTGAGTATGGAATTGCCGAAGAGGCAATCCCTAAAAATCTGAAGGCAAACATATTTAGAATCACCCAGGAGGCATTGAACAATATCGCCCGGCACAGTAAGGCAGAGTGGGTTGACATTTCGCTCACAAAGAATGGGGCCGGGATCGAGCTGGCCGTTTCTGATGACGGTGTGGGCATGGATATGGATCTAATTTTTCACATCCGGACAGCCAGGAGCCTTGGCCTTACCGGCATGCGGGAAAGGACCGAATTGACCGGGGGGAGCTTCTCAATCGAGTCCGCCCCGGGGGAAGGGACAACCATTCGAGCCCATTGGCCGATTGAAGCTGAGGATCAACTTCATAAGTGCCTTAATCTTATAGCGAAAAGGAACGAGTCATGAGCTGCCATCAACTCATCGAGATCCGGAAGCAAGTCAAGGGAGCGATCGGGGAGGAGAGGGGCAAACTCACCGACGACAATGCGGTCGTCATTGCTGAAAAAGGCGACATACCCCCTCGCGACATACAAGAAACAGAATCAGGTCCGCCATGTATAGTTTTCGTACCCGGAGGTTCTTAGGATGAAAAATGAGGGAAACTCGGAAGGTCCCGAAGACCTGAGAATGCGGGCCGAGGAAAACCTTACATCCGAGCCCGGCAGACCCTGTGGTATTCAGTTGCAGGAGGCAAACCACCTCATTCATGAACTGAGGGTGCATCAGATCGAGCTCGAAATGCAAAATCAAGAACTCCGGCGAGTGCAAAACGACCTCGAGATTTCCCGTTCACGTTATGCAGACCTCTACGATTTTGCTCCCCTCGGCTATTTTACTTTCGATGAGCAGGGACGGATCATCGAGCTCAATCTTACCGGTGCAAGGCAATTGGGTATCGAGAGGAGCAACCTTATCAAGGCGCCTTTTGTGGCCATGGTGGCCGAACCCGACATGAAGGTATACCTGTCGCATCTGGAGAAGATTTTCGACACCCGTGAAGACCACACCTGCGAAATCAGGCTGAAAGCAAAAGATGGCGGTGAGTTCCATGCCCGTCTCGACAGCATATTCCTGGAAAACGCAAACGGCTCTGTCTCTTGCAGGACCTCAGTAACCGACATCTCTGAGCGTAAGCGGGCGGAAACTGCACTCCTTGAATCCGAACAGCGCGTTCGGCGGCTGAACGAGCACATTCTGAACATGGTGATGGTCCTTTCTCACGACATCAGGGGACCTCTTGTCGCCATTGCTTCCATCTTGAAGCTAATGCTTCGATCCGTATACGGCAAACTGGACCAGAGCCTGGCAAACACCGTGCAGGATCTTTTGTCCCGTTGCGCCCGTCTGCTGGGAACCGCTGAGGATTACCTCGGGAAAGCCTCCATTGTCGGAGGCGCGATGGAAATGGAACGTGAGGTGCTGGACCTGCGACAGGATATCATTGACGTGGTGCTGGAGGAACTCGCCGACGATATCACCAGGAGTGAGATTGTCATCGACAATCGCCTCGGGACGATTCCCGCCGGTTCCATTCCTATCCTGGCCAATAAGACCTGGCTGAAGGCCGTCTACAGGAACCTCTTCTCCAATGCCGTAAAGTTTGGGGGCAAGGGTTGCACCATCTCCTTTGGTTTTGAACAATGCGAATCGCATTATCGTCTGAACGTCTACAACAGCGGCAGACCGATTGCTGAAAGTGACCGCGAGAAGATATTCCACAGGTTTGGGCGAATCGAGCCATTGGAAGGTCCTATTCCGGACGGTGTCGGCCTTGGATTGAGCCTTTGCAGGGAAATCATCCTCGAGCACGGCGGTAAGATATGGTACGAGGCCCGTCCGGAGGGGTCCAACTTCGTATTCACCATATCCAGGGAAGATGAGAGTGCGGCTTAGAGAAACCTGAGGGCGATGATAATGCCATGTGAAGCGAAAGCCTCTGAGGCAGGCTGTGTCGGAATTGAACCAAATACGCTGAACAAAAGGAGTAAAGACATGACGGAAACGAGCAAGAAGTCAGTGGCAATGTACGGTGTGGTCCCGGCATCGAGGATCATCGGCGAAACGGTGGTCAATCGCCAGGATGAGAAGGTGGGCAAGATTATCGAACTTGTGATCGACGCCGGAAAGAACCGTGTGGCCTATGCGGTGCTCTCCTTCGGCGGCTTCATGGGTAAGGGGAGCAAGCTGTTTGCCATGCCCTGGGAAGCCTTCGAGTTTTCTACCACCGAGAACAAGCTCATCCTCAACGTAGACAAGGAGAAGCTGAAGGCCGCTCCCGGGTTTGAGAAGGGCGATGAGTGGCCCGATTTCGCGGACACACTATGGGGGGAAAGCATCTACAACTACTACGACTACGTCCCTCCCTGGAAGTCGTAGGTGGTGTTCATGTTGGTATCATGGGGACTATGGGTTTACCGCTTTCGCTGGTGGATACTGATCACTTCGGTGCTTTCCCTGGGACTTGCTGCCTGGCTGACAAGCCAAGGAGGGCATTTCGACTCGGTTATAATCCCGGCTAACACCAAATCCGCACGAGCCCTCGATCTGATGACAAGGGAGTTGCCTCCTGCTCTGCCTTATTTTGGATTGATTTTTCGAAGCCAGTCTCTTTTCGTCACCGATCCGGCCTTCCAGGCTGAGTTCGAACGAGCGGTAGAACCTTTGCGCAATGATCCGCGTGTCGCATCCGTTCGTAGCGTGTACGACGGGTCTGCGGTGGATTCCCGGTATATTTCGCGCGATGGGCACAGCATGATCGCCGAGGTGGAGATCAAGGGCTATGCCGCCAACGAGACCGTGCTGATAATGGACATTTATCCGAAGTTACGCGCTAAAGTGCATTCAAATACGCTGGAAGTGACCGCGTTCGGCACGTTGCCGGACAATCACGATCTCACGGCCCTGGCGGAGAGCGATGCGAAGCGTGGCGAAATGAGGGTGCTGCCTCTGATCGGGCTACTTCTCATTTTAGTGTTCGGATCTGTGATTGGAGCTGCACTGCCGCTTATCGTCGGCCTGCTTGCAGTACTCGCCGGCATGGCCGGCACGCTGGTGCTGGCCCACATTACCCCTGTCCTTGTATACGCCAAAAACATCGTGGTGATGGTGGGACTTGGTGTCGCCATCGACTACTCCCTATTTCTATTGAGCCGCTTTCGAGAGGAAGTTCACAGGCGCCCCGTACCTGACGCCCTGGCGCACACCATGACGACTACCGGGCGAACGATTCTGTTTTCGGGAGGGACGGTTGCTATAGGCTTGTTCGGCATGTTGTTAGTGGGGGTAGGCCCTCTGAGCTCAATCGGCATGTCGGGAGCCATTGTCGTAATATTGGCCGTTGTTTATGCCATGACCTTCCTCCCGGCGCTGCTGGCCATTTTGGGGCCTAAAGTCGATATCTGGAAACTGCCATTCATACATACCGGCACAAACGGAAACGGCTCCGGATTTTGGTCCAGTCTGGCGACCGTGGTAATGGCCTATCCCTGGCGGATACTGTTGCCCGCAAGCATCTTCCTTATCTTGCTCGGAACGCCGCTTCTGCATATTCAGCTTGGTTCCAGCAGCGTCACGGGACTGCCGAAAACAGCAGAATCCCGCCGGGGTTGGGAACAGTTGCACAGTCAATTTCAGAAATTCGACACTAACCCCATCATGGTGGTGGTCCACTATCCGGACAGTCCTCCCCTCACCGCCGAGCACATAGACCGGGTCTACGACCTGAGCCGATGGCTGGCAAAGCTCCCCGCTGTCTACCGCGTCAAGAGCATCGTGGATCTTAATCCAGCCATCAGCCGCGGCGAGTACGCGCAACTCCTCAGTCAACCAGTGGATCAGCTCCCGCAGGGCATGCAACTCGCCCTGAAAAAGACGGTTGGCAAGGATATCGTTATCCTTGTTGCGCAAACGTTTCTGTCAGCGGGCAGTCCTGAGGCGCTAAACCTGGTCCGCACGATCCGCGAGTCCCATCCTCCGGTGGACGGAGAACTCATGGTTACCGGGGAAAGCGCGTTTCACGTCGATTTTATAGAGACCATTAAACAGCGGTCTCCCCTTGTGATAGGATTCGTCGTCCTTGTGACCTATGTGGTACTCTTCCTGCTGCTTGGGTCTATATTGCTCCCCCTCAAAGCCGTGCTGATGAACGTGGTTTCCATCAGCGCCTCCTACGGTGCCCTGGTCTGGATCTTCCAGGACGGTCATCTGGCCACGTGGCTCCACTTCACGCCGGGCCCCATCGAGGCAATGACTCCGATCATGATGTTTTGCATCCTGTTTGGGCTCTCGATGGACTACGAGGTGCTGCTTCTCAGCAGGGTACGCGAGGAGTACCGGCTAACATGTAATAACACCCGTGCAGTGGCGCGGAGTTTGGAGAGTACCGGCCGAACGATTACTGGAGCCGCGGCGATCATGGCGTCGGTGTTCTTCGCCTTCGGGCTGGCCGACTTGACGGTCGTGAAGACAATTGGCATCGGAATGGGCATTGCCATTGTGATGGACGCAACCATCGTGCGTACATTGCTTGTCCCGGCGACGATGCGGCTGCTTGGCCGTTGGAATTGGTGGACGCCCTGGCAGAATGTTCGCCTGTGTCGGCTTGTCGACCTCGCAGAGAGCGGACAAAATCAATCATCCCCGTCTCAATGTGATCGGGAGATGACCGGGCGACCTGAGTGACCAAATCCTGCAACGCCGCTATCGGAATTTCGCGGACACACTATGGGGGGAGCCTCTCTTAAGCATCTGCAGCATCTGCTCTGGTCCCGGGAGCTAGATCCAACTCCACCTCGCAGGTACCCTCGTCCGGCCTGAGGACGTTAAATCCCATCTTTTTTACCAAACCAAGCATGGGGTGGTTTTCGGCCAGCACATCACCGAGGAGAGTCCGCACTCCATTTTCCTTTGCAATTCCTATGACCTTTTCGATGAGCTTCGGACCCAGACCCTTGCCCTGCCAAGGGTCTGCCACGATCACGGCAAATTCGGCCGTGTCCCGTTCCGGGATCATCACCAGCCTTCCAACCCCCATCATGACGGTTGGGCCCGGCGGCAGACCGATAGCGACAATACCGATTTCCCGATCGTAGTCGTTTTGAGTGAAGCGGATCAACGCCTCATGAGGCCAGTTTTTGACCGCGTGAAAATAGCGAAAGTAGATCGTCTGTTGGGAGCAATTGTCGAGCAGATCCACGACCAGAGGCTCATCTTCGGGCTTCATGGGACGGATCAGCACAGGGGTGCCGTCTTTGAGCATCCAATCGCTCTCGTACTGGTTGGGATAAGGACTGATGATCAGATGCCGGGGGGCAGCCACTTCGCTGGGCTCTACCACGATGCGGGCATCGATGGCCACCGGGCATCCGTCGCTTATGACCACGGGGTTGAGGTCCAGTTCGACTATTTCCGGAAAATCGGTCACCAACTGCGAAATTCGGACGAGAAACTCGGCCACCAGATCCATGTTGGCTGCGGGAATATTGCGGTATCCCTGGAGGAGGCGATAAACGCGGGTTCGCTCCATGAGACGTCGGGCCAGGAGCAGG
>JBMFWU010000243.1:0-3022 GCA_049964955.1 Syntrophobacteraceae bacterium
ATGCGGCTGCTCATGAGCGCCGCGACGGCGCAGGAAATTACTCTGGCCTCGACCGGGTCGGACCGGGAAGTGAGGACGATGGGCACTTTTGTCCCCATCACAAATCCTGCCAACCTGGCCCCTGCAAGGTATTCCAGGTCCTTTCCCAGGATGTTGCCCGAAACCAGGTCAGGCACAACCAGGATATCTACATCACCGGACACGGGGCTCTTTATGCCCTTGGCCAGGGCGGATTCAGCCGAGATGGCGTTGTCGAACGCCAGGGGGCCGTCCACGATTCCGCCGGCGATCTGGCCCCTTTCGGCCATTTTCGCCAGGCATGCCGCGTCGACAGTGGACGGTATGGCCGGGTTTACGAACTCCACGGCGGACAGAACGGCGACCTTCGGAACATCCACGCCCATGATGCGAAACATGTCGATGGCATTCTGTACGATGGACATCTTGGTGGTCAGATCCGGACTTATGTTTATGGCTGCGTCAGTGATGCAGAGGAGCTTGGGATAGGTCTTCAGGTCGGCCAGGAATACATGGGATATGCGTTTTTTCCCCTGCATATGGTGGGCGAGGATGGGATGAAGAAATTGGTCGGTGTGGATGTGCCCTTTCATTAGCGCCTTGACCTGACCGTTTTCGATAAGCTCGACGCCTTTCTCCGCCATGGCGTCTTCCCCGGGTGCATGGATGATGCGGAACTTCCTGGCGCAGGTTATGGTCGGCAGTAAATTGCGGATGATCGCTTCATCCCCGATCAGAACGGGAGCGATATAACCCGCCTCGGCAGCCCTGCAGGCCCCCTCCAGAACGTGCAGTTCATCCGCGTCGATGACGGCTATGGGCAGAGCCGGCAGGTCCTTTGCAGCCTGCAGCAGTTTTTCGAAATTTTCGAATTCGACGCTCATCGCTTCTCTTCCTGTCTCTCCCCGAAGAGCAGGTCACGGGTGTGACGGGCTATCATCAGGTCCTCATTGGTATGGATGACCCGAACCGTGCACGGGCTGTTCTCTATCGAGATGATGTCGGCCTGGGTGTCGTTTTTTTCAGGGTCCAGGCGGATGCCGAGATAATCGAGACCATGGCAGATCATCGACCTGACGGGAGCGGCCCGCTCTCCGATGCCGCCGGTAAACACCAGGGTGTCGATGCCGCCTATGGTCGCGGTCAGCGCCCCGATATGCTTGCGGGCGATGTAGCAGAACAGTTCGACTGCCTGGGCGGCATGAGGTTCCGTGGCCCGCTTTTCCAGGAGGGTCTTCATGTCGGAACTGATCCCCGATACGCCAAGGAGCCCCGAGCGGTAATTGAGCAGCCTTTCGAGCTGGCGTGCGTCATAGCCCTTCTCGTCCATGAGGTAGAGCAGAATCCCCGGATCGAGGTCTCCGCTCCTCGTGCCCATCATGAGGCCGCCAAGCGCCGTAAAACCCATGGTGGTGTCCCTGGGCCGTCCACTTTTAAGCGCCGCCATACTGGCCCCGTTGCCCAGGTGGGCGATGATCGCACTTCCCTGCAGGGCCTTTTTCAAACTGCGCGTGACATACTCATAGGAAAGACCATGAAAACCATAACGGTAAATACCCTCATGCCGGAGGCTCCGGACAATGGGCAGCCACTTTGCGGTCTCCGGCATCTTGCTGTGGAAAGCGGTGTCGAAACATGCCACCTGGCTGACACCGGGGTAGTGTTCCGCGATGGCGTCGACGCCCTTTAGCTCGCCCGGGAGATGCAGGGGGGCAAGGGAAATGAGGCTTCTCAAGGTATTCATAAGCTCTGGTGTCACCTTCTCGTGCATCACGTGGTCCGGCCCTCCGTGCACCAGCCGGTGACCAACCCCGTCAGGCCCCGGAACGTTGTGTTCTTCCATGGCCACTGCGAACATGGCCCTTACTGCATCCTTGTGCGCCGGGAAATCGTCATGCCTGTCAGCCAGGCGCTTGCCTTCCGCATCTTTCAGCCAGAGCCACCCCCCGGGCAACCCGATCCTTTCCACCGCCCCTTCCGCAATCAGCTTCTCGGATCCACCGAGACCGTACACGGCGAACTTCATGGATGAAGAACCGCTGTTTATGCAGAGAATATGATGTCTCATATTGTTGAACCCCTATTGCGCCGGACCGGTCAGCAAGCGCTTGAGCACATTCATCGCCTTGCCTAACTTCTCCCAGTCCCCTTGTTGCATTGCCTTCTGGACCACATCGAACTGCGTTTTCGCCTGGTCCAATTCCGGTTGCCGGCCCAGCAGCACCTGCGCAGGCTTTCGGGGTTGCTGCGCACCGAAGACGGCTTGGATTGCCTCATCGAGTGTAGGCGCCATAGCCACTTTGTCCCCGGAAACCACTATTACACGCTTGAGTTGGGGGAAGTCTGTGCCTACCGCCGTGAGGTACACCGGCACCACATAGAGAAAAGAGTTCTCGATCGGTACCGCAATCAGGTTTCCGCGAATGACTTTCGACCCTTTTTGGTCCCACAGGGTCAGTTGCTGGGAGATCGTAGTGTTCTGATCGATCATCGCTTCAATTTGCATCGGGCCTAAGATCAGCTTCTCCTTGGGAAGTTGGTATAAGAGCATCTTCCCGTATTCGGGGAAATCGCACCTGGCGGCCATCCAGGAGATCATGTTATCTCGCTTCTGAGGGGTAAAAGGCGTCATGAGGAGGTACTCAAGTTTGTCGCTTCCGGGGAGCTTCATCAGAATGTAATAGGGCTGCATCGCCAGCACGTTGCCCGCGTACTTCTCCTGGGGGAGCACCCAGAGGTCCTCCCGGTTATAGAAGACCTGCGGATCGGTCATGTGGAATGTTCTGTACAGGTCTGCCTGGATGGAAAAAAGACCCTCCGGATACCGCAGATGCGTTTTCAGATCCGCCGAGAGCTGCCCCAGGTCCTTAAAGAGGCCGGGAAACGCCCGCCGGTAGACTGCCAGAACGGGGTCGTTCGGCTCCATGACATAGAACCGGACGGTTCCGTTGTACATGTCCACAACGACCTTTACGGAGTTTCGAATGTAGTTGAGCCCTTCCTC
>JBMFWU010000243.1:3122-5730 GCA_049964955.1 Syntrophobacteraceae bacterium
TGTACATGTCCACAACGACCTTTACGGAGTTTCGAATGTAGTTGAGCCCTTCCTCCGCTTGAAGATTGGAGTAGGGAAAATGATCCGAGACGGTGTAGGCATCCTGTATCCAGTAAAGTTTCCCCTCGCTCAGCACGGCATAGGGGTCACTGTCGAGGCGCAGGAACGGAGCGATCTTCGCCACGCGCTCTTGAACGCGCCTCCAGATCTGAATCCTGCTTTCCGGCCGGAGATAGGAGGTGAACAGAATGTTGATGTCGGATTGAGTCCAGGCGAATAAAAGCCGCTTCCACAAGCTGTCCAGCGGGATGCCTCCCGTTCCGCCGTAACTCGTGTAGACATTCTGATTGCCCTTGGGATAGTCAAACTCTTTGATGCCGGTCGAGACGATCCGATATCCCGGCATCGACCTGCCGTAGTAGATGGAAGGCTGGTTTATGGTCAGGCCGTAGGTGGATTCGGGCGGGATGTTTTCAAGAAGGTATTGCGGAAAGCCTTCTCCTATAGTCTTCGAGACGAAGCTCATGACCAAACCGTAACCATGCGTGAACTGCAACTTCTGGTTAACCCAGGTTCGGGCTTCAGCGGGGAGTTGGGCTGAGAGTTCGCGGGCCGAAAGCATCACCTGATGATAACCATCCTGCAGGTGGTAGCGGTCCACATCAACATCGTAGAACTGATAGTATAGCCGTATCTCCTGGGCTTGTTGGTACATCTGAAGCAACGGGCGCCAGTCCCAGAGACGGATATTCTGAATCGTGTCTTGATTTCTCGCAATCACCTCGGATGTCAGATCCGAGAGCGCCGGATAAAGAGTTTCCTTAATCGCGTCGAGCCCGTAGGCCTTTCGGGTGAATTCTATGTTGTTCTTGAGATACGGGGTCTCGAAGGCCAACTCGTTCGGCTGTACAATGAACCTCTGGAAGAGAGCCGGCGCCAGCAAAACCCCGATGAGGTACAAGGCCACGTAAATCCCGGCGCCGATGGCTATCACTCTTAATCGCGGCCGGAAGATATTGAGCACAAGCGATACGCATAGCGCCGCCGAGGCGCCGGCCATGGTCCAGAAGGCGATCCGGGTTACATGATCCGCCGTATAGCCGGCTCCGAAAACCACTCCCTGAGTGGAGTAGAGGAGTTCGTAGTGGTCCAGGTAAAACCCCCATCCCCAACCGGCGACCAGAAAGAAGAACAGGATGGACAGGTGTGGAAGGGCCTTTGTGCCCTGGCCTTCCATCTGTCCGCTGCGGCCGAACCGCAGTAACCCGAAGCGCATGTAGAAGACCAGAACGACCAGAAGGGTAAGCAGCGTCAATGCGGTCAGGCTTCTCTGCAAAAGCTCATAGAATGGGAGATGGAAGAGATAAAACCCGACATCGACCCCGAAGAGAGGATCGGACAACCCAAAGGGACCACCATAGCGAAAGCGAAGAAAAGTATCCCATTGGGCGTAGAAGACTACCGCAAAGATCAACGCTGCGACGGCGGCCAGCGCATCAATGGCCAGTTTCAAATTCGCTGAAGAGATTTCGATGCCGGTGTTTTCTGAAAAGGTAGAATCGCTTGTCCAGCCACCAGGGTGGAAAGTGACGCCGTTTCTGCCCGCAAAACGAAGGTTGATCGAGAGGTAGGCGAACGTGACGACGAAAGCCGCACAAAACAGCTCCCACTGCAGGGACAGGAGTGTCCAGAAGACGCCGGTGTAGCCGAGTTGCCGCATCCACAGCTCCTTCTGTATCAAGCTGGAGCTGACCGCCAGAAGAGCGATGAGTGGGAGCGCCGCTAAAATGATGAGTTTCAGCGGACGCCATCGCCGGAAGATGCCGTAATTTCTGACGGATCTGCTCTTTTCACCTGTAAGCGACCTCGGACGCTCGCCATGCGTTGGTTTCTCCGTCATTGCTCCGCCACCTTTCCCTCGGTATGAAATTGAACCACTCCTATGCTCAAGCTTCGCGCATTATGGGATGATATATCGGTGGTCCAAGCTCCTCAAAAGAAAAGCTGTCGAAAACGTGGTGCCCATCGATGTCCATCACCCGCAAGTCGTCCGTTTGGGACAGGTCTCCCAGGATTATTGAAAATCGTGTCCCGTAGAGCTTCTTCACCTTATCCACAGACACTTCGTAAGCTATGTACTTTGTGATGCCCCTGGCCCCGAGCTTCTCCGAAAGCTTGGAATGTTCAAGCGAATCAAAGGACGTGAGAATCAATATAGGGCCGCTCCCGCTAAAAACCATTGCCGCTTTCATAGTTTTTCCCTTTCAGGTTGGGTGTTGTTGTTCCGGATTGTCTTGGCCGAAGCGATCATCACGATCCAGCGGGCTCCTCGAAGAGAAATCATTAAAGATAGCTTGACAATCCCTTCATCGCCTTCACGATATCCTGGATCGCCTCATGAATTCCTTCACCGTAAGATCCGCTCTCCGGTGTTCCTTCCTTCCCCATCTTGCCTTCAACCTCAGCCTTGAGTTTTTCCAATTTTTTAGCGTGTTCCGCAAGTTGGATTCGTCGTTCTTCTTCCATATATTCGATGATCTCCGGATCAGTTTTCTTGAGGAGATCATCGGCCTCAGCCAGTATCTGTTCGATGTCTTCGTCTTTGAAA
>JBMFWU010000244.1:0-5709 GCA_049964955.1 Syntrophobacteraceae bacterium
ACCGATTCCCGGGGGGGGCGGGGGAAACATTCCCCCGCTCTTTTGCCTTTCTTTTCTTTTCCTTAAGACAGGCAGTATTGCCCTTGGGGGGGGGCCTTTCAATAGGCTTGAAGATGCCTTATTTAAATGAATAGAGAGGAGAGTTGATTTGCATTGACGGGATAGGATTTTTCAGAGAATAATCCGGAAGCGGAGGGGGAGGCTCCGGCAGTGAAGGGAGATCGACAATGTCGCCCCGCATCAAAATTCGAGGAATTTACAGTACGGCACTCACCAGGGTCGCGCTGGATTTCGGCTTCGTGGTGGTTCAGCCCTCGGAGAGCGTAAGGGAGCGGTTTCGCGCGAAGCTGCCCGACGATGTGCCCTATGACATCCTGGTGCGGGACAGGCAGGACCTGCAGGGAATCGAAGCAAGGGGAGAAGCAGACCACATCTGCAGATTTCTGACGCTTCTGCGCGAGTTGCTCTTCGATGCGATCATTGTCGGCATACTTCCTACCGACGACTCCGAACCTGTGGTGATCGCAAACCTGGAGCTGCCCGGAAGCGCCAAGGAAAAGCTCGATCGCATTCGGGCGGGCGTTGTCCCGACTCTCAGGAACCATCACCGGCTGAAGATTATCGATGCGGATCTGCTCGACTCGGCGGAGGACGAGGTTTCAAGGCGCCCCGAAGAGCGGGAGACCCTGGAGGAAATGCTCCTGAAGCGGGCGATACTGGACCCCCTGAGAGAAAGTGGACAGGTCAGACTCGAACACATAAGACCCTCCGGCAGGCACGTGTCTCCGAGGATGGGTGTTCTTCAGTCCGTCGGCCATAAGAGGGTGGTGTTTCGGCGTGAATTCTCCGAGGGTCGCTACGACGGTCTGGACCTCCCGATTCAAAAAGGCGACTACTGCCTGACCGAAATCAGGGACGGCGAATGGTATGTGAAGCACAGCTATTTTTCAAAGCAGCATCTTGGCATAGGCGATTACTACAACATAAACACCCCGACCGAACTCTATCCTTACGGGGCAAGGTACGTCGACCTGGAAGTGGATGTGATTCAAAGAGCGGCGGAAAACGCGTTTGCAGTCGATCGGGAAAAATTCGAGGTGCTTGTTCGTAAAGGCTGCATAGGAAAGGACCTGGAGAACAAGGTGCTCGTGCTTTCCGAGCAGTTGCTGAGGCGTTTGAACCGAAAAACCCGAGCAGTGGGGGAGGGATGAAAATCAAAACCGCCTGGGCTTTCCAGTCCCTGGCCCTGTGCATAGTCTTCAACGTTGTCTTTGCGGCTGTCATCCTCTACATGGCGAGCGGCCTGATCGATGCGTCCCGGCAGTGGATCGCGGCACTGGGTGCTTCCCTCCCGTCCGGTGTATCCCCGAACGCGCACGCCGCCCTTGTCGGCCTTTCCGCCCTCATAGCGCAGGCGCGCGGGTGGGTAAAACCGGTGCTGTTCCTTCTGGCCTCGGCGTTCACTCTTCTTGGCTGGTTTTTCCTCTTCCTGACCGGAGGCAGGCAGATGAGGCGGGTGGAGCTAAAAGTCGAGAGTCAAATGTCGCAGGTCGAAGGTCGAACGTTGCCGAGCGAAGATCGGGAACCCGAGGGCGAACCGGTGGGCAGTGAGTCGTGAGGGTAGGGGGAAGAGGCGCACCGGAAGGGGGAATTTCGAAACTTGTGCGCCTCTCCTTGTAAGGCGGAGCTTATGCGTGTAGTAAA
This sequence comes from Syntrophobacteraceae bacterium, assembly GCA_049964955.1. GTDB lineage: Bacteria > Desulfobacterota > Syntrophobacteria > Syntrophobacterales > Syntrophobacteraceae > SbD1. The sequence goes on from JBMFWU010000244.1 coordinate 1,705, forward strand.
ACAGGTTTTTGTTTCGTAATGGTGTCAAAAGGGTTGTCTTTCAGTGAAAACCCCTCGATTGCCTCCTCAAGGCCCCGACCTTCGACTTTCCGACCTTGGACCTTCGACTTCTTCCCCTTGACTTCCTGGTAGATCCGCCAGGTTTCTTCGAAGGCGCGTTCGTTCGAGCGATTTTCCACGTAGGCGCGGGCCGCTTTCCCCATTGCATCGAGCCGCGCCCGGTCTTCGAGGAGAAACTCCAGTGCCTGGAACAGTGCCTCGGAATCTCCAGCCGTAACGATCAGCCCCGTCTTTCCCGGAAGCACGTTTTCCTGCGGTCCCCCCGAATCGGTCACGATAACCGGAAGCCCTGAGGCCTGTGCTTCGAGCACGACGTTGCCGAAGGTGTCCGTAGCGCTCGGAAAGGCGAAAATGTCGCAGCTCGCATAGATCTGCGAGAGTTCCTCTCCTTCCCGGTAGCCGGTAAATATCACGGGCGTTCCCGCAAGCATCTCCTGCAGTTCTTGCATATAGGGCCCGTCGCCCACCAAAACGAGTCCTACGTCCCTGCGGGTCTGATGGAGGCGCCTGAATGCCTCGGCGAGAAGGTGGAGATTTTTTTCCCGTGATATCCTACCGACATAAAGGATTTTAACGGACTCTGAAGCATGGAAACGCTCTTTGAACAATCCTTCGTTGCGCTTGGCGGGATGGAACCTGACGGTATCGACTCCCCGGGGGAACAGGCGGATTTTTTCAGGGTCTATACCCTTTTCCGACAGTTCGCGCTTCGTGCTGTCGGAGGGGACTAGAACGAGGTCCAACTGCTCATAGAACCAGATCGTGAATCTCCAGACAAGCTCCTCGATCGTGCTGTCGCCGGTAAGGATGTGGGCGTACTGAGGAATGGCGGTGTGGTAGGCGCCGCTTACAGGTATTTTCATGATTCTTGCCAGCGCCAGTCCGGCCAGTCCCAACGGGCCGGGTGTTGTGACGTGAATCTGGGTGAACTGCTCCCTGTAACAATACTCGAGCATCTCCAGAAACGGAGGAAGAAAGATCTTCTGCTCGGGGTACTCGGGGAGTTCGTAGATGCCGATGGGGGTAAAGTTGGTAAGACCTTCCATCGGGGCCTGTTCCTCGGCGGTGCAGGTAATCACGGTGAGGGCCCTGCCCGATTTTTGCGCCATTTCCATCTGGTTTTTGAGCGAGAGGGCTACCCCGTTGATTTCATTGAACGTGTCGGTGAAGTGAGCGATTTTTGTGTGCTCTCCCTTTTCCGGGCGGTCTGCCTCACCTGCTCCGAAGTTTTGCATTACCTCGGCGGTGAAGCTGCGGTCGCGTGAAAAGACGGTAAAGGTCACGAAGTAGGGCGCAAGCATCGTGTAGGCCGCGCCCGCGGACCCGAGCGACTGGAAGACGTTGAAAAATTGCGCTCCGGAGAGGCTGCTCAGCAGCGAATCCCAGAAATGGATGAGGACCTTGTTGGAAACCTTGTTTACGAATGTGAACCACTGCTCCGCCCTGTTTCCCCTAATGCCCCCGCCGTTTCCGTTCATGATGTCCGGGTCGGCCTCCAGGAGCTTTCGGGCTTCGAAGCGCAAAAGCTCCCCGATGCCCGATCCTTTCCCAGGCCTGGGAGATTTTCGCTTCCTCCACGAGTAAATGAGCTTTGAGACAAGCGTCCCATCCGATTCGGAGTCAAACTGGAGACAGCGGTCGAGAAAACGCAGGACCGGGTCTCTGCTTACATCGTCCTGGAGGTTCAACTTTCTTTTATAATAATTGTAGGCGATTCCGTAGAGGTTGTGGGACATGACGCAGGGAGTCGATCCTTCGCCCTGCGGCACTCCCTTCTTTTTCGCGATCCCCTGCAGGAACTCGTCCAGATTTTGCGCCCCTTCGACCCTCGTATAGCGCCTGGCGATGTTTAGCGAGCTGTGGTCGTCAGAGCCCCCGGTGAGCCCCTTGCGGCTTGCCTCCGGGCATACGGGTTCGATGTTGTGCTTATCCGCCAGCGCTCCGATAATTTCCGGAGTGAGATTTTCCAGGATCAGCCGTACCGCCTGGTTCTGGAAATCGTCCCGCGCGCCGTTCAACTCGAAGTTTTCGAAGAGCAGGAGAAATTTTTCGAAATGGTCCAGCCGCAGCTTGTCGTTTACCGAGTAGAGCGGGTGGGCGAGGACGTGGACGATGCCGGCCTCCTTGAGGTACCGGGCAAGATCGAAGATGTTTTCGCGCACCTTCTGGATCTCACGATGAATCGCATCGTTTATGTCGTAGACCAGCACGTGGGCCTTGCAACCGTCATCGGGAAAGTAGGTCGTCACCTCTTCGCTGATGAAAGCTCCGGGCAGGTGGGCGATCTCGGCGCTTCCCGAAATGGAGTTGTGATCGGTTATCGTCACGAGATCCATCCCCTTTTGCCTGGCGATGCGGTAGACTTCCCCCGGTTCGGTGAAGCACTCCGGGCAGCCCAGCTTCTGGAGCACCCACTGGGAGGGGCGCACGGAATATTTGGAATGGACGTGTAAGTCTATTTTCATTTCTACTCCTCTTAGTCGATCAGTACGGTCTCGCCGGCTTTTACCTTTTGGCCCGGGCAAACCTTGACGTTCATTCCTTCGAGTGGGGTCACCACCAGGTCCACCTGAGAGCCTATGCGGATCATCCCGAAGATCTCCCCGGCCTTTGCCCGGGCACCTTCGCGTAAAAACACGTCGATGCCGGCTACACTTTTTGCCGCGATCTGGACGACGTAGCAGCCGAGTTTTCTGCCGCGGTATTTGCCGTCGATCCTCGTGATCGTTCTTTCGTTTACGACGATGTGGCGGCTGTTTTTGTAGAAGGGCGCGCGCCGCAGAAGCGTTCTGAGATGCATCGTAAACATGCATAGGTTTTGCGGCAGAGCCGGGTAGTGGTGAATGAAGCTTATTTTTCCCGATAGGGGCATGCGGTTGTAATGGACGTTAAAGGGGCTCATAAATATTCCGATGAGCAGCTTCGGGTGGTCTATGTCCTCCCTCGTGATGTCGTTCAGAGTGGCTTCCATGCCCCGTTTGATGTTGATCACGCTCTCCCCGGGCTTCATCTCTTTTACGTAGACGACCGTCCCGTCGGCAGGGCTCAGAATCCCCGAGCCTTCGGGGGGAGCGGTGCGGTCGGGGTTTCGAAAAAACCAGACATGGCGCCAGAACAGGTACAGGGAGGCGAAAACGGCTACGCAGACTACTGCTGATATGATGGCGATCACTGCTGTTTTGCACCCCTCCAGACCTTATCCTGCAGAATGTGAACCAGGGCCATTCCGGAGGAAAAGGGGAAATTCGTCACCTCGAAATGCTCCTTTTCCTTTCGGAGGGTTTTTAGCCATTTTTTTACCCCGGCGTGGCCGATGAATTCCCGGAAGTAGATGTTGGAGTCATGCAGCAGAATGTAGGAATTTTTGTGCACGTGCTCCAGGGTGTTTAGAAAGTCGCTTCTGACACTCTCATAGGAGTGGTTGCCGTCGATAAAGGCGATGTCGATTTTGGGCAGCCCCAGGGCTTTATAGGAAGTAAAGAACTGGTCGGAGCGCAATTTGTAATGTGTCACGACGTCTTCGACGCCGAACTGTTTGAAATGCTCGTGCACCCTCAGGGGTTCGCCCCATTTGTCCTTGCCGCCGATGGTTTTGAACGGCCCGTTTTTTATAAGAGAATAGGAGGGGTCAACGAATGTGAGCATGCCTCCCCCGTTGTCCTTCATGCCCAGGGCAAAGCATACGACGCTGAAGCCAAAGCCCGAGCCGATCACCAGCAGATGTTCGGGCCGCAGCGCCCTCACCAGGCCGTAGTAGAGAAAGCCGAAGCCAAGGTTCAGATTCTCCGGCTTTTCGTTGTGCCCCAGGGGCTTTGCGCTTTCCAGAATGTCTTTTAAAAGAGCAGTGTTGAGGCTGAAGTTTTCCAAGTTTTTCCCTTCTTCGAAATGAGTTTTCAAGGCTGTTCTCTCCTGTGAAATTGCGGGGAGAGTAGCCGATGCGGCTTG
>JBMFWU010000245.1:0-5625 GCA_049964955.1 Syntrophobacteraceae bacterium
CCCGTTAGAACATGCAGTTGTTACTGCGTACGGTCAGCCCTTGAAAAAGGAATTTGCCTCACCAGGCCTCGCCCGCCCCCTCCCCGATGGTCCCGGACCACGGAGTGTACCCAGGGGTTGGAGTGTCGAAAACGGGTGCCAGGGGCAATCCCGGTGGTCTTAGTCACGTAGTATCCCCTCAGGCGGGAAAGTCTGTTGTGCATTCCGAGGCATTCCTGCCATTTCATTTCCTGCGAATCAGCTTTATCTCCAATTTGCATCCGAGAGCTGTTGCGTAACGGCGAAGGGTGCTAAGGCTCGGAGAGTGCTTCTGTTTTCCCCCGGAAGATTCCAGGCGGGCTACTGCCGGGGTTTTTGTCCCCATTCGTTCGGCGACCTCCGCTTGGGTCAATCCGGCAGCTTTGCGGGCCTCAACCAATGCATTGAAAATCGCGAATTCCTCTTCCAAAGCATCGTATTCGGCCCGAAAGTCGGGGTCTTTGGTCCATTCGGCAACCATTTGTTTATGCGTTCTCACCGGCGACCTCCTTTTTCCTGGCTCGTGCCAGTGCCAGGTCCTTTTTCGGCGTCTTCTGCCTCTTCTTGATAAAACCATGCAAAATCATGATCTGAGAGCCGACGATAGTGCAATAGAACATCCGGGCACTTCCTTCTTTTCCTTCTGCTCGAATTTCAAACAGTCCATCACCCATTGCCCTGGTGTAGGGCATTCCCAAATTGGGGCCGAGTTTCTCCATTCTCTCGGTGATTCCGGCATAATGGGCGCGGAGCCAACGGGAAGATTTTCAACCCAGGTCATGACCGCCTCGCTGTAATAGGTTATCGTCCAAATCATGCGACATATTAACATATATGTTATATCAGAACACAAGAGACGCAATGCGTCAACGGCGACCCGATTCTTTCGGCCATCCCCGGCGAAATACGCCCCGCCCCCTCCCACATGGTTAGGACCAACGAGTATCCCCCCAGTGGTTCGAGTGTGAGAGAATAGGGCACGCCCATGAAATTATGCGTTTGCTTCATCAACCAAGGAAAGACCGAGTTCTTTCACAATCTCCTCCCCCCTTCAGACGACTCTGATGACGGCGGACTGAGCCAGGTTGAGATCGTTGCCGACCTCAGTTCCCGCCAGTCCCAGAGGTCACGGGTCCGGGGGCAGTTCTTTCATTATTACGTCCCGCCTGCCCCCGCCCACAAGGTCCGCCATCATAGAGGAGCCCTTGGGCGATTTAGTGTGGAGTCAGGGGGCTGGGGCATTCTCCATGGTCTCTATCATCGGGGAAGGGTCAGGCACATTCAGTCGCCGCGCCACTTATGGAGAGGGGCTTTTTCCGCCGGCGGAAGCTGGTAGGCGCGGATGTATCCCTCTTAGCGCATCCCTTTCGGAAATCTGCGCATGGTAGAGGTCCCAGCGTAACTGCATACTCATCCAGAAATCAGGCGACATGCCAAAGAACTTGGCCAGGCGCAGGGCTGTGGCAGGGGTTATCCCCCGACGACCATTAACGATCTCATTTATGCGCTGATATGAGACCTTTATAGCATCTGCAAGCTCACGTTGAGTAATCCCCATCGGCACGAGGAATTCCTCAAGGAGCATTTCACCGGGATGAGTCGGAGAACGATCTGTCGGGATACGGATCATAACTTCTTATTCTCTTTAGGTATTTAGTGATAATCTACGATCTCTACTTGCTCAGGGCCAGCTTCTGACCACCTAAAACATATCCTGTATCGATCATTGATGCGGATACTGTGTTGTCCGAGGCGATCTCCGCCGAGTGCTTCCAGCCGGTTGCCCGGAGGGATGCGCAGTTCATCGAGCGTCGCAACCGAGTCGAGTTGATCGAGCTTTCGGGCGGCAACTTTCCACAGCGATTCCGGGCAGGTCTTGCGTGCCGCCTTCGCGTGCCTACCGTTGAAGATCTCCTCCGTGCCTTCATCTTTGAACGAGGCTATCATAACAACAGGATAGCATGGATATCATGCTACCGCAATCCTTTGGCGTCATCAATCGGGGCCTCCGAATGTGAAATAGGTGGCCTGCCCCCTCCCTCATGGTCCCGGATCACCTGGTATCCCCCAGCGGTTGGAGTTTGGAAACTGGCGGCGGTGGCATCCCCGGTGGTCTCCGTCACGCAGTATCCCTCAGGGAGCCCAGCTGAATTTCTTCATGTGGCAAGAAAATGCGCGAGGCGCTATTGTTGAGGTACAGGCACCTGCGACCATTCATTATTTGAGGTCTTAAGTGAAGAAATTCACAGCCATAATCGAAAAGTGCGTCGAAACCGGCTTGTACGTTGGCTATGTTCCTGGTTTTCCAGGGGCGCACAGCCAAGGCGGGACACTCGACGAACTCAATCGGAACTTGCAGGAAATGTTGAGCATGCTTCTCGAGGACGGCGAACCTCCATTGGAAGCTGAATTCGTGGGGACTCAGGTGGTAATGGTGGCGTAATGGGAAGGCTGCCAATCCTGAAACCGAGAGAAGTCGTATCGATCCTTGAGAAGCTCGGTTTTGTGGAAGTTCGCCGGAAAGGGTCACATAGGCAGTATCGCCACTCTGACGGTCGACAAACGACGGTCCCTTTCCATAAAAGACAGGATATCTCTCCAATTTTGTTGTTCGTCCGGTGTCTGACCAAATCAACTACCCGGCATTGTTGGTATTTTTGAAAAGGTGCCATCGCTAAGTCTCCGACATCATTGAACGCCCATCGTGATTTTGCCCCTGTTTTGGAAGTTTTCCGTTGAGCGAAGGTCGGCACACCCCGTCCGACCCTCCCGCATGGTCCAGGGGCACCGAGTATCCCCCAGGGGTTGTAGTGTGGAAACAGGCGCCGGGGCATCCCCGGTCTGGACCAGAGAATATCCCACGAGGGCATGCTTACCACGTCTGCTTAACGTCTGTTTCTGCATCAAGCCGCCGAGTGTATTTTGACTTCCTGCTCCAATTTTCCGGCCAGACGGTCAGACTGTACCTCAAGGTCATAATGGGTCTGGAGGTTCATCCAGAACTCCGGCTCGATTGCAAAATAGCGCCCGAGGCGCAGGGCCGTGTCGGCTGTAATCGCGCGCTTTCCATGAATTATTGCATTGATCCGCCTGGCATCGACTCCGATGTCCCGGGCTAGAAGGTATTGGCTGATCCCCATAGGAATCATAAAGTCTTCTTTCAAAATTTCACCCGGGTGGACAGGCGCCATTTTTTCCTCAATCATGAGTTGTACTCTCTTTCTAGTGGTAATCGGCGATCTCGACATCATATGCATTCCCTTCGCGCCATCGGAAACAGATGCGCCACTGGTCGTTTATACGGATGCTATGCTGTCCCTCCCGATCCCCACCCAAGGTTTCCAATCGGTTTCCAGGCGGAACACGAAGGACGTTGAGGCTTGGCGCGGCATTCAGGGCTATGAGTTTGCGCATGGCAATCCTCTGAATATCAGCAGGCAGTTTCACGGAGCGTCCTCGCTTAAATATTTTCTCCGTCTCTTTGGATTTGAATGACCGTATCATTCGAGAAATATTAGCGCATAGCGCTAATGGCGTCAAGCGCCCATAATGCTGGAAGTATGATGAAATGGTCGCCGGTTGGAGTGAAGACTGTTCCAGTCAGCCTGGCCTGCCCCCCTCCCACATGATCCGCTGTCACGTGGTATCCCCCGGAGGTTGGAAAAAGGCGCCTGTGGCGTCCCCGGTGGTCTCAACCCTGGAGCATCCCTCAGGCGCCCTACCCATTCAGGTCGTAGAATGCGGCTATTTTAAAACCTCGTTCGGCGAAATGCTCGTCAAAGGCAAAAGCCGTGCGTATTTCCCTCGCCTCCATGATCTCAAAGCCAAGGCAGTCGGTCAGGCTGACCTGGCGGTTATTTTCCATTTGCAATCTGCGCACCGCGCGTCCGTGCAAGTCGGCTCCGACCCATTCGAACTCCAGTACCGGCATGATCTTTCGGTCGAAACTCCATTCGGCAACGCGACGCTGCAGGAGCGCCGTGGTTTCGGAAAGCATGTAGGAACTCGTCAGAAGGCGCGGGCCGGTTGCCGCAAAATGCTCAAAATTGAGTTTGGCCGGCACGTGCGTGTAGTCGTTACGGACGAGCAGCGCAAACGGGCGGAGGTATCGGCAAAAATCATCACGAGCGCAAATTCTCCTCAAGACAACGCTGACTTTCCGGCAAGCCTGAGCAAATGAAATGAAAGATTTTTTGTTCTGGGCATTTTACATGATGAGATCGCGTAGCTGTCACCAGGTGGAATACGGCGAAGACCGGTGTTGCTACCGTACCTGAGGCATTGATTAGCCGGAGAATCGTAGGATGGGGAACCCTGGAGCGAAAAACGGGCACTATGGGGGCATTTCCGACAGGGTCTGCTTGTAGTTCCAGGGCATCCACCGACCGGGGTCGGCGGCGAGCTTGGGGCCGTTTCGCAAAATGGTGGTCAGGTACTCAAGAGCGTTAACTCCCATGAGATCGCAGGTGTGAATGAAGCTCATAGAGGTCGCCCTCCCGGGCGCCTCTTTCGGTCCGGTAAAATAGAGAGTTTTTCCGATGGCGTATTACCGTCTTGAGAGCTCTTTCGACCGTGTTTTGTCGAGAGGCGCGCCTGCGACCGTAAGGAAGCGTGTGAGTCTGTCCCATCGCTTCAGCATATAGTCGAAGGCTTTTCCCATTCCCGAGTTCGGCTCGATAGCTTTGTCCTGCAATTTCGTATCCATCCAGTCTTTTAAGCCGGCCGGCAGCGGACCGCTGTTTTGCTGGTGAAACGCAAGCCTCTCATCGGGCGACATGCCTTGCTCTTTGGCAACAGCGTCATGATGGTAAACCTTGGCCAGGACCTCGATCACGTAACGGGATTCCTCGGGAAAGTCATTTATTTCTGCGACAAAGTTTCTCCTGCCGTGGCCGCTACTGATTTTCTATGGAAGTACTGAAAGCTTCTTAAGCTTATCTTGTGTGACCGGCAGTATTCAACCTGGCTAACCCCGGACGATTCCCATCCAGCAAAATGTTCCTCCCAGAATCGTTGCTTGCCTGATCTGCTCAGATTGCTCTTCATATCCGACCTCCATGCTTTTTTGCAGGAGATCATCGCAGACCAGATTAGCATTTTCAAGAAGCGGTTCCCCAATCGCTTACGCAGCAATTCCCGCTATTGATTGGATTTGTGTGTTTTTTACTGAACTGCAAACCCAAGTCCATCAAATTGTCATGATGCGGTTGATTTCTCATATCGGATACCGGTAAATGCCGCTCCTGACGGCGGGTGAGCTCTTTTTCCATTCAATAGCGGGAATTGCTGTTGGGGGTGGGTCTTCGTTTCCGCAAGCAACTCGCGTTGGCAAGGGGCAGAGAAATTCGCTACATATGTTTATTGCCATTAAATCTTCACAAACCCGAAGACTCGAGTTATGATGCATCCATTGGGGCCTTGGTGTGTGCGCGGCGCATATCCATTCTACGGCGTGCGCCGGATGACGGCTTGGCTCACACCCCGGGGCTTCCATGTAAATCACAAGCGGATAAGTCGGCTCCAGCGATTAATGGGCATCAAAGCGATCTATTTAAACCCGAAGAAAGCGAAACGCCAGATCAGTTCCTGTTTGTAAACGGGATGGAA
>JBMFWU010000246.1:0-5509 GCA_049964955.1 Syntrophobacteraceae bacterium
AGCCCAAGTTACTTTTACTGGCACTAAGCAAGGCGGAGAAACTGTAGCTGATACTGTTACAATGACAAGTAATTCTCCTACTACATATAATATTTCAAATTTAGATGATATTGTGTCTGTAAGTTGGGTTCAGGGCGTAAACGTGGCCCAATATAACGGGATTACCGTTAGCTCATCTGTGCCGGAACCTTGCACCATGCTCCTTCTTGGTTTGGGTCTGTTTGGAATTGCTGCCTTGAGGAAGAGAGTAAGCGCTTAGTTTTAAAATCTCCGCGCATCATTAATTCAAAGGCAGGGGGATTTGTCCAGTTCATACTTCACATGACCACCAGGTCGGAAATCGTATCGACCCGCAGGCTCTCTCGACGGTTTGGCGGGAATCGTTTTCGCGTCCCTCATCTCTGTGTGATAGAGCACGTCATCACACGTCAAATCCGGGGGGCGGAGCAGGAGCGCCAAATAGCGGAAGGAACACGCGGGGCCCGCCCCGGAGTAAACATCTCCGGGGACGCGCTGAAATGATGGAACCAGCGACACTTCGCAATTAGTTGGTGTCCATCCGGAAAGCCCTTGGTGGGCAACGCTGCGCTTTTGCCCACCCTACTTCTATCTTCCCCGAATGCCCTCCGGTTAACAGGCCCGCCGCCGAAGGCAGCGGGCAACTCGGCCGCGGCGGCTCGCCGCTTATGCCCCGTTTTTGTAGGTCGCCTCGGCGCTGTTCGGGCCGAAATGGAGGTGCATCTCCTCGAAAAAGGCGTGGTTGGGAGTGACCCGCAGCTTGGATAAATCGAGTATGGCCTCTCCCTGATCCTGTACGGCCAGGTGCAGCACCGCCCGGCACTCGCCGGAGTGGCTCACCAGAAGGTGCCGCAGCCGGCCGAAAGCGTCGCGGTCCATGGCGGCCGCATCGAGCTTTATGCGCACCGAGTCGACCGCCTGCAGCGCGGCTTCCTCCATGCTCATGAGGCGGTTTGCGATCAGCTTGGTCGATTTTTCGTCCTGCTGGACTTTTGCCCACAGGGCAAGCGGTTCATCGCCTGCCACAAGCTCTCGTGACAGGGTGAAGATTTCGGGGAAGGCCACAACCTCAATGGTCCCGTCTTTATCTTCGAGATTCAGAATGGCCATCCGGTCGCCGCGCTTGGTGGTGATTTCCTTTATGATCGAAAAAAGCCCGCAGAGTACCACCTCGGCGCCTTCCCTCTTTTCTTTTACCGATTGCGTATCGGCGGTAGAAACCGAACGGATCTGGTCGCCGTAAAAGTCGAGAGGGTGGCCGGAGATGTAGAAACCGAGCGATTCCTTTTCGAACTGGAGCCGCATGCGGCTGTCCCAGTCTCCAATATCGGGAAGCGAAGGGGGTTTTATCTTATTTTTGGAGCGCAGCACCTCGAACAGGTTCATCTGCCCCGAGGAGCGGTCTTTCTGGACGCTTGCGGCCCGGTCCAGCACCTCGTCGAGCCCCGCCATGAGCTGTGCCCGGTTCGGGTGCAGGGAGTCGAAGGCCCCGCACCGGATGAGCTGCTCGATCACCCGCCGGTTTACTTTCTGCGAATCGATCCGGGAGCAAAAATCATGGATCGTGGTATAGGGACCCTGGTCGCGCCGGCACTGCAAAATGATCTCGACGGCCGTTTCGCCCACGTTTTTCACCGCCCCGAGGCCGAAGCGGATCATGCGGTCCACCACCTGGAAGACCATGCCGCTTTCGTTTACGTCCGGGGGAAGGATGCGAATCTCCATCTGCGCGCACTGGTTTATGAGCTTGACGATCTGGTCGGAGCTGCCCAGGAAGCTGTTCATGAGGGCGGCCATGAATTCGACCGGGTAGTGGGTTTTGAGCCAGGCGGTATGGTAGGCTATGAGAGCGTATGCCGCGCTGTGGGACTTATTGAAGCCGTACTCGGCAAATTTTGCCATGAGATCGAAAATATGGCTGGCCTTGGCACCGTCTATGCCGTTTTCCACCGCGCCCTTGACGAACCGGTCGCGCTGTTCGTCCATGAGAGAGGCGATCTTTTTGCCCATGGCCCGGCGCAGAATATCGGCCTCTCCCAGGGTGTAGTTTGCCAGGACGCTTGCGATTTTCATCACCTGCTCCTGGTAGAGAATGACGCCGTGGGTCGATTCCAGTATGGGCTTGAGTATATCGAGGTCGTAGACGACCTCTGCGCCGTGTTTGCCCTTTATGTACTGATCGACCATGCCGCTTTCCAGCGGGCCGGGACGGTAGAGAGCGACCAGGGCCACGATGTCCGAAAAATTCTCCGGGCGCAGCTTCATCAGGATGTCCCGCATCCCCGAGCTTTCCAGCTGGAAAACTCCGGTCGTATCGGCGCGGGAGAGCAGTGCGTAAGTCTCCGGGTCGTCGAGCGGGAGGGCTTCCATATTGACCTGGACGCCGTGGTTTTGCTCGATCAGCTGTATGGCGTCCTTTATGACCGTGAGGTTTCGAAGACCGAGGAAGTCGAACTTTATCAGTCCCGTCTTTTCGACGTACTTCATGGGGTACTGGGAAACGATTTCGCCCTCGGGCCCGACGCACATGGGCATATATTCCACGATGGGCCGATCGGCGATGACCACCCCGGCGGCGTGGGTGGAGGCATGGCGGGTAAGGCCCTCGAGGGCGCGGGCTATTTCGAAGAGCTCCCGTATCTGCGGGTTTTCCGACTGCATCTCGACCAGGCGCGGCTCGACGGCCATGGCCCCCTTCAGATCGATGCCAAGGGTCGCGGGAATGAGTTTGGCGATGCGGTCCACATCGTTATAGGGCATGGCAAGGGCCCGGCCCACGTCGCGAATGACCGCGCGCGCCTGCATGGTACCAAATGTGGCGATCTGGGAGACCCGGTCTTTTCCGTACCGGTGGGTCACGTATTCCAGGACCTTGTTTCGCCCGTTTACGCAAAAGTCCACGTCGATATCGGGCATACTTATGCGTTCGATGTTCAAAAAGCGCTCGAAGATGAGCCCGTGTTCGATCGGGTCGATATCGGTTATACGCATGAGAAAGGCCACGAGGCTTCCGGCTGCCGACCCGCGGCCCGGGCCTACCGGAATTCCGTTTCTTTTCGCATAATTGATGAAATCCGAAACGATCAGGAAATAGGCGGGAAAGCCCATCTGCTTGATGATGCGTATTTCGTAGTCCATCCTTTCCCGGTACTCGCGCAGCCGCTCTTCGTCAAAACCCGGGTCCTTGCGTCTTATAGCCTCGATTCTCAGATCGAAGCCCTCCCGCACCTCTTTTTCGAATCTTTCGTCGATGCTCTCGCCTTCCTCGATCGGAAACACCGGGAAGTGATAGCTGCCGAGGTCGAGTTTCAAATCGCATTTGTTCACAATCTCGATCGTGTTTGCGAGCGCTTCGGGAATATAGGCGAATTCTTTCTCCATCTCCTCGGGAGATTTGAAGTAGAGTTGATCGGTTTGAAACTTGAACCTTTTTTCATCCGCAACGGTTTTTCCCGTCTGGATGCACAGGAGGATTTCATGGGCGCGCGCGTCGGCTTTGCGCAGATAGTGGCAGTCGTTTGTGGCCACAAGCGGCAGGGAAAGCTCCCGGGAAAGGCGTATCAGCCCCTCGTTTGCCACGGCCTGCTCCGGAATCCCGTTGGCCTGGATTTCGAGGTAGAAATCTCCCGGCGCAAATATTTGGGCATAGTCCATGGCCGATTTCCTGGCGGCCTCAAACTGATTCTTGATAAGCATCTGGGCAACCTCGCCTTTGAGGCAGCCCGAAAGGGCGATAAGCCCCTCGCTGTGGAGTCTTAGAATTTCCTTGTCGATTCGCGGCTTGTAATAGAAGCCTTCGATGAAACCCAAAGAGACCAGTTTCATCAGGTTTTGATAGCCCGTTTGATTCCGGGCAAGAAGAGTCAGGTGAAAACTTCGGTCTTCCTCGCCGCCTGAATCCGAGGAAGCCTGGCCCTGCGGGGCGCCGGCGATTTTGCCCCGTTCGTGGCGGCTTCTGGGCGCAACGTAGGCCTCGCACCCCACGATGGGTTTTATCCCGTACTTTTTGGACAGCTCGTAGAACTCGAGCGCCCCATACATGTTGCCATGGTCCGTTATCGTCGCCGCCGGCATCTGGTAGGAACGCGCGGTTTCAAAAAGGTCCTTCAGGCGGATCGCGCCGTCAAGAAGGCTGTACTGGGTATGGACGTGCAGGTGGACAAAATCCATTCGGCCCGTTCTCCTGAATATTGGCACATTTAGGTTTTATCTTTATGCTTCTTGAGCATCAACATCGAAATTTATGATGGGCGATTATGTCCCTGAAACCGATGGCGCCCGTCCAGTCGATCTCGGGATATCGGGAAAGAAGCCTCGCCCACTGCGATAAAGAGCATACAAATGCACTATCCAATGTTTCCATCCCGGACGGCGAAGAGGTCCCTGTCAAACATAGCTGCCTTCTCTTTCTATGCGTTCACGGAGAAAAGGATTCATCTTTTCCCGTACACGAATGATTTCGACATGCCTTTTAACCCGCTGCTCGATTTCTTCCTTGATGTGGACCAGGGCGAACGGATTGGGGGTCCTGGTCTTTATGCAGATATCCACGTCGCTGTCTTCTCCGGCCTCGTCACGCGCTACCGAGCCGAATACCCCTATTTCCAGAATACCGTATTCTTCCGCACGGTCCCGTTTAAATTCTTTTAAGATGGCAAGGACATCGTCTCGCTTCATGATCTGCCCCCCACATTGATTCCAAGTATCTTCACCGCATCGTTGCCAAATACATGGTATGGAATTGACCCGGTTTGCCGATGAGCACCGGCTTGCGGTCGATTCCCAATCCTAACACATCGGGGGGGCTTCTTCCCGGAAAATAAGCCGGAGGTTTTCCGTTGTCAGCAGTTCCCGGCTACCCTTCATTTTGATCTTGCCGTGCGCCGGGGAATGTGATTAGGTTGCATGCCAAATCTATTTAGTGCCCCTCCGGAAACCCCATGTCAATGACGGAATGGACCGGAGTATCCCCCCTTTGCAAAGGGGGGCAGGGGGGATTTTCCTTTACGGCCGGCATGCTATTTCTAACCCGATGAGGCAGGAAGAAATTTATGTGCGGAATAGTAGGGTATATAGGTCCTGAGGAAGCCTGCGAAATCCTGATGAACGGTCTCGCAAGGCTCGAATACCGAGGCTATGACAGCGCGGGCATTGCCATGGTCGGCCCCGACGGCAGGCTCCAGATCGTTCGCTGCCAGGGAAAGCTCAGCGGGCTCACCGCCAGGCTCACCGAAAAGCCGGTGTACGGAAAGGTCGGCGTGGCCCACACCCGGTGGGCGACTCACGGCAGGCCCTCCGAAGAAAACGCCCATCCGCACCGCTGCGGTCCCCTGGCCCTGGTCCACAACGGCATCATTGAAAATTATGCCCCTCTCAAGGAGGAACTCGAAAAAGGCGGCCACCAGTTCGCTTCCCAGACGGACACCGAAGTCATCGTGGCCCTCCTGGACAGCGAACGGCGAAAATGCGGCGATTACCGGCAGGCGGTGCG
>JBMFWU010000247.1:0-2475 GCA_049964955.1 Syntrophobacteraceae bacterium
AATCAAGGTAGTTTTCGTCGGGAAACTCTGCAACGGCTCGGGGGATTCGAACCCCAAGTCCCCCTTTAAAAAAGGGGGATGTAGGGGGATTTTCTCAGGAAATCAGCGGGATACTCCCATGAAATCCCCCCCGCACCCCTTTGAAAAAGGGGGGAGATCCGGTCCAGGTCGCGCCTGAGGTCGGGTTTCCGGACGCAGACCAACCCGATCGATCAGGGGCCTTAAACGCCAGTTAGGCCATGGAATTCCCTCGGAGATAACGAATGGCCGTGACTACAGGCTTGGCCACCCGGCCGCGGCGCTAGCCGCCCGGCCGCGGTGCCAGCCGCCGCTGGGTGGAAAGCCAGCGGGCGAGTTTGAGGCTTTTTATGGCGTTGGAGAGTCTTTCGGGTTCGGTCGATTTCCAGAAAAACTCGCATTCCTCGGGGCCAAAGAGGCGGCAGGGGTTGGATCTCAGGTGATAGATAGAGCAGAGGCCTCCGCAATCGGAGTTGTCCTCCCAGAGGAAAGGGCAGAAGCGGTGGCCTTTTCCGAGGCCGTTTCCGAAGAACTCTCCCCAGCCTTCCGGCAGGTCCCGGGGGGCCGGGAAGTCGGGTTTTCCGCTTGCGACCTCACAGCAAAGGCCGCATTTGTTGCAATAGTCGGGGACGTTCACGTTGTCTTCGGGCTCGGGAATTTGGACGTCTTTGAGACCTTTTCTCCAGTTTTTTACCTGCGAAAACAAGGCGGCCCTCTGGCCGAGCATGCGAAGCGCCTGCACCCGTTTGGCGCGAAGGGATAGGGATGCCCACCACGTTTCGCCTTCGAGCCACCCGAGGTTTCGGAGCATATAATAGAGGGGAAAACCGGGGTGGCAGAGAATCCTTAGGGTGCTGTTTCCCGGTTTGCGGTTCCTTCTGAGCGATTTTTTGAGGCCGTTCGAATCAAATAATTTGCGGTTTTCCACTGCTTTTTTCCGCCAGATGAGGATAGTGAATCTCGGCTTCCGAGGGTCTGATGTAGAGGGGCGCACTGGAGCGCGGGTCTTCGGAGCGGCCCGAAAGAAACATTCTTGCGGCAAGCTCGGCTACGGAGGATGCCCGGACGAGGTGAAAAGCGGGCGGGGGGACTATCGCGAGCTCTCCGAGATTTTCTTCGAAAATCTCCCGGTAGGCCTTCCAGCCGTCTCCGCAGAAAATGACAGGTTCTGCGGGCCTCAATGCCAGGGTTTGGGCGAGCTTTTCGGGTGGCATCGCCGAATAGTCCGTCTCCAGGCTCAGAGCCCCTTTCCCATCGGGTCGAAAGAGGGCGCAATAGACTTCGTTTTTTCGGGCGTCGAGTAGGGCGCAGATCGGGTGAGCCGCAAAGGAAAAGGGCAGGGCAAGCGCATCGAGAGAGCAAACCGAGACGTAGGGCCTGGCAAGCGTCCAGGCGAGCACCTTCATGGTGGTCATCCCGATGCGAAGACCGGTAAAGCTTCCGGGACCCGAGGCCACAGCGAACCCATCGATGCTCTTTAGCTCCCACCCGACTTCGGCGAGGAGACGATCGATCGATTGCAGAAGTCTCCTGTTATGGGTCTTCGCAGAGCTCAGAGTCCATTCGGCAGTAAGGTTCCCATCATCGAGAAGCGCAATACTGCCCGACATCGTAGAAGTATCGACCGCTAGAATTTTCACATTACCTCGCCCAAAAATTGCCGAACCAGGAGGTGAGCGAGGTCCAGTCGAGTCGCGCAAGGTCATTATAAAACACGACCACCATGAGGGACAAAAGTGCCACGAGTCCGACTTTCTGGGCGACTTCGATCTTTTTTAGCGACAGTGGTCGGCCGAGGACCGCCTCCACCAGGAAAAAGAAGATGTGGCCGCCGTCGAGAATGGGGATGGGCATGAGGTTAATGACCGCGAGGTTTACGGAGATAAAGGCCATGAAGTTGAGAAGATCGACAAAGCCCCTGTGCGCCTGTTTTCCTGCCATTTGCGCAATGAGAATCGGACCTCCAAGGTCCTTTAGCGGAACCACCCGTTCGACCAGTTTTACGATGGTCATAAAGAAGAGCCGGGTCAAGTCCCAGGTGTGAGCAAGGGAATAATAGCAGGCCTGTAGCGGGTTGACGGGTTTTATGATGATCTTTTCCGCCGAGGTGATTCCTATGAGGGGGCGTTTTACGCTTTCCCCGAACAGGTTTTTGACCGCACTGATGGCGGGCGTTACGGTTAAGGCAAGCGTTTGCGTGCCCCGCTTTACAACGAAATTAAGAGGGGTGGGCCCGTGTTTTTCGATCGATTCGGAAAGATCGTCCCAGGTCTTAATCGGCTTTCCGTCGATGGAAACGATTGTGTCTCCGTTCTTTAAGCCGGCTATCCGGGCGGGGGAGCCGGGGTTTACCGTCCCGATGACCGGGGCCAACTCCTGGAGGCCGGAAAAGGCGAATATCAGGGCAAAAACGAGTATGGCGAAAAGGAAGTTGGAAAAGGGGCCGGCAAAGACGAT
>JBMFWU010000247.1:2575-5495 GCA_049964955.1 Syntrophobacteraceae bacterium
TTATGATCGACCGATAAAGCGATCGATTGCCATAAAGATAAGATCGGTCCGGGTTGAGGCGCTACATTTTCGCCATGCGACCGTCAATAATTTTAGACGCCTCCCGGCGCGCCCACGCGTCCGCCGTAAGGATCGCCTGCAGGTCGGGTTTTGCGTCGGGCGTGTGCGCATCCATCACTTCCCGGATCACACCAGGTATATCGTAAAATCCGATGTTTTTCTTTAAGAAAGCATGCACTGCGATTTCATTGGCGGCATTGAGGACCGCAGGCATGGTCGCCCCCTTCCTGCAGGCATCGAACGCCAGGCCCAGGCAGGGGAATTTTTCCATATCCGGCGGATAAAAGTGGAGTTCCCGGACGCGAAAAAGGTCAAGCGTCGGACAGGAGGTCTTGAGGCGCTCGGGATAGGTCATCGCGTAGGCGATGGGAATTCTCATGTCCGGGATGCCCAGCTGTGCGATAACAGAACCATCGACGTATTCCACCATGGAGTGAACGACGCTTTCCGGGTGGACGTGGACTGCGATCTGCTCGACGGGCACCCCGAAGAGCCAGTGGGCTTCGATGACCTCGAGCCCCTTGTTCATGAGAGTGGCCGAGTCGATCGTAATCTTTGCCCCCATCGACCAGTTGGGATGGCGAAGGGCCGCTTCGGGGGTGACCGTTTCGAGTTCTTGCCGGGATGCATGGAGAAAAGGTCCTCCGGAGGCGGTGAGAAGAATCCTGCTCAAAGCTTCGCGGTGATTGCCCTGGAGGGCCTGAAAGATGGCGCTGTGTTCGGAGTCGACGGGAAGCAGCGCGACATTTGCCGCCGAAACGGCCCGAGTCACTATTTCGCCCGCGGCAACGAGAGTCTCCTTGTTGGCAAGAGCGATGTTTTTCCCGGCCTCGATGGCGGCAAGCGTGGGCAGAAGACCGGCCGAGCCGACCATTGCGGAGACGAGCATCTCGGATTCGGCGAGGGCAGCAACTCTGCAGTACCCTTCCGATCCGTACAGGATTTCAGGGAAGGGAATCGATTTCGAGTGGAGACGGTTTTCCAGTTCGGTGGCAGCAGATGCGTCAATGACCGAGACCAACCTCGGGGAAAACTCGGCTATCTGTTCGGCCAGAAGAGCTGCATTGGCGCCGGCGCCCAGGGCGGGGACCTCAAAGCGCTCCGGAAACTGGCGCACGACATCGAGCGTGCTCCGTCCGATCGAACCGGTACTGCCTATTATGGATATCTTTTTTTTCTTCATAGATCCCGTACGCGTTAAAACCTGCCAAGTCCGCCGGCGCTAAGCTGCAGGAGCGCCCAAAGGACCGGAAAGGCAAAGAGCAACGAATCAAGCCTGTCGAGCACTCCTCCATGGCCGGGCAGAAGACCGCTTGAGTCTTTTTTCCCCGAGTTGCGCTTGATCATGGATTCGACCAGGTCCCCGACCTGGCCGGCAATGGCTGCGGCCAGGCTGAAAATACAAAGCGCCTTCAGCGGAACGGGTCGTAGAAAGATCAGTCCCGCAAGAGATCCTGCGACCACACTCGCACAAAGCCCTCCAAGGGCGCCTTCCACGGTCTTTTTCGGGCTGACCGTCGGGTAGAGCTTTTTGGTGCCCATGCGGCGGCCGATAAAGTAGGCCCCGGAGTCCCCGGCAACGATAACAACCAGGAGGAAAAAAATCCAGGACCGGCCGTTGGCGCCGTCCCAGATCAGCAGCACGAACGAGAGCAGGTAGGGCAGGTAGAGCCAGGCGAAGGCAAGTGTCGCGATCCTTGCGATCTCGTCTCGCTCCAGGGGTGCGGAAATCATCATAAGGGTGAGCGCGCAAAAAAACGAGAGGAACAGAGCGGAATTAAGGCCCGTAACCCCCCACCTGTAGGTCAAAAACGGCAGAAAAAGAGCGGCCGCATAGGAAAAGAGCCTCCATTTCGCCGGCAAAGGCAGATCGAAGAGCATGCCGTGCAGCTCCCAAAGGCCTGTTGCGACGGCAAGAAGGACGAGGACAAGGCCGCTCCAGCGAGGACCCGCGGCAATGCAGCCCGCAATGGGCAGAGCGAGAAGTATGCCGGTAATCCAGCGCAGTTTGCTCGAAGGCAATGTGTGTGTTTGAGGCATGGCGAACTCTAGCGCGACCCGGAACCGGTTAGCGGAACATCTGCTGCGGAGGGGCCTCCGTGGGCGGGCCGCCCGCCTTTTTTCACCTGTTCGCCGGTGCGGCCGAAACGGCGCTCTCTTTTTTGAAATTCGGCAAGTGCTTCCAGGAAATGGACCTTTCCGAAATCAGGCCAGAAGACCTCGGTAAAGTAGAGCTCCGCGTAAGCGATCTGCCAGAGCAAAAAGTTGCTGACCCGTATTTCCCCGCCCGTCCGTATGATCAGATCGGGGTCCGGGGTATCGGGGCTGTAGAGATAGCGGGAAAAACGTTCGGGGGAAAGCTGGTCTGCCGAACACACGCCGTTTTTCACGTCTTCGGCAAAAAGGCTTGCCGCCCTCGCGATCTCCTGCCGGCCCCCGTAGTTGAGGGCGAGGCAGAGGGTGAGGGCGTCCAAATGCGCCGTCTCGTTTTCCACCGCCAGAAGCCGGGTAAGGATGTGTGGCGGGATGTTTTTATCGTCGCCTATATGCCTCAGGCGCACCCGATTTTTGAGCAGCTCGGGCAGCTCGGAAGCAAGGTATCGTTCCAAAAGCTGCCAGAGCGCTTTTACCTCTTTTTCCGGCCGGTTCCAGTTTTCTTCCGAAAAGGCATAGAGCGTCAGAAACGGGATGCCCACCTCGGTGCAGCAGGTCATAATGGTGCGCACGACTTCAGCCCCCTTGCGGTGGCCGAAAACCCTGTTCCTGACCCTTTGCCTGGCCCACCGCCCGTTGCCGTCCATGATTATGGCCACATGGTGCGGGAGGCGCTCTAAATCAAGTTCCATCTACGTTTCCAGTA
>JBMFWU010000248.1:0-5473 GCA_049964955.1 Syntrophobacteraceae bacterium
GAAATTTTTGATGTTGGCGGTTACAAAAAAGTTACAGTGGTTTACCTTGTGAATCCATCTTAAAGGAGAGGTGGTGTTCTGTGTCCGCCCAAAATGTTGACAACCGTGGGAGTTTGGCCATGTTGAGGCATTTCACGCTGGAATATTGGATGGATGATGGATGGTATGTCGGCAGGCTCAAAGAGATTCCCGGTATTTTCAGTCAAGGCGAGTCAATGGATGAGTTGGAGGAAAATATAAGGGACGCCTACCAGATGATGATGGCAGATGAAGAATCGATACCTCGCCCCGGCTCTCGTATCAAAGAGCTTGCGGTGGAAGTGTGAACCGGCAAGCCTTTATACGTGAACCGGTTCAAGCGGGATGCTTCCTCAAACGCCATGGAGGTCGCCACGACATTTACATGAATCCGAAAACCGGCAAGAGAGTCCCTGTCCCTTGTCATACCGAACTGAAGGAAAGCCCCTGCGATTTGATTCGAAAACAGCTCGAAATTGTAAAAAAATGATCTGTCGACACGAGG
Organism: Syntrophobacteraceae bacterium; assembly: GCA_049964955.1. Classification (GTDB taxonomy): domain Bacteria; phylum Desulfobacterota; class Syntrophobacteria; order Syntrophobacterales; family Syntrophobacteraceae; genus SbD1. The sequence goes on from JBMFWU010000248.1 coordinate 524, forward strand.
GTCTTCAGTCCACCACCCCAAGCTTTACGAACTGCTCATCAGGACGTAAGTTATGGGTCCAGGAACAGAATCCAAGGTTCCATGCCTCCTCGGAAGCGTCGCTCAAAAGCGCAACGACAGGCAACTCACTCCGCCATCGATCTTGCAAAACTCCGAAGTATCCACTTCGATCACCTCGTAGCCGAGTTCCTTCACCCTGGCCAGTGCGTTTGGGTAACCGTACGGCATGATCACGCAGCACCCATAATTCAAAATCTCCAGCCCTGCAAGTATTAAACATCCCACAGCCAAATCCTCAATGTCCGGGCCCCCTGATTCCTCCATTGCCAGCCGTATACCACGGCACCATATTGCCTGCCAAACGGCGACCGGAAATGGCAATAGAGACGGCGATATCCAGAAAATTAAAAGGAATCAACATCGCGCAAGCTCGGCACATGGCCTGAAGGTAAATAGTTGCAATTAAAATGGGTCAGGATCATCTCCGCTACGGCCTGGCGTGAACATGGCACCTGCATCTACAACGACTCCGGTCAGCCCGGCAGCGGTCCTTCGCCCCCCGCGCCCACGCAGGAACCCAAGGCCTCACCGGCGAAGAGATGGCCCGGGGCGCTTTTTAGCTCGCTGCACGTCGAAATAATCGGAACATTCCAGTCGGAGGGGCAAACCGGCGCAGATCGCGACCTCGAGCAAAGAATAGTGGCAACCGTCGAAAGACGGCCCTGCACGGTGCCGAACTCGCAGCCTCTCTTGGAGTTTCCGTTGAGCGAGTGGAGCACTAATCAGGAAGGCTCGAAAAGCAGGGCAAGGTGAGCAGGTTTCCTTCGGCGGCAAGTCCTACATTTCGGGGGCGGAGCGCGAGAAGATTTAGAGGCGGTGGCGGTGCCGTTCCGACGGTAACGTAACGCTGATCGTTATTGCCCTTGACATCATCACCCGAGGATGTATAAAATATCAGTAATCCAACGTGTTTGGAGGTGGATGGCAGATGCCATCGAGGCCCGAAAGGGCCTTTCTCTTTAAAGGAACTTCTTTCCGAAGAGCCGATCACCTTTCCGATCATACTTTATCCGCAATATTTTTATTACCTCAGAGGCAAATTGGCCGATGGGGCGTTGCAATAAACCCTGCTCCCACAGAATATCATTTCGGCTGGGATGCGCCACGATATCCGCGAGTTGCAGACCGGCTATATTATTTACTTTTAGCTTTATCTTCAGCTGCTTACTTGTGAGCGCTTTCTGCACCTCTTGCGGATCGACATAATCAGTTCCTTTTTCCCACAACCGAATGAAGGATGCTTTGAGTCTTTTATCCTCTTTGCCGCCTCTCGATTCGGCCATTACGTCACCACGGCACCCGGCACGGTTTAGAAAGAAGACAAAGCGTTCCAGGAGAACAGCCAGGCAATAATGATAGGGATCGTAACGCCAAGTGGCGTAGGTTTCCTTATGTTTTTTCTTGTCGAGGCAAACCGATATGGCGGTGTACTCCCACGATTCCAACAGATCCAGAAGTTCGCGATCAAATTGTTCCCTTATCTTGGTGGCTCTGAGATTTTCGAATGGCGGCTTAAAGTTGACCATTTCCTTTCTGTGAAATATGACCGGCTCATCTGGATGTGAATGGAAATATTTCGCCTTCAACGCGGTCATTTGTGGATGGACAACAGACTCTACGTGGTCGAGCGACATGATCACGCCGGTAAGACTCAGGAAGCGATGATTTGGATTTTCCGAGCTCTCCAGATCCGGGTTCCCTACTTCATCAATGTAGATTCGATATTTGTGCTCTTTTGGCATGACCTTATGCCTTTCCCGCTTGAGCAGTGCTTTCAAACGATCCGCTCCGCATCCACTCCTCATAGAAATTTCGCCCTCGCCTGGTAAAATGGCGACCACTGCCCACGGCACATCGCATCATGGCCAACGCGTCCCGGCAGGCGCTTCATTACGGGTGAACACTCGCCCGTCAGGGAGGAGCACAACCTCGACGGTTAACCCCAGGCAATCATTCTCATTCTCAAAAGCGATTTATCCATCATAATACACCACAATAATAATTAAAAAAAATTGTGAATGAAATACACTTTTTGTATTGAAATATACTACGATTAAAATTAGGATAATTGTGCATTTTAGGGTTTAACCTGGAAGGGAGGAAACGATATGGCCCGAAGAGTCAAAGGAACGACTGGAGGGGGGGGCAAGCTAGAGCGAACGGAAACGGTAACTATCAGGCTAGACCCGCAATTGCGGTATCTGGCAGGACTTGCGGCAAGAAAACAGAGGCGCACTCTCTCCAGTTACATTGAGTGGGCAGTTGCCGAGAGCCTGAAGAAAGTGAGTCTTAAAGAGGTCGATGGGATGGCAGGGGATTACACGGACAGCCTCGCCAATGAAATTGGCGAGATGTGGGATACAGACGAGGCTGATCGGTTCGCTAAACTGGCATTCGCCCATCCAGACATGCTTTCTCATGAAGAGCAAATCTTGTGGAAGTTGATCCGAGAGAACGGCTTGTTATGGCGCGGCCACTTCGACCGAAATGAGCCGTTTGAATGGACATGGAAAGCAGCACCTCAGAATTTAATTTCCGACCATCTTCGAAATTACTGGGAAGTTTTCAAGTCGGTTGCAAAAGGGGAAATCTCTAAGGACGAACTTCCAAGATGGGTGTCATCCAAAAAACCTGATGGGACAACAAGCAGCGTTTCTTACGTCGCTCCAGACGATGACATTCCTTTTTAGAGGCGGCCAACGGCAGTGGCGTTCAATTTCTTATTCGCCCTGCAATGCGAAAAATGCTCCCTGGAAGCAAACTGAGAGGTCTTCGGATATTACACAGTGATTCAGAGCCTTAGGGACAACTCGGAAACATACAGCTTTACCCCGGTTAAATCGTCCCCTGCGAATCTAAAGAGGTCGGCTGCGACTTTGGCCACAAATCCCCAAGGTCGAATTCGATTTCCTGAAAAGGTTCGGACCGTACCTTGTCATCTCCACGGAATCGAGCCACAGGAAGCCATCCATTCGATTTGAGTCGGTAGGTGTCCAGGATCTTTGCAGTCGGATCCAGCAGCCACAAATGCTCGACTCCATGATCGGCATAGATTGGCATCTTTTTCATTTTGTCGAGCTGCGAGGTCGACGGAGAAAGAATTTCGCAAATCCAGTCGGGCGCAACCGAGATCGGGTTTTGGTCCTCTTCCCAAAGGTATCTTTCCACCCTCCATACGGCCAGATCGGGAACCATGGTGTGTTCTCCCAATTGAATCTCCGGTTCGACGTGAATGATCCTTCCCCCGGGGCCGCCTTCTCTACCGAATTGATAGGGCGGTCCTATCGGTCCTCGTAAGTCGCTTTCTTTTTTCCAGGCTCGGCCACTGGCATTCCTCCAGCTTTATCGGGCTGGACGTTCGGTTTTTTCCGCCCAGAGAACGTCGAGATCAAACTCTATCTCCGAAAACGGTTCGGCGCGTACCTTGTCATTTTCGTAAAGCGCCTCCACGCGGGACCATTTGCCGTGTTCTAGCTTGTATGCCTCCAGGGATTTCAACTCCGGATCGATCAGCCACACATACGGGAGCCGATATTGGGCAAAGGGCCGCATCTTAACGATTCTGTCCCTCTGAGCGGTGCTTGGCGAAAGGATTTCACAAACCCAATCAGGGACGACCGTATAGCGATGCTCTCCAGCGGGAGTGGCAAACCTCTCCTTTCTCCATCCGGCATAGTCCGGCACTATTATGTCTTCCGGGCTGAAATGAATCTCCGGTTCGGCCAGGATTATCCAGCCTCCGGGACCTCCCCGGCCAAGCTGGTAAGGCGGAATAAGTTCCGCCCCCAGGCATGAGGCTGCGAAGATGTGCCTATGCGCAGGCCTGGGGGTCACGATCAACCCTCCGCCTATGATTTCTCCGGTCATGTTGTCCGGAATACTCAAAAGATCATCGTATCCTGCATTCCTTTTTGCCGGCTCTGCCATACAAAGCCCTCCTGTCCGCACTGGCTATTTTATGCACATTAGCGGTGCTTGACCAGAAATATGCCTTCGCTATCTACCTAATTTGATCTTCTTTTTCGCGCTCTATGAAGTAGTGGGAAAAAATGCGGGATCAATGCGAAAAGATGGCGACAGATTTTCGCCACGAAAAAAGGGGCTACGGTGTTGAAGCCGTAACCCCTTGAATTTTGTGGTGGCGAGGGGGAGAATCGAACTCTCGACACGAGGATTTTCAGTCCACTGCTCTACCGACTGAGCTACCTCGCCACAAGCAACCGAATTTAGTCGAATCCCGGCTCTTTGTCAACCGAAAATCGACAGCCGCGTTTCAGGCATCCTCATTGGGAGCGCCTTCGAGTCGCTTTAACAGGGTTTCGAGTTCGCTTTCGGACAGGTCGATGACAAAATCGCCGTCAGCGGCCGGGGGCGGCGGCGCATGCTCGAATTCCAACGAGAGCACCGGCCCGTCTTCCAGTCGTAGCGACTCGCCGCCAAAATCGGGTCCCCGATCGGCCGGGACGGGTTTTTCGGAAGCGTCGTGAAAATCGTCGAAGCTGAGGACCTGGTCCTCGAGAGAAGATTCACCGGCGATTTCCGGCAGGGTAATTTCGTCCGAAGGGGAAAAAGCAATCTCCCCGGTCGGCTGCAGGTTTTCCCCTTCTTCGTTTGCAAACGTGTCTTTAACGATCAGCGATTCGAGTTCCTCGTCGGAAAGATCGAGCAGGCTGAAATCTTCCTCCGCCTCCGCCGAATGGGCAGATGCCGCCTCGCTCATGAACCCCTGGCTCAGGACACTGCCGATATCTTCCTGCGAGTTGAACGCGATGGGGGCCTGGCTTTCGGCGGCATGGCTCTGCGGCGTTTGTGAGTCGCCAAGAAGCGATCCGAGCAGGGAGGGCGCAGCAGGTCTTGCCGCGGAAAACCCCAAAGCCTCTCGTACGGCCG